>DYDH01000138.1 GCA_020717985.1 Herpetosiphon sp. | reverse complement strand
AATGGGTCAACACAGCGATGGCGAGGAAGATCAACGAGGCAAGGATGACCCAAATCCATAAGCCCAGTACCCAGCGCAGCCATTTGGGGTAGGTGACCGCTGTTAGGCTGAGGCAGATGAGCAGGACGGCGCTGGTGGGGTAGGCGAGGTTGGAGAAGCCGTCGCCAAAGATGTAGGCGAGCACGGCGGTTTGACGTGTGACGCCGACCAGGTCTGCGAGCGGAATGAGGATGGGCATGAGCAGGAATGCTTTTGCTGAGCCGCTCGAAACGAAGAATTCAATGCCGAGAGTCAACACGAAAATCAATAGCGCGGCGGTGATGGGATTTGCACCGATGAAGGCGTTTGCGGCGCTGTGCAAAATGGTGTCGAGGATGCCGCCCGAAGCGATGATGAACTTGACGCTGGCTGCCATGAGAATGAGCGGAATGGCGGGCGCAATGCCGCCGAGTCCTTCACCCGCGGCTTTCCATGCATCTTTGCCAATGCCCGCGATGAGACCTGAACCGACGCCTGCGACAAGAAATAACACGCCGACGAGAGGAAGCGCAAGGTCGCTGATGGCAGGCACGAACGGACCGGCGAAGAGTGTGGCAAAGATCAACACGACACAGACCAGTAAAAAGATGAGCGCGGGTGTGGTGCCTTTGTTTTCATGCGCAATGGAGTCTGCGGTGAAGTGACTGTATTTCTCGCGCGTTGCCTGCTCTTCCATGTAGACAGGCGAGGACTTGGGGTTTGCTTCCACTTTGCGCGCGTGGCGGGTGAGGAAGACCGCCAACAAAATATACATGAAAATAAAGATGACGATGCGATAGCCTGTACCCGAGAAGGCGGGTAATTCCGCAATGCGTTGAGCGACACCGATGGTAAACGGATTTGTGATGGCTGCGGAGAAACCCATGTTGGTGGCGAGAATGGACATGCCCAAGCCTGTCAACGTGTCCCATCCGAGGGAATAGGAGAGGGCGATCATCAACGGCACGAGCGGAACGACTTCTTCGAAGATGCCGAAGAATGCGCCGAGTGCCATGAAAAAGAATGAGATGATGAGCAGGAGCATGTATTTTTGTCCTGCATAACGGCGCACGATACGTGCCAGCGCGGCTTTGAGGATTCCGCTTTTGTCCATGATGGCAAAGGCGACGCCGACCATGAGGATGAAAACGGTGATGACGATGACTGTCAAACCGTCGGGTCCGGTGACCACTTCCAGCGGGGCGGTGAACCAGCGCCAGATGGGATAGTCGGGTTTTTCGGTGAATGCGAATGAATCGGGCAGAAGAGTCTCGCGTCCGTCCACGTCAATGCGTTGATATTGCCCGGCGGGGATGACGAGCGTGAGCACGCCCGCGACGATCATTAATGCCAATAAGATCAGCAGGGATTGGATGAATGCTTTCTGGCTGATCTGTGCGCCTGATTTTTCTTCCATGATACGGCTCCTTTTCCGCGCTAAATTTGTAGGTCACGTTTTCAACGTGACAGTTTGTGGTTGCTACGGCAAATATTCTGACAGTGGTTTTACATTTTTCTGCCACATGGCAAATCCGCCGAATAAAATTTTGATTTGACTTGCAAATGACAAGTTGGAAAGACTTTGTAAATCAAGCAGAGCGCTGTTGGGGTTGTAGTCCACCAAAATCAAGATGAATTGAAATTGATCTATGTCTTTTGAAAACGAAAGCGTTTTCAATGCTTCAAGCTGCTCGAGTGACTGCTTATATAATCCCAATTCTATTTTCTGGCGAAAAACACATTGCATTTCATCCGCAATCTCCACTGTGTGGGATTTGATGTATTCGTAATATCTTGCCAGTTGATTATGAACGTCCTTTATGTCAGTGTTGAGCCCAAATTTAACTTCCATCAAGCAGATGGGAACTTCTTGTTTTGTTCGGCGGCGATTCCTATCCCAAAAGATGCTTGTTAAATCAAATCGTCCATCTTTATTTGCAGACTGCCTGTCAACAATCAGATATTCAGTATTATTACGAGATTCAAAGTTATTGGCGCGAATGATCATTTGTTCATACTCAGTTTCAAGCGACCGTTTGCCATATTTGACTATGTTTTGTTTTAGAAAGGGGATATTTTTTGTAAATTGGTCAATGGTAGCTTCATTAAAGTCCAAAGGCAAAATTATATCCCCCAGAAATTTTTCATGAATTTCCGCTTTGTAATGGCTGGAACTTGTTTCCGTCAACTTAAGGAGGGAGTTGCCTTTGTAGTAAACGTTAATAGAAGCTTCCCGAATTTCAAGATTAAGATCAGGGTCTTGTTTGACACTCTCGGTAATATCTGAGAGAAACCCTGACTTCAGGCAATTGAAAAAATTATCAGATAATTTACGCATTTAATTTCCTCGCTTTTTTCGGGATATGTTTTCGATGGTTATATCGTTGTATTTCCTTTTATGAAGTATCCAGCCACCGTCATTATCAACCCAATCAATGCAATCACCAATCCCTGCCAAAGAATGGGGCTGAGCAAGGATTGAAGCATGGCGAGCGCCAGGTCACTGGCGTAATCCAATAAAATCGAAGGAAGAAAGGCGGGTATTTTATCCAGAAGGATGCGCTGTAGTATTGTGCCGAAGATCGGTGCGCCGCTCAAGCTCATCAAACTCGCAAGAATACCCGTGACGAAGAATGGAATGCCCCACCAACTCAACCAACTCTTGAACGAATTGACCGTAAGGATGGTCATCGCCAATAAAAATAACAGCGGAAGTATCGGGCTTAGACGCATCGCCATGCGCGCGGTCTGTAATTTTACACGCGGATCATTTTCAGGCGGCGCGCTGATTAAGGTAATTTGGTCGGGAACTGCAAGCGCGGCGAATTGCATCTGTCCCTGTATCGCAGGCGTCAACATGGGAATTAACTCTGCGGGCGGTTTGCAGAATTGAATCTCGCTCTTCGTGAACAGGTCAATTGCCATTTGTGTCATTTGCTCAAGCGTGCAATCTGCCTGTGTATTCAACAGCGTGTAGGCGGCTTGCACGCCCAAGTCGCTTACCATACTGGTTTTGAGGGGAACGAGTGAGAGTTGAACAGAATTCGCCTGCATGTTGAGATATGCAAAAGTTGAATTCAAAATTTCATCCCCCATCATTTTAAGAGTCTCTTGTGGCAGCAAGGTGCGGAAGAACGCCTCCCATGCATTCTGACTCATTCCGCGCATCACGATGGGTAATTGGCTTTGGTCTGTGCTTGCGGAGAGCATGGCTTCCGCAAGCGCCACGGGGAGTTTGCCATAAAAATCGGCATTGGCAAAAGCTTTTTGATAAGTCTCCGCGGTAAATGCCCGCCGGTCAAAGTTGAAGAAGATCAGCGCTGGCACAGCCGTGGAGATAAATAAGATTGCGAAGATGATTCCGATAAATTTTTTAAGTGAATCCATATTGTCTCAATGCAGGTGACAGTCACTTTCGCGACACTTGCACCGCACTGCATTTTGGCGCAGTGCAGGTGAGCGTGTGACTGTCACCTTTTTTTCTACGAGGTCAATATTTCGATGTAATCCTGTGTCACCACTTCAGCATTCCCTACACCAAGCAGATTTAACAATTCCTTTACCAATCCAGCTTTGAGGTCCGCATCCTTGCGGCTCCATGTGCGGCTCTTGACCTCAAGGAAGTATCGCATGTCTGGCTGCTTCATGTGATCGAGGTTGACAAAGAATTCAGTATCCTTATAACTAATATGCCAGCGCAAGCGGTCTTTTTCAATCGAAATTACCCGCGTGGGTTTGAAGTATTCACGATAGAAACGTGATGTATGCACGGCGGGCGCAAGGAAGCGGCTGCGCGAAAGCAGCACATCATGCCCGATCTCATCCTCACGCTGTTGACCGAGCAATGTCAGGCGCGACCGCACGTTTTCCACATCCCCTTTGTCGTTGATCAAATTATCTTCGCGGAAGCGCAGGCGTCCCTGGGATGGATCTTCGAACATGTAATACTCATCATATTGATGATAATGTTTGTGCGCGTTGATTTCGATCTTGGCCTGTTCCATGTTTAAGACAAGTTGGTCTGGGTCTGTCACCTTGACCTTGACCTGCACCTCGAACGATTCCTGTTCCATCGAGCCGCCAAGCGCGATCAACTTGGAAAGCACAGACTGTTCACGTTCGATCAGGAAGGCATCTATCTTTTGCGCCACTTCATGGGCTTGCTTGAGCAGGTCGGCTTCATTCAAGGTCAATAACTCGTGCGCGCGCATCAACCATTTCCCATTGACCATTACATCGGTTACATCTGTGGATTTGGATGCGAACACAAGTTGGGCGTAGGCATTGTTCGGGTTACGGCGGAAGCGCGGCGAGTTGTGGACGGGGGAGGTGTCCACGACAATCAAATCGGCGCGTTTGCCTGGTTCGAGCGATCCTGTTATATCTCCCATGTGCAGGGCTTGTGCGCCCATGCGGGTAGCCATTAGTAACGCAGTCGCCGCAGGGACAACAGTCGGGTCGTTGCTGGAGGCTTTCGCAACGAAGGAGGCGAGGCGCACTTCCTCAAACATGTCGAGGTCGTTGTTCGAGGCAGGACCATCTGTGCCGATGCCCACATTGAGTCCGTTTTCGAGCATTTTTTGCACGGGGGCAAATCCAGAGGCAAGTTTTAGGTTCGATGATGGGTTATGTGAGACACCCGCATTTACATGCTGCAATGTCCTTATTTCGCCAATATCAATGTGAACGCAATGCGCGGCAATCACTTTTGCCTCAAGCACACCCTGCTTTTTGATGTATGGCACAACCGGCATACCTTGTTCCTGGCGCATGGTTTCCACTTCAAACGCGGTTTCGGAGATGTGAATGTGCAAAGGCACATCGAACTCCTTGGCAAGGTTGGCACAGGTACGCAGGATTTCCGGCGTGGTGGAGTAGGGCGCGTGCGGCGCAACCGCAGGGACTATCAGCGGGTGGCCTTTCCATTTTTTGATGAATTCGCGCGCCATGGCAATCGAGTCTTCAAATGACGTCGCGTCGGGCGCGGGGTATTTCATCACGCTTTGCCCGCAGACGGCGCGCATACCGGCGTCCGCAGTGGCTTGGGCGATGTCATCTTCGAAGAAATACATATCGTTGAAGGTGGTCACGCCGCTGCGGATCTGTTCGGCGCAGGCGAGCAATGTTCCAAGTCTTACAAATTCAGGGGTGACAAATTCACGTTCCACTGGAAGCATGTAGCCCATCAGCCACACATCGAGGCGCAGGTCATCTTCCAGTCCGCGCAGGAGGGTCATCGGCACATGCGTGTGCGCGTTGACAAGTCCGGGCATAAGCACTTTGCCGCCGCAATCAATCGTTTCGTTCGCTGAATATTTCTTGATAATCTCGGTTTCTGGTCCAACTGCAACGATCACATCACCTTTGACAGCAACCGCGCCGGGGTCATATTGATTCATTTTGCCATCCATGCTGAGGACAATGGCATTTGTAAGAAGGGTGTCTATTTTTTGAGTCATTCAATCTCCTTTATGTCTGTGTTCCACTAAATATTATTTTTCCCAATTCAACAACACATTCAATGCTTTTAAATTTCTTTTGAAGTCTGTTTTTGTATGCGTTGATAGTTCCATATCCACTGAAACCGCGCCCAATTCCACGGCATAATCCGCGAGTGTACCGGTAAATGTGCATCCAGTATCCAGCGGTGGAAATGAGTAATCGGTTGCGTCTGCCAATTCCTTTGCAAATTTAATGGAATTTTTTTCCCACGGTTCGCCGCCGGGGAAAACGCCGAGCGCTGCGCTATGATAACTGATCAATGCTTCGATTTTGTGCGTTTGCAGGAATCCCATCAAGGTACGCGTCTCTGGCTCGGAGCCGGGGCCAGTTCCACCTGTTGTGGGACCGTAATCCCAGCACCCGTCGCGGTCCCATCCCGCCGCCCAGTTGGTGGGGAAGTTTCGGTTCAAATCCACGCCATGATCGTTAACCCGGCCGTCATATCCGTGGTCACGCGCATCGCCATCTGGATTTAAGTCGCGCAGAATATAAAGGGTTATATCGCTCGGGATGATATCCGGGTTTTTGTAAATATGTTTAATTAATTCGTCCGCAAGCGCAATGGTGTTCCATTCGTAGCCGCCATGGATTCCTGCCACGATCATGCGTTGTTTTTTTCCAACGCCGAATGTGTAAACTTCAATTGGCCTTCCAGAAACTGAATATCCAATAATCGCTGGCCGCATTCCTCCTCCAAGCACAAAGGGCGTTGGAGTCTGCACCACGATCAATGTTGATAGCGGGTTGGGTGTTACGGTTGGTAAATCCAACAATACGGGTGAATTTGGGTCTGGTGTGTATGTTGCAGGCAGCGCGGCTGTTGAAATGGGTTGCGATTGAGATTCGCGCGGCGCGGCCGATACGGGTTGCAACGCGAGGTAGGCAATAGCCACGATTGCGATACCGCCCAATCCTGCGAGGTTTAATACCCATGCCAGTGTTACCCAAATGGATTCTTTGCGTCGATGTGGCGCGGACATTATCCCATTTCCTTAACCGTCATGCGCAGCCAGTTCAAAGCCAGGTTCATTGCCCAGCGCGGCAGACTGCGCGGAGGTCCGCCGTAGGTAATATGCTGTGTCTTTTCGCCATTTGAGGTGATCAACGCCATTTCCGCAGCGCGCGTTTCATGTTCGGGATTGACGGAAACGCCCAAGGCAATATCGGCATGGGCGTTTGCCCGGGCGTCGCGTAATGCCTGCATGAGTGAATCAGGTGTCAGATTAGTGAAGAGGGCGGTATGCGGGACGCGAAGCGTGCGAGCAAGCATTCCATCGAGTCCTGATTCGATTGCGGCCAGGGTCAGGCCATGTCGGGCGATCAAATCCAGCACAACTTCCTCCAGCTTGTCTTCATCTGCGCCGAAGACGACAGAGCCGAGTCTTTCGCGCACCTGCGATTCGATCCTGGCGATCATGGCATTGGCTTCGTTTTCGCTTTTTGCCTTCGCGGCGATCCGCACATCCACAACGCCTGTGTGTGCGGCAAGCCCAACGGTGGGATTGCTGAGCATTTCGAGGTCCGTGATTTTTTCGTCTATCATGCCTTCGCCAAGTCCCGAACAATGCAGTACGCGTACCTTAATGACTTCGTTTAAGTTGAAACGTTTTTGCAAATAAGGGATGATGGACTCGTGTAATACATATTCCATTTCGTTGGGCACGCCAGGCAAAGAGATAACCGCATTGCGTTCCGTTTCAACAATGAAGCATGGCGCGGTGCCAACGGGATTTGCAATACCGAGCGAGCCTTTCGGAACATACGCCTGTCGTTTTTGATTCTCAGACGGCGTGCGCCCATAGCGCGCAATGGTGGCGACCACTTGCTGCCAAAGTTCTTCACGAAATTCGGTTTCAACGCCTACGGCCCTTGCCACAGCTTCGCGTGTAGGGTCATCAATGGTTGGTCCAAGCCCGCCAGTGGTGATGATAATATCGGCGTGTTCCATTGATTCGCGAATGGCGCTTGCAATACGCTCTTCATTGTCGCCGATGGTGATCGTGCGGTACAAATCCACGCCTAGTCCGCGTAGATTTTGCGCAAGATAACGTGTGTTGGTATCCACGATCTCGCCGAGTAATATTTCCGTTCCAATGGTGATGATTTCTGCTGATGTCATTTTTTTCTCTTGTAAGGTTAGCCACAGATCACACCGAGGAAAACCGGAGAAAAAAACTCATAAATTTCTGTGCTCTCTGTGGCTAGAGATTTTCTTCAAAATTATTTACACTACATTGTACTCTTGAATCAAACGACCCTCCTCGAAGCGTTTTAGGTCAAGCATGGAAACATCCACGCTCGAAAACCTGCCATCCAAAATTTTTTCTGCCATTAATTTCCCCGAAATTGGACCATGCATAAACCCATGTCCCGAAAAACCCGTACAAACATAAAAGCCATCCACATTTGTTTCGCCGTAAATCGGATGCGCATCGGGTGTTACCTCATACAAACCCGCCCAATGTGATGCGCGCTGAGCCGTCTCGATCAAAGGCATACGTTCGATTGCGGCGTCAAGATTTACCAATTCAAAATCTTCATCCACACTTTGCTCAAAGCCTGGCTGTTCATTTTGATTGCTCATGCCGATCAGCAAACCTTCGCCTTCGCGGTGAAAATAAAGCGATCTTGCAAAATCAATCACAAACGGGAAATCATCCCGAACCTCTTTTAGCCGACTCGTCGTAAACATTTGCCTGCGGAGTGGGATGACTGGAAGTTGAACCCCCGCCATTTTTCCGATTGGACTCGCCCACGGTCCCGCCGCATTCAATATCATGCGCGTCTTGACCGCGCCGATGGTTGTTTGCACCTCTTCAACCTTGTCCCCGCTGACAGTGATTCCAACCACCTCCACACCTGTGAAGGCTTGCACGTCCATTTTTTGTGCCGCGCTGATGTATCCCATCACCACGCTGTTTGGGTCAACGATGCCGTCTTTGGGATTGAATGTACCAGCGAGGGCATCATCAAATTTCATCAGCGGCAGCCGCCTGCGGACTTCATCCCCGCTCAATAATTGAGTTGGCACGCCAAGCTCATTTTGCATTTTGACGTTATGTTTGAAAGCATCCACGTCCTTTTCATTTGTCGCCACCAGAAGATAGCCGCACTGTTTGTAGCTAACCTCCTGACCGATTTCATCCTTGAATCTTTCGAGCATCGGCAGGCTTTCGATTGAGAGTTTGACATTAATCTCGGTTGAAAATTGATAACGAACTCCGCCCGCGCATCTGCCGGTTGCTCCCTGCCCAAAGAATTTCTCCTTTTCAAGCAGGATGATGTTTCTTACCCCGCGCTGCGCAAGATGGTATGCGGCGCTGGTTCCCATTACGCCTCCCCCGATAATGACAATGTCTGCCGTATTTGGTAGGTTCATGTTATTTGAAGCCCAGAGTTTGAATGTTTTAGAAACCTTGGATATTTAGAAGAAACCCGCTTTCACGCCTTCGGCGGAAAACGGGTTTCTCACTGGTTGTATAATCGTCTGCTTACTCAACGCCGAGATATGATTTTTGCACCATTTCGTCATTCTTGAGGTTTTTAGCGCTATCGCTCAGGATGATCTCGCCCGTTTGCAGAACGTAGCCTCGGTGGGCGATGGAGAGCGCCATGAGCGCATTCTGTTCCACCAGCAAAATAGTGGTGCCTTCCTCATTGAGTTTCTTGATGATGTCAAAAATCAACTCTACGAGTAAAGGCGCAAGACCCATGGAGGGTTCGTCCAGAAGCAGGATCTTTGGCTTTGCCATCAAAGCGCGTCCCATGGCAAGCATCTGTTGCTCACCGCCGGAGAGCGTACCGCCTTTTTGGGCGACGCGTTCTTTAAGACGGGGGAACAGTGAAAAAACGTGTTCAAGGTCATCCTTAAAGGAGGTCAGGTCTTTACGGACATAAGCGCCCATTTCCAGATTTTCCATCACAGTCATGCGCGGGAAGATCATACGGCCTTCCGGGCTTTGGGCCACGCCGAGCGCCGAAATTTCATGCGCGGGGAGTTTGTGCAGTTCAACACCGTCAAGCACAATGGAGCCTGTGCGCGGCTTGTTCAACCCCTGAATAGTGCGCAGGGTTGTGCTTTTTCCCGCGCCGTTTGAACCGATTAACGTGACGATTTCGCCGTCGTTCACTGTGAGCGAAATCCCTTTTAAGGCGTGGATATTGCCATAGTAAGTGTGGACATCTTTTAATTCAAGCATCGTGTGCCTCGCCTCTTATTTATGTGATGTGCCTTTTCCGAGATACGCTTCGATCACACGTTCGTTCTTTTGAACTTCCGAAGGTGTGCCTTCCGCAATCTTTTCGCCGTAATCCAAAACCGATACACGGTCCGAGATCGCCATCACCACGCGCATATGATGCTCGATCAATAAGATGGTCAGATCAAGCTCTTTGCGTAATCGCTGGATAAAGTTGGTCAGGTCAATGGTTTCGTTTGGATTCATGCCTGCGGTTGGCTCATCCAGAAGCAGAAGCTTTGGTTTGGATGAGAGCGCGCGGGCAATTTCCAAACGCCGCTGAAGACCGTAGGATAGGTTTTTTGCGGTTACGTTGGCATCACTTCTGCGCAGCCCTACATATTCGAGCATATCAAGCGCGCGCGCGTGAGCTTCCGCTTCTTCTTTCATCGTGGCGGGAGTGTGCAGGATTTGTCCGATTAAGTTTGAGGTCAAGCGGCAGTGCTGACCAACCAGGACATTTTCAAGCGCCGACATATTTGCAAACAGGCGAATATTTTGAAATGTGCGCGCAATGCCAAGCGTGGTAATGTCAAATGGGCGCAGCCCTGACAAATTCTTTCCATCAAAAGTCATTTCACCGCTGGTTGGGGAATAAATGCGGGTGATTGTATTGAAGAAGGTCGTTTTCCCTGCGCCGTTTGGACCGATCACACTTGCGATCATGCCCTTCTCGATGTTAAAGTCCACTTTATTTACGGCAGTCAAACCGCCAAATGTCATCGTTATTGCTTTTGCTTCGAAGAGATTCATATCAGCCTCCTATCCTTTTTTCGCTTTTTTGGTTTTAGGAGTCTCAGCTTCAACGGCAGGAATTTCATCGGGATGTAACTCTGCGCGAACCTGGGCATTGGGTATCAAACCTTCAGGTCGAACCGCCATCATGATTACCAATGTCAATCCGAATAAAAGAAAACGATAGAGGATTGGGTTGGCGTTATCCTTTACTGCAAGTTGAACGACCGGGTCGCTAATTGAAGGGAGGACGGTGTGCGTCAAGAGAGAGGCAAGGAAATCCTTGAGCGCAGGCAGGAAAAGACGGTCAGCGGTCATGATAACAAGACCGCCTACGATTACACCGTTGATATTGCCGATACCACCCAGAATGACTACACACAGGATGATGATGGATGCGCTGAAATCGAACACACTGGGGAAAATGCCGGCAATGTAGGCGGCATAGAACGCGCCCGCAAAACCGGAGAAAGTCGCGCCCATTGCGAATGCGGCTAGTTTTGTTTTGACCGGGTCAATTCCCATTTGTGCAGCGGCGAGTTCATCTTCTCGAATTGCCATCCAGGAACGTCCCAGGCGGCTGTCGCGCAAGCGGCGAATGATGAACACGGAGAGAATAATGATCGCAATGATCAAAAAGTACCAGGGAATTGGATTGCTGGATTTGAATTCGCCGATGAATGGAAGGTAAGGTCTGCCGATTGGGCTAATTCCTTTTTCACCAGCGGTCAGGTCTTCATGTTCCATGAGAGTAATGCATGCCATTGTTGTTTGAGCACCAAATAATTTTAGAAGCCCTGGCAGGATCCAACAGGTAAATGGCTCTTTGATGGTTACGTCTATCAGGTTTTTGAAAAGAACAGGAACGATTTCACCGAAGCCAAGTGTAACAATTGCGAGGTAGTCGCCTCGCAATGGCAGGGTGGGTGCGCCAAGCATAAAACCCCATAAGGCCGCCATTGCTGCGGCGATCCAAATCACCAGCCAAAAATTCATGAAAATTCCGTGCTGTGGAGAGGAGAGAATGCCTGTTGTGTATGCTCCAATCGCGAAGAAGGCTGCATAACCCAGATCAAGCAACCCTGCATACCCAACCACGATGTTGAGTCCAAGTCCGAGAATAACGAAAATCAACGCGAAAATGATTTGGGCTGTCCAGCGTAATGCAGTTAATTTATCTACAAAGGGAAATGCAATAACAAGAAGGGTAAGTAAAACCATTCTCCACTTCTGTTCCTGCTTTTCGGGAAGTCCGTGTAGCGCTGCAAGCAATGTTGTGAACAAGACCGTGCCCAAAAAACCGATCAGATTGCCATACAGGACAATTTTGTCTGCTGCCGGACGTTTTCCAATGGCTTGTTGAACAAAGTTGTTCTGATACAGGCTAAGTAGAACGAGAATTGCACCTGCCACCAGCGCGGTTGGAAGGACAGCCAATACTATTTTTAGCGGCTCTTTGCGTTCAAGTTTGCCGCTAAGTCCCATACCAAGCCCAACGCCCATTAAACTGCCGATAATTGCAACGGACCATCCTCCGAAAAGGAAGGTGAGCAGACCGCCAATAATGCCAAAGGTGATACCAGACCTTATATTTTTCATGGATGCGCCTCTTAGGCTTTTTGACCCGTTTGTTCACCAAGCAAGCCGGTGGGACGGAAAAGCAGGATAAGTACAAGTGTTGCGAAAACCAATGCATTTGTCCAGCGTGCGTTAAGGTAGCCATCGCTGAAGGATGCCAATAAACCGATCAGGAAACCGCCTAGCATTCCACCGGTGATATTGCCGATACCGCCAAGCACAGCCGCCGTGAAGGATTGCAGACCTGCACGGAAGCCCA
>DYDH01000426.1 GCA_020717985.1 Herpetosiphon sp. | reverse complement strand
TGCCCCCACCACTTACAGCCTTCATCCACTGAAAACAGCGAGGAACCTAACCCGGCGTAGCCGGAACCAAGACAGAAACGGAAAGTTGGACGCTTTTGAAATGTTCACAAACCATCGGTAAATACGGGCTGAAACGCATGTGCTCGAAAATATCTTGCGCATGTTACGCAGCATTTTGCTGGTAAGAGACTAAGAAGACGCTTGAACGTGCTCAACAAAAGGTGTAAACAACGACGGCAGCGAGCATGAACGGCAGCGTCCCACAAATCGCCGAACTTCGACGGCGGGCAAGGAAACAAGTCCGTTACATTGATCTTTTTTGCGGCATCGGCGGATTCCGCGTGGCTGTCGAACAGGTCGGGTCTCTGCATGGCTACGACCCCGTTTGTGTATTCTCATCGGATATAGATGAGGAATGCCAGAAGGCTTACGCAGCGAACTTCGGCGAATGGCCCGTGGGTGACATCAAGGGCGTGGATGAACATTGCGTTCCTGACCATGACTTGCTTCTCGCTGGCTTCCCTTGCCAGCCCTTCAGCATCATCGGGCACATGCGGGGATTCCAAGACTTGCGCGGCACGCTATTCTTTGACATCGCGCGCATTTTGGATGCGAAACGCCCGAAGGCTTTTGTGTTGGAGAATGTCAAGCTGCTTGTCGGTCACAACCGAGGCCGGACGCTCTCCAGAATCATGGAAACGCTGCGCGACATCGGCTACCACGCCGCGTTTCAGATTCTCAATGCGCTCGATTTCGGGCTGCCACAAAAACGCGAGCGTGTGTTCATCGTCGGCTTCCTAGAACCCACCGCGTTCGATTGGCCAAACGGGAAGATTCCGATGACTCCGCTGGGAAAGGTGTTGGAAAAGAAAGTGCCGCGCAGGTTCTTTGCATCCGACTACATTCGAAATCGCCGGTGGAGCGTGGTCAAGCCGACAAAAGAGCCAACGATCTGGCACGAGAACAAGGCGGGCCACATCAGCGCCCATCCATTCTCCTGCGCGCTTCGCGCTGGAGCGTCATACAATTACCTGTTGGTTAACGGCGAGCGCCGATTGACTCCCCGCGAAATGCTTCGTTTGCAGGGCTTCCCCGATTCATATCGAATCGTCTGCAACGAATCACAGACACGGAAACAGGCCGGCAATAGTGTGCCTGTTCCTGTCGTCGAGGCGGTGTTGGGCAGGGTGTTCCAGACGAGTGTATGGAATGGGGAACATGGTGCTTACCACTGCAAGCACGCGACGCTGGACGGGCAGATGCAGCTTCTTGAGAAGGGTATCCCTTATGAAGCAACCAAAGCTTCGAAACGTAGAAAAGTATCAGCCTCACTATCGGCTAAATAAGTTCCCGTCAGAATTCCACATCAATCTCGGCAGGGAAATTGTTTATCATTTGGCAGCACGCGGCACGCCGCGTTTGCTCGGCGAAGACTGGGAGGAGATTTTTGCGCGCCTGATTGGCGCGACGTGGCAGCCTTCGAATGTTGGACTGGATGACGTGGTTTACCAGCAGTGCGCTTGGGGTGCCAAGACAGTGAAGAACGCCCATCCTGCGAAGACAAAGCGCGTGCGGCTCATTTCCGGCAGGAATTCGCCAGCCTACTCATTCGGCGACAAGGAGATCAAAGGCGTGGACCCTGACCAGCTCGGCGAAAAAGTTCTGAGCATCTGGAACTCGCGCGTGGCCGACGTTCGCAAGAAATTCACGCACGTCCGCACAGTCGTTTTGATCAAAGCGGATGACCTGCTTGAGTTGGCTGTGTTCGAGACGGACACTTCATTGTATCGCCCGGAAAACTACAAGTGGTCGTGGAACGACGAGGACAACCTGGAAGGCTATGAAGTCCGGCCAGACAAAGTCGAAATACACAAATTCACGTGGCAGCCTCACGGCTCGCAATTCACGATCATTGAGGAAGTGCCAGCCGACCGGCTCGCCATCAAAATCAAGAAACCGCCCGTGCTTGACAAGGATGCCGTTCTTAAGACGCTAAAGTTCGATGAGTCCTGGGTGGAGATCATCGAGTAGTTTGGGCGCGGCGGAATTCCGTCGGGTTTTATTTCCTTCGGTTGTAGGGAAACTGGTTCGTTGGGTCGAGAGAGATCATCGAGCGAACGGGGAGCGAACGGGGTCACATCCCCACAAATAACAATTGGTTCCTCTCTGTTTTCAGTGAGCG
>DYDH01000425.1:1722-2204 GCA_020717985.1 Herpetosiphon sp. | reverse complement strand
CCCATTGCGGTGGGAGTTGGACTGGGGTTGAAAAAAGAGAAAAAAGACCGCATCGTGATGTGCTTCTTTGGGGATGGCGCAGCCAATGAGGGCGCTTTCCACGAGGCGCTCAATATGGCGGCTATTTATCAGTTGCCAGTGGTTTTTGTGTGCGAGAACAATCAATACGCCATGTCTCTGCCATTTAATAAAGGATTTGCGATTGAGAAAATTTCAGACCGCGCTGCATCCTACGGAATGCCCGGCGTGACAGTGGACGGTAATGAGCTATTGACAGTCTATGCCGCAGTTGGCGAGGCAGTCGAACGGGCACGTTCTGGCGGCGGTCCCTCCCTGGTGGAAACCAAAACCTATCGCTGGCGTGGACATTCCAAAAGTGACGCCAATCGCTACCGCACTCGTGATGAAATTGAAGCCTGGAAGGAGAAATGTCCCATTGTGCGCTTCTCCAGCTATTTACTCGAAAACGGCGTCTCGCAGTC
>DYDH01000425.1:1529-1685 GCA_020717985.1 Herpetosiphon sp. | reverse complement strand
ATTGAAGAATCTGTGACGTATGCCGAATCCTGTCCCGAACCTGATCTCGCAGATATCGAAAGAGGGGTGTACGCATGACCCGTGAAATCACCTATCTTGAAGCTGTACGCGAAGCCTTACGGCAGGAAATGCAACAGGATGAGAGAGTCATTTTAT
>DYDH01000425.1:0-1519 GCA_020717985.1 Herpetosiphon sp. | reverse complement strand
TATTGGCGTTTATGGCGGCGCGTTTGGCGTCACCATGGGTCTGTTGCAGGAATTTGGCGAGGAGCGTGTCATTGATACTCCCATCAGCGAACTGACCATTGCTGGCGCTGCCATCGGCGCGGCTTTGGTGGGCTTGCGCCCAGTGGGCGAAATCATGTTCATGGATTTCATCACTCTGGCATCTGAACAATTGGTAAATCAAGCCGCCAAAATTCGTTTTATGTTTGGCGGTGAAACTTCTGTCCCGATGGTGATCCGTACCCCGGCAGGGTCTGGTACAGGGGCGGCAGCGCAGCATTCTCAAAGTCTGGAGAATTGGTTTGTGCATACTCCCGGTATCAAGGTTGTCGCTCCCACCTCGCCCTACGATGTGAAGGGTTTGCTGATTGCCGCCATCCGTGATCCCAACCCGGTACTTTTTATCGAACATAAATTGCTTTACAAAACCAAGGGACATGTCCCGGAAGAATCGTATGAAATCCCATTGGGTAAAGCCGAAATCAAACGCGCTGGCAAAGACCTGACCATCATCGCCACCACCATCATGGTCAAACGCGCTCTCGAAGCGGCAGAAAAACTTGCCGCAGAAGGTATTGATGTGGAAGTGGTTGACCCGCGTACGCTCAAACCTCTGGATACGGATACACTTATTCAATCAGTCATAAAAACTGGCAAATTGTTGATCGTTCACGAGGCTTGTAAGACGGGCGGCTACGGCGGTGAATTGGCAGGCGTGATTTCAGAAAGTGAAGCCTTCGACTATCTTGAAGCACCAATCGTGCGTCTGGCTGGTCGTGACATGCCCATTCCATACAATCGCAATCTTGAAGCCCATGCCGTTCCGCAAGTGGATGACATTATCGAAGCGGCGCGTAACCTGGCGAAGGGCAGGGTTTGATATGCCTGTCCCAGTCATCATGCCCAAACTGGAAATGTCACAGGAAACTGCTGTGATTGTCGATTGGCTTAAGCAGGATGGCGAACCCGTCAAAAAGGGCGAGCCAATCATGGTGGTTGAAACTGACAAGGTGACGGTGGAAGTCGAAAGCCCCAGTGCGGGCATTCTGCGCGGAATTTCTGCCAAAGCTGGGGATACCGTACCCGTAACAACGATTGTCGCCTATCTTTATCAAGCCGATGAAAAGTCCGAGCCCACGCCTGTCTCTCCTGCTTCATCATTTACCACGCCTGTTGCGGCACGGATGGCTGAGGCTGAGGGAGTGGAACTTGTCCATGTAAAAGGAAGTGGTCCTGCTGGGCGAATTATGAAATCTGACGTTGCGGCAGCGATTGAACAAAAGCGGCGCGCCAGTCCTGCGGCGCGGCGAGTTGCCCGTGAACAGAATGTTCCGCTGGAAAATGTTGCAGGCAGTGGACCGCGCGGGCGTATCCAGACTCCTGATGTGCTTAATGCAATTGTGCAGCCCGCCTCTCTTCCAGTTGAACGAGCGCCGCTTGACGCTCCAGAAGTCATTCCGCTGCGTGGAATGCGGCGTACGATTGCAGAGCGGATGCAGTC
>DYDH01000424.1 GCA_020717985.1 Herpetosiphon sp. | reverse complement strand
GTAACTAGCAAAGCTGACATTGGCAAGGTAATGGGACCGGCCATGGGTCGGCTCAAAGGTCAAGCCGATGGCAACTTAGTTAAAAAAATTGTCGAAGAAGAATTGCAATAAAAATTTAAGTCTCAATATATAAAAAGAGCGGGAGATTTTTCTCTCGTTCTTTTGTTTTTCTCTACGCCTGCCTGCAGCGTTGAAATCCTTTCAGGATTTTTCTAGGCTGTGGATAACTTTTTACCTTCTTTTTTTCCTCTTTGTATGCTACAATTCAACTATAAAAAGAAAAACAAATCTTAATGGCTTTTGTAATTAAAAACAAATATAGTTTTTACTACTCCCTCAGTATCATAGTGCTTTTTGTCTTCCTCAAACTCCTCCCTAATGATTTCATCCTCGGGATGTTTGATTTTTTCATCACCGCCCTCCCTTTCACCATCATCATCGCGGCTTCCATCCTGGCCTACATTCGCACCCGGCACAACACCAACAATAGTCCGGAAGAATCCGAAAGAATCAGAAAGAAGTTTTTCGCCACCATCCTCCAAATGATGGTTATCACCCTGCTTTTCTACATCTTGTATAGTCCCACCTCCTTCCTTCCGTATCTGGAAGCTTTCAAAAGAATCGCCAAACTCCTGAGTTTTGAGAACTACTTCCTAGTCTTAATCTACATCTCCATCTTCACTCTAGCCGGTACCCTCATCCAAATCTTTGTCAAAGCTTACCTGACTTCCCAAGGTTTGCATCAATATGATATCAAAAAGACCACCAAGAATTCTCTCTACGCCCTCTTCTTCATCTTTTTGCTCATCTTCGGTTCTTCT
This sequence comes from Herpetosiphon sp., assembly GCA_020717985.1. GTDB lineage: Bacteria > Chloroflexota > Anaerolineae > Anaerolineales > Villigracilaceae > Villigracilis. The sequence continues at coordinate 1,375 of DYDH01000424.1, read as the reverse complement.
CTGGCAGTCTATCCCGCCGCTTACACTCCCATCACGCAGTATGTCACAGAAGCCTTCACCACCACTGCTAACCAACCCAACCAATCCGGTGTCTCCACCTTGGCCACGGCTTTTTCCAAATCCCTCAAGAATCTCAAAAACAACATTGCCTACTCTAACCAAGACGCGGCCAAAAACATCCAGGAAGCGACAATTATCCTCACCAAGAACATCTCCACAGCCACCGCTGATGTCAAAAACAACTTGATAAACGACATCGGCGACAAACTGGACGCCACCGGCGGCACCGTGGATGGTAAACTGACTGTCAACAAAAACCTGACAGTGGGTGGCACCACTAACTCCAAAGATATCCTGCCGCAAGATGATGGTTCCTACGACATCGGTTCCGCTTCCAAAGGCTGGGGCAACGCCTACATCAGCAGGTTGCACGGTTCTTCACCCATTATCGTCGGCGACCTGTCCAGCGCCCACAGCCTTTCCGCTTCCGACGACTTCATCATCTCCGGCAACTTCGAAGCCAAAAACGACAGTTACTTTGACGGCGAAGCCTACTTCACCCGAAACATTGACCTGGGCGCTAACCGCATCACTAACCTCGCTGATCCGCAATCGGCTACTGACGCGGCTAACAAACAATATGTTGATAACCAACTCGGAGCGGCCGCTTTTGTGCAAAGAGTCGGCACCACGCTCTCAGCGGTCTACAGCGGTGATGTTTGGGATCTGACTAGTGGCTTGGTAACCATCAACAACTTAAGTTTGAATGGCACGCTGACCGCCAACAACATCGGCACTCACAATCTGGGATTGGTGAGTTTTACGAATGGGGCAATTACAGGAGTGACAACATTAAACAACTTAACCCTGGCTTCAGCTTCCGATGGTTTCACGATTGCCGGCGGAACAACTTCCCGAACGCTGACGGTGACGGGTGCGAACGCTACGGTGAGGGGAACAAACACAGGGGATCAAACAGATATTACCGGTAATGCTGGCACGGTGACTAATGGTTTGTATGATAATGGTTCTTATTCCAATCCGAGTTGGTTGACGAGTTTGAGTGCGGGGAAAATTTCCGGCACACTGGGAGTTGATCATGGCGGCACTGGCACGACCACGCAATTTACTCTCGGCTCACTGGCTTTTGCTGGAGCCTCCGGAGTTTATGCGCAAGATAATGCTAATTTGTTTTGGGATGATACTAATAATCGATTAGGCATTGGGACAACATCCCCAGTTTCTACACTAGATGTTAGAGGGCCGATATTGTCATTAGCTAGCGGCATTACTGGATTAGATATTGTGAATACGATTGCTCCTGGCGCGAATGTTTTTCAACAAGATATGTCCGCTAGTTATGGCATGGCCTTTT
>DYDH01000137.1 GCA_020717985.1 Herpetosiphon sp. | reverse complement strand
TTCATAAGTTTTTTTCACCACGAAGGGTCACAACGGTACACAAAGGTGTTTTGGGGTTTCCTTCGTGACCCTTCGTCTCCTTTGTGGTTAATGCCTTTTCTCCAGGCATGGATTGGAACCACCGCGCCCGTCGGAAAGAATGAGCCCGTCTTTGACGCAGATTACGCGCTCGGCGTGCTCGGCAATATCTGGCTCGTGTGTGACCATGACGATGGTTGCGCCGTTCTTGTGCAAGCCATGCAGGATGTCCATAATTTCCACGCTGGATTTTGAATCAAGATTGCCTGTGGGTTCATCTGCGAGAATCAGCGGCGGTTGATTGACCAGCGCGCGCGCAATCGCAACCCGCTGCTGTTGTCCGCCTGAAAGTTGATTGGGGCGATGGTGCAGGCGTCCGCCCAAGCCGACGGATTCGAGAGAGGCAACCGCACGGGCTTCTGCTTCTGCGTCGCTCAGGTCATCGCTGTTGTACAGCATGGGAAGCATCACATTGGACAGCGCACTCAAGCGCGGAAGTAAATTGAACGACTGAAAGATAAATCCGAGTTTTTCATTACGGACTTCGGCAAGTTCATCCTTGCTCATCTGGCTCACGTTGCGTCCGTCGAGAATATACGCGCCGTCGGTGGGGCGGTCGAGACAGCCAAGGATATTCATCAGCGTGGATTTGCCCGAACCCGAAGGTCCCATGATGGCGACAAACTCACCGCGCGAGACATCCACGTTGACCCCTGCCAGTGCAGAGACAGCCGCTTCGTCCATGCCGTATATTTTTGTCATGCCTGTAATTTCAATTAGAGTATTGTTCATCAAAATACCTTTTGGGTAATTGGTAAATAGTAAATGGTAATTACCAATTACTATTTACTTTGTCTCGACTGTGCCCGTGCTGACCACGTCGCCTACTTTTACGCCGCTCAAAATTTCGGCGTTGGCGAAATCACGCAATCCAACGGTGACAGGGGTCATGACCAACTGTCCATTTGCGTCAACGATGAAGACGGCGTACGAGCCTGGAGCCAATTCACGCAGAGCCTGCACGGGGACGATGAGAGTCTTGAGTGATTCTCCCGCGATAACCTCCGCATCCACGGTCATGCCTGACATGAGGTTGAAATCTGTTTCAGTAGGCAGGGATGCCCAGACGACAATCACGGGCGTGCCATCCACAACTTGCAGGGTCGGCTCAACGATGACCACTTCACCATCCACGGGTTGATTTTGATAGGCGTCAAACATGAAGGTGACGCGGTTGCCAACTTTCACTTTGTCCAAATCGGTTTCATCGAGATAAAAACGTACCAATAATTTTTCGGTTGTGGCGATGGTCATGATCGGGGTTGTGCCAACTGTCTGCCCAGCGACTACGCTCAGGGAAGTTACAGCGCCGTCGAAGGGGGCGGTCAGTCGGGTGCTTTCCACCAACAGCCGAGCCTGCTCCAGTTTCGCCATCTCAACTCCCAGCGCGGCGATGGGCGCGTTCAGTGCATCGGGTCCCGCTTTGACAATATCCAGTGCGGCTTGGGCGTCCTGCAAAGCCACTCGCGCAGATTCAAGATTGGCACGGGCAAGCGCGATGTCTGATTCGTCAATGTAGCGCAGGCTCAGGAAATAATCCAATTTGGATTGCGCCAAATCTTTTTCGGCTTGCGTGGCTTCGGGCTTTTCCCATTGCTGCTGCCAGTACCAGGCATCGGAGCCGACCAGATAACTGACGTTGCTTTCGGCAAAGACCAGCGCATCTTTTGCGCTGACGAGAGCCAGTTCGGCTTTTGCCACGCCCTGGGTGGTGAACAGCGATTGGAAATCAGCCTCAGCCTGAATATTCTCTTCAAGCCTTGCCAGCACTTGAGCGGCTTGCACCGAGTCGCCGACGGCTACGTTTAGTTCGGTCAGCACGCCAGAGGTGCGGAAGCCGAGGTCAAGCTGTGAGGCGGGAACGACTGTGCCTGCTCCGCTGGCGGTGACAATCAGATCACCCGTGCGGACTTTGGCGGTCTGCAGGGCGGGAATTTCGGCGGCTTCGCTCGAGGCAGGTCGTGCGAAAAATGCAACGGCGGTGATAATTGCCAGCATTGCAAAAAGTGTGATGGAAACTGTCTTGCGGGAAAAGCGTTCTGTCTTTTGCATAATGGATTCCTTGAATGTCCTGAATTGGTTATTGCGTCGTCAAATTTAGTTGACGGTCATAAAGGTACCATGATGCTATTGTGAAGAATATGTAAAGAATAAATCGGGGTGTTCGTCCTGTTTTGCTTTCATGCTAAACTAAACAAACCATGCACACTGATACCCTCCTCAAACGATTGCTAACTTTTGAATTCCTGCGCGGACTTGACCGCGAGACTCTATCTGTATTGGCAAAGAGCGCGACATGGAAAGTGTTTGCGCCAGATGCTGTGGTATTTTGGGAAGGCGACACGGAAACCAATTTGTATTATCTGCAATATGGCTCTGTGAAAATACTAAAGACTTCGCCTGAGGGACGGGAACAGGTACTGCGTTTTTTAGATGCGGGCGAAATATTCAATGAGATCGGCGTTTTGGCGAAACGCGCAAACCCCGCCACTGCGATTGCGCTGGAAGAATCAGGGATTTGGTTACTGCCTCGTCAGGCATTGGAAGATGTTTTATTAGCTCATCCGCACACGGCTTTGCAGATCATGGAAAACCTGGCAGATCGCGTCATCAGCATTGTGACATTGACGGCAGACCTGTCATTGCGGACGGTGGAAGCAAGACTGGCAAAGCTTTTACTCGAACAAGCCACAGAAGATGTGATCGAACGCCGCCGCTGGACAACACAAACGGAAATGGCGGCGCACCTCGGCACCGTGCCTGATGTGCTGAGCCGCGTTATCCGCGAGCTGACAAAGGCGGGCGTGATCGAAATGGACAAACATCACATCCGCATTTTGGATCGTGAGGAACTGACGAGGAGGGCAATGATTCAGGGTGGATAATATTTGGGTGCAAAAACCCGACAAAAGTCGGGTTAAGAAGCGGGGAAACGAGATAAAGTCAGATATATCCAAAAGGAGAAAATATGTCTGACACAACTTCACAAATCTATTTCGTAGACACAAAAGCAAAGGCTGTCTTTGCCGCCGATGGTCCCAAGCCGCAATTCCTGATCGACACGCCCAAGTTCAAAGCGCTGGTCGTTGGGCTGGAGGCAGGCGGACAAATCCCCGCGCACCCTGGCGAGGCGGCAATGTATCATTTTCTCGAAGGCGCGGGCTTGATGACCGTTGGAGATGAATCCTTCGAGATCAAACCTGGCGTGACAGTTGTTGTGCCAAGCGGCGTGAAACGCGGCATGAATGCAAAAACGCGCGTCGTTTTTCTTGGCTCGAAAGGTGAAGTTTGAGATTAATACCACACGAAGACAGCCCGCTTGAAAGGAATTTATCTAAATATGAAGTTGAATAAAATCGCGTCAATTCTCGCATTCATCCTCGGGGCAATGTCAGTTGTTGCTGGCGGAATGGCAATTCGGGGTTGGAGTCCTGGATATTTTGTTCTCAACTGGCTCCCTGTTTACAACTTCATTATGGGACTGCTGACTGTTATTATCCCAGCGGTTCTCATTTGGAGAAACAGCCGCCATGCAATGACCGCCGCCATCACAACGATTGTTATTCATACAATCGCGACACTGATTCTACTTTCTGCTTTTCAAGGCAGACCAGCGACTGAAAGTATTTTCGCCATGCTCTTCCGATTGATCGTCTGGCTGATCATTCTGGCTCTCATGGTTTTTCAGGCGCGAAAGGACACACCAAGGAGAAAAAAATGAAAACTATATTTGGTAAATGGAACATCGGCATTGGGCTTTCTGTAATGGCGGCATTCATGATCTACGGTTTTGTTTTGGTTTACCTGCGCGATTTCGCCCCAGGTAAAGAAGCATGGATTGCCAGCTACTCGACGGGAAAACATTTTGAAGCGCGGCTGGCGCATGTTCACGGAAACCTCTTTTCCCTGCTCAACATTGTCTTTGGCTTTTTGCTGGTGAAATTGAATTTGAAACAAAACCTTGCAAAATGGGCTTCTTGGCTGGCAATGGCCGGCTTGCTGATGCCGCTTGGTATTCTGGGCGAAGTTTATCTTGGACTGCCTTTCTACTTCGTATTGGTCGGCGGCCTTTCTATGTTTATTGCAACCGTTGTACTGGCAGTTGCAATTGTTCAAGCGAATACGCCAGAACAAATTTGATCGAAAAATAATCGAAAAAACGAACTTCAGTCAATGATGGCTGGAGTTCGTTTTCATATTTGCGAATTAGGCGTGTCTGTGTAAAGAAAGAAAAAGAAGAACTCCGAGCCTGAAAAGTCTCGGAGTTCCAAATGCAGGGTGAAGTTGAAAAAGATTATTGGAGACAGGTCAGGTTGGCGCCGACTGTGACGCGAGCGGCAGTCCATACGCCATTGGTAAGTGTTCCAGTCACGCTGACAGCGTTGCCTACTTTCAAGTCGGCGAAGGTGATCGGGGTGGGTACTGCGGTTGCGCTGGATTTATATAGATAGCGTGTGCTGGCAGTTGTGGTCATTACCAAATTCTTACCGATGTATGATTTCACCAGAGTGTTCCCTTTCAGCACGCTAACAGTAACCGTCTTGCTGACGGGGTCAATGGCTGAGATTTTGGCAACCAGCGCGAATGGTCCACGCGGGCTGCCTGCTGCAAAAGCAGGGCTAACGGTTGCCAGGGCGATCAACAGGGCCAACACAACAACGAACAGTTTTTTCATGGGGTTCTCCTTTTGAATTTGATTTACTTACTGTGACGTAGAATTTGCCCAGGAGATACGCCCTATAAATTATTGCTCAGTCGGATTCTTTTTTGGTCTGCGGCGCAGTGATTCAAATCCCATAAAAATCAGCGTGAAGGAGATGGAAAGCGCGCCGAAGATTAGCAGGAGGATTCGCCAGTCGAATGACGCCAGTAGGGACTGGGCTTGCCCCTGTCCCTGACCTTGCCCCTGTCCTTGCCCCTGTCCTTGTCCCTGACCCTGCGTGGATGTAGTTCCCTGCCCAGTGGATTGTTGGGTGGTGGTGTTCGTATTATTTCTCATCCACGGCGGACCGCCTCCGCCGCCTTTGGCTGGGACTGCCACCTCTGGAGCATTCGCCTCCCATTGGCGGATGAAGCCGACGATGGCTTGAATTTCTGCTTCGGTCATGCGGTCACCCCAAACGGGCATGGCGGTTCCTGGCACGCCGTTGGTGACAATTTGTTGAATTGCAATATCGCTGGTGTCGGTCAAAAAGGCTTTGACATTTAATGCGGGTGCGCGCTGTGTGCCTTGTCCTTCGGGACCGTGACAGCGTGAGCAGTTTTGTGAAAAGAGTTGTCCGCCCAATGCTATACTTTCCTCGGTGGTTGGGATGGGAACATTTGGTGCGGGCAAAATGCCAGCAGGGACTTCATCCCAGCGTAGGACGAGAGTGACCATGGCATTAATTTCTTCGGGGGTTAGGGCGTTGCTCCAGCCAGCCATGAGCGTGCCAGCGTTGCCAAATGTGACGGTGCGAGTCAGTTCATCAGCGGTCTTCTCGCGGACGGCGGGGTCGTTCAAAGCGGGTGCAATGCCTGTGCCGAGTCCATCCGCGCCGTGACAGGCGACGCAGTTGGCAGCGAAGATGGTGATGGCAGTTTGCAGGATTGCGCCGTCGGGGAGATTCGCTACTTCGGCGAGCAGAACAGGGTCGGGTTCTGTGGTGAACGGGACGAGCGGGGCGAGTCCCAAATTGACGACTCGGTCACGGGTCGCATTCCAGTCGCCTGCTTGGACTAATCCAACTAATTCAGAAATTTGATAATCGCTGAGCGCTCCGCCGTCTTCCCTGCTCCAGGCGGGCATGGCGGTGTTGAAACGTCCGCGGGCGATGGTTTTGGTCAGGTCGTCGTATGCCATCGTTTGCAGGGCGGGATTGTTGAGCGGCGGAATTGCGCTGATGCCTTCGCCAGACAGACCATGACAGACCGAGCAGTTTTGGGCGTAAAGCGTCATGGCATCGTCGAGTTGGGTAAGTTGCAATTGCGTCTGCGACTCGGCAATGCGGACGGGTTCGTTGAGCATGTAAAAGCCAAGCCCGAAGACGATCAGTTGCGTCGCCAGCAAGCCTGCTAGAATTTCAAAGAGACGGGTGCGGTTTTGGGGTAGGTTCATGGGATTTCCTTGTGACGTGTTGCGTGTTTCGTGTTGCGTTTTAAGTGTTTACGGAACACGTTACACGCAACATTCTATGGATAAACAACCTGCGCGGTTTCAAAGGTTTGGCGTTCGATCAGGTTGCCTGTGTCTACTTTGATTTGTCCGTCTTCAATGCTGACGCCGAATAAATCCAGCGGGCGCGGGGCGGGTGGATTTTCAACGGTGCCTTGCTGATCGAATTGCGAGTTGTGGCAGGGGCAGACAAATTTCTGTGCGGTTGAATCCCAGGGGACGGTGCAGCCGAGATGCGTACAGCGATGATAGACAGCCAGCACGCCGCCGTCGCCAAGGCGCACGATGTAGAAGCGCCCGTTGGAAATGTGGGTGACCGAGTTGAGCGGAAAATCATCCACGAGACCTGCGTTGATGATCGAGCCAAATTCGCCTTCGGTCAGGCGCGGTTGTAAATAGGCAATGAAGATGCCTGTGGTTTCGATCAGGGCAAGTCCACCGAAGAATGCCCAGGCAATTTTGAGAAAGTCACGGCGGGAGGGTTCGAGAGGGGTTTCGGACATAATGAGTTCCTGTGTTTTTACGGAACACGCAACACGCATTATTTGTTTCGTGTTTCGTGTTTCGTGTTCCGTGAGTTTAGTGTGTGGCGGGCATATTCCACGCCCAGTAGAGCGCCATGCCAGGTCCGCGGAAGAAGATACCGACGATGGTGAGGACGATGAAGGCGGTGAAGAGAAATGTGGAAATGAACAGCACGCGCTCTTCGGTGTCAGCATGGAAGAATTTGACCGTCCATTCGTCGAGCAGGATGATGGGGACGAGGATGATCGCCATCGGGATGAGTCCGTTCGAGAGGAGAGTGTCCCAAGTGGGAAGCCAAAGGCTCCAGTTGAGGACAAACTCGTCGAGCAGTACCCAGATGGGGGTGAGGATTAGCGCCATGCCGATGGCGAGGACAGTCAGCGAACGTCCGCGGTGCGAGCGGAAATAAATTCCCACGCTGTTGAGGTTGATGTCAAAAAACGGCAGGAGGAAGATTCCAAGGATTGCCAGACTCGGCAGGATGATCGCACCGACCAGTGGATGAAAGTGCAGAAGCAACTCTTGCAAGCCCATGAAGTACCACGGCGCTTTGGCGGGGTTGGGAGAAATGTCGGGGTTGGCGATGCCTTCGAGCGGGGCGGGCACAAGCATGGCAAAAACCAAAAGCAAGGCAAATGCCCCTAGAGCAAAGACCAACTCACGGCGGACAAGATGCGGGATCGTCGTCACGCGTTCAACTTTGGGCGGCTCCAATTCATCCAATTTTTTCGGCTGGGTCAATCCGCCATCTTTGCGGACACGCCAGAAGTGATAGGACATCAGCCCGAAGATGCTCAACGGGATGAGCGAAATGTGCATGGAATAAAAATTGAGCAAAGTGTTCGCGCCGACTTCGGGACCGCCGAGAATGAGTTGACCGAGCCAGTTGCCGATCAGCGGCACGTAGTTGATGATGCTGGTGCCGACGGTGATCGCCCAGAAGGCGAGTTGATCCCAGGGCAGAAGATAGCCAGTGAAGTTTGCGGCGACGACGAGCAGAAGCATGGCGACGCCGATCAGCCAGTTCAGTTCACGCGGCGGACGATACGCGCCCGTGGCAAAGACGCGGATAAGATGAAGCACCGCGACAATGATGAGCAGGTTTGCGCTCCAATGATGCAGGTTGCGGACGAGTTCACCGAACCAAACGTTGGAGTTGATTTCGAGAATGTCGAGGTAGGCTTGCGGCGCGGCGGGCGTGTAATTGTTTTGCAGGATAACGCCTGTCAAGCCGAGCACTGCCATGAGCAAAGCAGATAGCCCGCCCAAGCCCCAACTGTATGTCCAGTTCATGGTGGAGGCGATGACTTTGGGCGGGTGCAGGTGCAGGACAAGGCTGTCCACGACCATGCGGATGCGCCCGCGGTCATCCACTGGCATTCCTTCGGGGATGAGTCGCTCGCGCATTCGGTCGAGCATGGATGCTTCATTTTCGGGGGTGGGTGTTTCTTCGGTCATGGATTCTCCTGGTTATTAATTGCTGCAAAATATTTTCCATTTTTATCAACTCAAATTATTGCCTTCAAAAAGAAATTGTAAAGAATTGATAAAGGACATTATGTCATATATTTTGCACAACCTTATCTGTATATTTAATCAATCTTTACAATTGAGTTCTATCATAGGGGCAAGGTTGCAGACAAAAAGCAGCCACAAATTTGAAAATAACCAACTAACCAAAAAGAGGACATCATGTTCAAAACACTAAAAACAATTCTGGCGGGAATTCTCGCCGCAGTCATCGTCATCGCCATCGGAGCAAGCGTCTACACTGCGTTTGCCGCACCTGGCACAAATATCTTCTCCACGCAGTCACAGACCGCTTCCAATGGAAATGGCAACGGCGGAAACGGCGGCGGTGGACAAGGTAACGGAACAGGAACTGGCACATCGGTACTGGACATCCCCGCATCTGATCTGAGCGCCGACGAAGCCGCATCCCTGCTTTTCATGCGCGAAGAAGAAAAACTCGCCCGCGATGTGTACAACACACTTGCTGCCACCTGGGGAATTCAGAGCTTCTCGAATATTGCCTCCAGTGAGCAGATGCACATGGACGAGATCAAAGTTCTATTGGATCGCTATGCGCTGACTGACCCCGCGCTGGGTGCTGGACAATTTACAAATCCTGACCTTCAGGCTTTGTACACCCAACTCGTCGCACAGGGAAATCTCTCAGTTGGCGATGCGCTGAAAGTGGGTGCAGCCATCGAAGAAATTGACATCCGCGATTTACAAACCCGCATGACACAAACCGACAACGCCGATGTTCAACAGGCTTACACCAATTTGATGAACGGTTCCTATAATCACCTGCGAGCCTTCACGAGTAATTTGCTCACCCAAACAGGCGAAACTTATGTGCCCCAATATTTGACCGCTGAACAATATCAGACCATCATCACTAGCGCTGTCAGCAATGGACAAGGCAATGGCGGTGGACAAGGTCAGGGTGGCGGACAGGGTCAAGGCGGGCAAGGTCAAGGTGGACAGGGTCAGGGCATGGCGGCAGGCGGAACAACGCAAGCCAACATCGCTGGCGCGACCACGATCCACGGCACAGTTGTCAGCTTTGATCAAATGGGACTGAGCCTGACCCTCGACGACGGCTCCGCGTTCTACGTCCAACTTGGAAACTCACGCTACAGCCAGTCCATCGGATTTTCCCCCGCAATTGGTGAAGGTGTCACAGTCTACGGCTTCCCTGGTGATCAGGGCGCATGCAGCGCGATCACCGTCACACTCGACTCAACCGCACAGGTCTATTCCTTCCGCAGTGAAACTGGTCAACCGCTTTGGGCGGGTGGCGGTAATGGCGGCGGTAATGGCAAAGGTGGCGGTGGAAATCATTAGGATGGGTCACAATATGTAACGTGTTGCGTGTTTCGTAAACTGTTCAAATGCAACACGCAACACGAAATACGCAAAATGGATAACCATCGGCGAGGGTGGTTATCCATTTTTTATGCAAGGAGGCGGCGATGAAATTGCCGAAGTTCCAACTTTTTCGCAAGCGCAGTATTTGGGCGCGCAAGGTTTTGCAGGTTTTATTTTTTCTCTTGACCGCGTTCATCAGCATAAATCACACGCTGGTCAGAAATGGCGGGGGATTATCCTTTTTATCGAGTGCCTCGCTTCATGCGCTGTGTCCCTTTGGCGGCGTGGAAACGATGGCTCAACTTTTGATGACAGGCACGTTGATTCAAAAAGTGCGCGCCTCATCCGTGATCCTGCTGGATTTGGTTTTGATTCTGTCCCTGCTACTGGGTCCTGTTTTCTGCGGCTGGGTCTGTCCGCTGGGAACGGTTCAGGAGTGGATCGGCAAACTGGGGCGCAAATGGTTCGGAAATAAAATGTACAACCAATTCATCCCCCACAAACTGGACCGCGTTCTGCGCTACCTGCGCTATGGAGTTTTGGCTTGGGTGCTGTACGTCACCTTCACCAGTGCGAGTCTTGTCTTCCAAAATTATGACCCCTATTTTGCGCTGTTCAATTTTTGGACAGGCGAAGTGAGCATCACCGCCCTGTTGATTCTGGAAAGTATTCTGCTGCTCAGTCTGCTTGTGGAACGCCCGTGGTGCAAGTACGCCTGTCCGTTTGGCGCGCTGCTGGGAATCAGTAATTTATTCCGCTTCTTCACCATTCGCCGCGACGCGGGGTCATGTAACTTAAAAGGCGACGCCTGCTCCACACTCTGCCCGATGAATATTGAAATCAGCAAGCACACCGTCATCCGCGACCATCAATGCATCACCTGCATGGAATGTACTTCCGAGGCGTGCTGCCCTGCAAAGAATACGATCTATTTGGGATTGGGAGGCATGGAATGAGATTGAATTCCAAAGTTGTAGCAATCATCGTGTTGGTTGTGATCTTTGGCGGAATCGCGCTGACCATTAGCCTCGGCTGGTGGCAGACCGGGGGAGCAGGGCGTGGAAACAGCAATCATAACGGAAATACACCCAACAGCCTGTCTGAAGTAAGCGCGCTGTTTATCCCCGTACCCAATTTCCCTTTTTAACGTCATATAGAGTAGGACACCGTGATTTCAGAACAGGAACTATTAACCCAGGCGGGACAATTTGATACAAACGCGCTGGCTGAGATTTACGATCTCTACAGTCCGCGGCTGTATCGCTACGCCATGCGCCTGCTTGGTGATGACTGCGCCGCAGAAGATTGCGTGTCTGAAACATTCAGCCGTTTCCTGAAAGTATTGCAAGCGGGTAAAGGTCCGCGCGAGTATTTGCAAGCCTATTTGTTTCGCACCGCGCACAACCTTATTGTGGATGATTATCGCCGCCTGCCTCTCACAGAGGAATTGGATGAAGCCTTCCAACATGTTGAAACCACCGAAGATATTAGCGACCACAACCTGCGCCAGAGTCGTGTACGGGCGGCATTGCACAAGTTGACCGAAGACCAGCAGCAAGTGGTGGCGCTCAAATTCCTCGAAGGCTGGGATAATGACGAAATTGCGCGCGCGCTCCATAAACCCATTGGCGCGGTCAAATCCCTGCAACACCGCGCGCTGGCGCAATTGCAAAAAATTTTATTGGATGAGGCATGACGATGAAAAAAAACGATCAAATTGACCCGCGATTGGCTGACCTTTTGGATGAACTAAAACCCGTTTCTGGGCGCAACCCTCAGGCTGTTTCCCGCGCCCGAAGCAGATTCCTCGCTGAGGCAGTATCTGCAAGCGAAAAGCGGCGTCATAGCTGGTGGATGACAATCTTTCAACAAAAGGAGAAATTCGCCATGAACCTGATCGTATCCACCCTTGTCCTCTTTGGCTTATTATTTGGAAGCGGCGCGACCGTTGCCGCCGCACAAAATGCCCTGCCCACCGACACGTTATATCAAATCAAACTTATCAGCGAAGACGCGCAACTTTGGTTCACCACTGACCCTGCGGCAGAAGTTGACCTGCTTATGCAACAGGCACAGTCTCGCACCGAAGAAATGGCCGCGCTGAATTCCATGGGCGTCATTCCGCCCGCGGCATTGACCACTCGCACACAGGATCGTATTGATCAAGCTCTGCAAGTAACTTCAACTCTGGACGAGACTGAAATGACCGACACACTGTTGCAAATCCGCGACCGCTTGCAGACTCAAGATCAAATGTTGAGCCGGTTGCAGGGTGGTGCTTGTACCGACTGCGAACCGATCCTCGATCAAACCCGCGACATGCTGCACACCCAATTGAATCAGGTCGAAGATGGTTTGGTTGACCCGCAAGGCTTTGTTAATCGCCACCGTAATCGAGTTGGCATTGCCACGCCTGAAACTACTGAAGTTCCCGTTACTGATGAGGCAACTGAAGCCCCTGTCGTAACAGAAAGCCCTGTTGTTGTGCCGCAGGAATCCCACATGCCGGTTTTGGATGGAACTGGACAACAGAATGGAAACATGGAAACACCCAAGCCGCAGAATGGAACTGGACAACAAGGCGGTAACAATCCATCCGAGCCGCAGAACGGACCAGAAAATGGACCGGAGAACGGTCAAGGACAGCAAAACAGTGGGAAACCTTAGTCGTTCACTTTCTTGGATAATAAAGGGAGGCGCTTATGAGGCACCTCCCTTTATTTATTTGTGAAATAACTTTTCCCCTGCGCGCACTGCCACCTTCAATCGATTCTCTGCGGGCGTGATCGGACAAGACCACATCTCGTTATAGGCACAATAGGGATTGTAGGCAACATTGAAATCCACCAAAAAGCGTCCACTGGGCAATGGCTCAGGCTCAAGAT
>DYDH01000423.1 GCA_020717985.1 Herpetosiphon sp. | reverse complement strand
GTTGCGCCATAATCAGATGATTTATAGATTTGTGCGGATGGTTCTGTGCCAGCGAGAATGATGCCAGCTTCGAGATGTTCAAGAGAATGTATCCATGTCTGATCGAGTTGTTGTGCCAATGTCCAAGTGACGCCATAATCAGTGGATCTATATATTTTGCCGGTGCTTTGAGTACCGGCTAATAAAATTCCATCGCCAATGTGTTTTAGTGAAATAATGTTGTTAGGAATGGTTGCGAGAAGTGTCCAGGTTTCGCCATAGTCGAGTGATTTGTAGACCTTGTTTGCGCTTGCGGCGAGTACCAAGGATGCTCCGAGATTTGAAAAGGCGTATATGCCTGTGCTGCCTGGAATGGTTTTTTGTGTCCAGGTTACGCCGAAGTTGGTGGATTTATAGATTTGTCCGCCAGGATATGTGCCTGCCAGGACTGACCTGTTATCTAATTCGACGAAAGATAAAATAAAGGTTTGGGTGCCGAGTTGTTGGGTAAGAGAGAACGAAGGAGTTGTTTGGTGAAGTGATGCCACTTCATCGCGCCAGAGATACTGGCGTTTTTTTCCGGTGTTGTAGTCTATCTCAAATTTATAGGTCTGGATTTGATATTGTGAGGCGGCGATGTTTTGAAAGGCTGCGTAGAAAAGGATTTCATTGTTACCGTTGTCTGTGGCGAAGATGAAATATTTTTGGCGGAGTAAGGTAAAAAAGAATTGAGCATTGTTAAAGGTGAGCGTTTTTGCGGTTGGAAGGAATTGATAATCAAGCCAGGCGGCTGTGGGATCAAGGAAGACTGTTGTTTTGTCGAATTTAGTACAAAAAGCTTCAATAACTTCCCGATAGGTTAGATCGCCGGGAGCAGAATAATAATTTTGGGGGATCAAATGACAGGTGAAGGTTTGGAAACTGCCATTCCATTGTGAATTTGTGATTACAAAATCGGATGTGCTTATTGTGAAATTTGTGCCATTTATGGTTACCCCACGAGAAAGTACAACTATAGTTTTCGAGATTGCTACATTGAGATAAGTTTCAAGATTTATTTTGAGAGTTAAAGACAAGTTTTCTAATTTGTAGAAGGATGGAGTTGTGTTTGCGAAGACAACCCCAGTATATAAATCTTTGATGACCGCACTAATAAAAGGTGTGTAATTGCCACTTTCGAGTGCGGTAGTAAGTTCGTCGGGAAGAGTTCGCATTTAGTATTGTCCTACCCATTCATCGTTCCAGGAGCGGAAGTCTGGCAGGTGTGGGGGTTTCTGGCGGGATGCAGTCAGGAGGCCGACGGTGAAGGCAAAATGGAATTTTTCGGCGATGTCTTGCCAGGGGTCGGGTACATCGGAGTTCAGATTGATTGTCTCGATGCGGCCAGCGGCGCGGATGATACAGGCTTGCCAGGCAGCCCCGTCCAGGAGGATGGCGTCAAATATGGCGGACAGGGTGCTGTCTGTGGCGCTATCGAGCCCGTAGACGGTGTGGGGGGTGGTGTAGCGGGCGATGAGAATATTCCCGGCGGCTTCGGCCACATGAAGGCGAAAGAAGGGACGCCCGTCTTCGAAGTAGGCGTCAAAGGCGAGGGGGGTGTGGTTTTCGGCGTAGGTATCCTGACCCTGGCGCAGTATGTCTATGATCTGCATGGCGGTGATGTCGGGGAGTTCGTATTCTTTGATACCGAGTTCGGCGGTAACCAGGTCCGCGGCGTGGATGGGGGCGGCCAGGTTGAATTCTTTGAGCGCCTGGCGGATGGCAGCGGTGCAAGTGGCGGTGGTGAAGCGCGTGCCATCGTCGAGGAGCAGGGACTGGAGTTTGGCAACGAGTTGGGTGAGGGTGTCGGTCATGTCTCAATCCTTCCAGACTGCCAGGCAGATGCGGAGTTTTGGTTTGTTCCTGGGCGCGATATAACCGTAAGGCGCGCCGGGGGCGTAGTTTGTGAATTGCCAGGCGATTTCTGCGCCGGGATACCAGGGGAATGGGATGCGGGGGGACAGTACACCCCAATGAGCAACGATCAAACCGTATTCTGACATCCAGGAGATATCGGTCATGGCTGCCATCTGGTCGACGAAGGACGGGTAGGTGTAGATGGCAGGTTTGTGTCCGGTCTCGTTTTCAACAGTATCGCACCAGGCGCGCAGGCGGGATACGCTGGCGGCGTTATAGACAGCGATACGGGAAGAATTTTCCACATCTGCAACCAGGTTCGTAGAGATGCCAAATTCCCTGATCGTGTCCAGGAAAAATAAAGCCTGTTCC
>DYDH01000422.1 GCA_020717985.1 Herpetosiphon sp. | reverse complement strand
ATAATACATTTCAACGTACTTAAAAATCACTCTTTTTGCCTCTTCTCTGGTCTTAAACTTATACCGATGGACAAGTTCGACCTTGAGCGTGTGAAAGAAGCTCTCCGCCACGGCGTTGTCCCAACAATCACCCTTACGGCTCATGCTTCCGACGAATTCATTCTCAGCCAGTATCGCCTTAAAATCATTCCCGGCATATTGGCTACCTCGATCAGAATGGCAAACAAGGCCCTTCGCGGGCTTCCTTCGCAAGATCGCCTGTCTCATCGCCTGTGTGGTCAATGTATCAGCAATAGTTTTATCCATCGCCAGTCCGACTATTCCCCGCGAGAAAAGATCCAACACCGCCGCCACATACAACCAGCCTTCAAATGTCCAGACATAGGTTATGTCCGACACCCACACCGCGTTGGGCCTCTCAGCCACAAAATTACGACTAAGAATATTCGGCCACACGGGATGATTGTGCTTTGAGTTCGTCGTCACCCGAAACCTACGCTTCTGAACAGCAACAATACCGTTAACCCGCATAACTCCTGCCACGCGATTCTCGGAACATCGCACATATTCTTTGTTATTCAGCTGATCCCAGATCCTAGGACTGCCGTAATTGCTGTTGTTCTCAACAAAGATCCGTTTTATTTCAATGAGCAGCTTCTCGTTGTTCAATCTCCGCTGACTCTTTGGTCTATTCCTGTACGCGTAATACCCGCTCCTCGATACTTCCAACGCCCGGCACATCTTCTCGAGCGGAAACTCCAAACGGTGCTTGTCTATGAACCAGAACCGTTCTCGGTCGGTTTTGAAAATATGCCGACTGCTTTTTTTAAGATATCCCGTTCCATCTCAACGTCACGCAGTTTACGCCTGAGCGCCGATAGTTCTGTCAAATGGTATAATACTCCCCAATTTTCGGACCAGTAGTTAAGATGTGAATGGTGTATAATTCAACCAACTACAGGAGGTCTGAAAATGGGCAAAACAAGGAAGCGTTTTTCGAGAGAGTTCATGGCGAAGGTTGCGTTTGAGGCGCTAAAGAGCGACCGGACCATGGCGGAATTGAGCAGTGAATTTGGGGTACATGTTACGCAGATCGCAAAATGGAAGCAGGAGCTTGCCGATGGGATTCCGGGCATATTTACACGCAAAAGCGATCCCGAGGAAAGAAGCAAGGACAAGCTGATTGAGGATCTGTATAAACGAATAGGCCAGATCGAAATGGAAAACAACTGGCTCAAAAAAAAACTACCATTTTGAGCTCGGATGACCGGGAAAAGTTGCTGGACAAGGCGGATAAAAGTATGAGTCTACGGAAACAATGTGATTTGCTGGGAGTTAGTCGATCAACGCTTTATTATGAAGCCAAAGGCGAATCGCGATATAATCTCGAGCTTATGAACATGATTGACGTGGGATATACCGCGCATCCGGATATGGGTGTGCCAAGCATGACGGCGTATTTACGGAATAGCGGCAAGAAATGCGGCCCGAAAAGAGTAAGGCGCCTGATGAGGCTTATGGGGCTGGAAGCCGTATACCCTAAGCCCAGGACGAGTATTCCAAACAAACAGCACGAGGTGTACCCGTATCTTTTGAAGGATGTGGAAATTACCCGGGCGAATCAGGCATGGAGCACGGATATAACGTACATAAGGCTCAAGCACGGGTTCGCGTATCTGGTGGCGGTTATGGACTGGTATAGTCGTAAAGTCCTGAGCTGGCGGCTGAGCAACACGATGGATAGCGGGTTTTGTTGCGAGGCGCTGGAGGAGGCATTGATGTTTTATGGCACGCCGGATGTTTTCAATTCGGATCAGGGGGCGCAATTTACCAGCGGAGAATTTATCGGCAGACTCAAGGGAAAACACATATCAATCAGCATGACCGGCAAAGGCAGAGCGTTGGACAATGTGTTCATAGAAAGGCTATGGCGGACGGTCAAATACGGGAATGTTTATATCAAAGGATATGAGACCATTCCGGAGGCAACCGCGGGATTGAAAGAGTACTTTGAATATTACAACGAACGAAGGCCGCACAGCTCGCTCGGGGATACATGTCCGGATATGGTATACTATGGGGCAAGTTATCAACAAATTCACAGTATCAACAAAGAGAAAAAAAGAAGCAAAAAAAGAGAAATGGCTACTGCTACTACATCTTATTTTAAGCTAAAACTGGTCTAAACTTTGGGGAG
>DYDH01000136.1:12329-12586 GCA_020717985.1 Herpetosiphon sp. | reverse complement strand
ACTCATTTCATCGTCGGCCGCGATCATGCGGGGCCGGGAAATGATTCCACGGGCAAACCGTTCTACGGTCCGTACGACGCGCAGGAATTGATGACCAAATACGAATCAGAACTCGGCGTCAAGATGGTTCCGTTCGAGATGTTGGTCTATCTTCCCGATGAAGCCCGCTACGTCGAAGAGAAGGATGTGCCCAAGGGCGCGAAAGTGGCCAACATCTCCGGCACGCAAGTCCGCGATGATTATCTTGCCAAGGGCAA
>DYDH01000136.1:1159-12284 GCA_020717985.1 Herpetosiphon sp. | reverse complement strand
GCGCGAAATGTATCCCCCGCGCCACAAGCAGGGATTCTGCATCTGGTTCACCGGCTTAAGCGGATCAGGCAAGAGCGCGACCACCGAAGTCCTCACCACCCTGCTGCTGGAACGCGGACGTGAGATCGCCATCCTCGACGGCGATGTTGTCCGCACGCATCTCTCCAAGGGACTTGGATTTAGCAAGGAAGACCGCGATACCAACATCATCCGCATCGGATTCGTGGCTGGTGAAATTGTCCACGCGGGCGGCGCAGTCATTTGCGCGGCCATCAGCCCGTACCGCGCCACACGCGCCGAAGCGCACAAGATGGTCGGCGAGAACTTCATCGAAGTCTACATGGATACCCCCGTCGAAGTCTGCGAACAACGCGATGTGAAGGGTCTGTATGCCAAGGCGCGTCAGGCGATGGTCGATGGCAAGCCGATGGGCTTCACCGGCGTGGATGATCCCTACGAAGCGCCCATCGAACCTTCGATCACACTCCAGGGCTTTGGCGCATCTGCCGAAGAGAACGCTCGCATTGTTGTCAAGTATCTTGAAGAACAAGGCTACATCCTCAAGCAAGCATAGTTGATTTCCAATTTGGAGACGTATCTTCGCCCCGATTTGAGGTTGGAGAACGTCTCTATTTTTTGATTAAAATGTGATGTAGGGGCGCAGCATTGCTGCGCCCCTACGAAAATCCGAATGAAATTTTTTTCAAAGTCCCAACTCGTTTTTCTCATTATCCTCGGCTTGATCGCTCTGGGCGCGGCGGGTGTATTGATTTACAGCACTCCCGAAGGACTTGGGTTATCGGATGACTCAATTGGTTACATTGCAGGCGCGCGCAGCATTTTGAGCGGACAAGGCTATCGCGAAGCATGGCTCGCAAGCAACGGACCTGTCACACACTTTCCCCCCGGCTTTTCATCCATATTGGCATTGATCGGTCTCAGCGGACTTGATCCCTTGCGCGGCGCGCGTTTTCTCAATGCACTCTTGTTTGGCGCGAATGCGTTTTTGCTCGGCATCACCGGCTGGCGCATGACCAAGTCACAAGTTGCGGGCGCTGCGTTGGCTTTGCTCTTTGCCGTCAATGCTTCGTTGTTCAATGCTCATGCAGTGGCAATGAGCGAGCCACTGTATATTTTTTTCAGCCTTGCCGCGTTTTTGACCTTTTCTGGAGTGGAACAGCTTGCTGTTCCACAGTTAGGCAGCAAGCTGCCCGACTCCAGAGTCTGGCTCATCGCCACAGGCATCCTCACCGCCTTTGCCTACCTCACACGCTATGCAGGGCTTGCGCTCCTTGCCACATTCTTGCTCGCGCTGATTCTCCTTCACGATACTTGGAAAAAAAGATTAACCAGCGCGGCAATCTTTATCGCCAGCGCGCTTCCGTTTCTAATCGGGTGGGGCATCCGCAACAAGATCGTCGCCGACAATGCCACCAACCGCACGCTCGTTTATCATCCGCTTACGGCAGAAAATATCGACACGGGGGTTTACAACATCTCGGAGTTTTTTATTCCGCTCGAAAATTGGCGGCGCGCGCTGGTAAAAATTCCAAACTTATTTTTTATTCTTCTCGCAATTATTGCCTTGGCTTTGCTCGTTTGGGTGGTTTACAAAGGACTGAAAAAATTCCTCCAACCTGCAACCGACCAGCCTGAAATTTTGTCCTTCACCAACGGACTTTACATCTTCGGCTATCTTGCATCCATCTTTTCATCCATGATGCTGTTTGATGCCAGCACGAAATTCAAACTTCGCATTCTTTCGCCGGTGTACGTGGCGCTGCTCATTCTGCTCGTTTATCTCGGTTATTGGGCATGGCAAAAGCGCAGCATGATTTCACGCGGACTTATCGTCCTTGCGGCAATTTTCATTTTGACGCTCTCCGCCTACGATACATCCAACTTCGTGACCAAACTTCACAAAGGCGGACAGGGCTACGCGTCTTTCAAATGGTATGATTCAGAGGCGATGGATTTTCTGAGCAAACTCCCCGCAGGCACACGAATCTACACCAACCAACCTGGTCCCGTCTATCTTTACACAGACCGCCCCAGTTATGTCCTGCCTGATCTGGTGGACGCCGTCACCGGTTTGCCGCGTGAAAGATACACTGAAGGCGTGCAAGCCCTGCATGAAGATGTGCTTTCGGGTGGGGCAGTCCTCGCGCTTTTCAAATTCGGCTCTGAAGCGGAAGACGCGCAATCTGTTTACATACAACTCGCCGACGGTTTATATCTCGCGCACGATACGCACAGCGATAAAATTTATACAGCATATCCAAAACCCTAAAGGTTTTAAAACCTTTAGGGTTTCCAAGAGGAATCAAATGACAATTTTTGATAAATTTAGTTTGAAAGATAAAGTTGCCGTTGTCACCGGCGGAGTGGGGCTGCTCGGCGCGGAGTTTTGCAAGACTCTTGCGGAAGCGGGCGCATCTGTCGCCGTGGTTGATCTCAATGGCGACGCGGCAGGCAAGGTGGCGGATGGACTCGTCCAGTCGGGATACAAAGCGATAGGAATCGCAACTGACATCACCAAGCCTGATTCAGTTAGCAAGATGGTTGATTCTACGCTGACAGCTTTTGGCAGGCTCGATGTTCTGGTGAATTCAGCGGCGCTCGATCCAAAGTTCGACCCCGATGCCGCATCCAAGGGAATCGCCCCCGGCGCATTCGAAGATTATCCGCTTGAGCAATGGAACGCCGCATTGAATGTCAATCTCACCGGCATGTTCCTCGTCACCCAGGCTTGTGTCAAACAAATGATCGCGCAGGGCAAAAAGGGCAGTATCATCAACATCTGCTCTACGTATGGATTGAACGGTCCCGACCAGCGCATCTATATCAAAGACGGCAAGCGTGTGGCTTTCAAGCCCGTTTACTACACCACCACCAAAGCCGGTGTAATGGGATTCACCAAATACCTGTCCGCTTATTACGCAGGGACGGAGATCCGCGTGAACGCGCTTACCCCCGGCGGCGTGTTTAATAATCACGAAGAATATTTTGTAACGAATTATTCTGCCAAGACCATCATGGGTCGCATGGCAAAGAAAGACGAAATGAACGGCGCGCTTTTGTTCCTCGCCTCCGATGCATCTTCCTACATGACCGGCAACAACGTCATCGTAGACGGCGGATGGACGGCGTGGTAAACCCGACGACGGACGATGGACGACAGACCACGGTCCGTCGTCCACGGTCAACGGTCCAATTATGACAGAAATCCTCGCACTCATCCCCGCGCGCGGCGGCTCCAAAGGAATTCCGCGCAAGAACATTCGCTCGTTCGCAGGCTACCCGCTCATCGCGTGGAGCATTGCCGCCGCCAAACAATCGGAGTTGGTCACGCGTGTCATCGTCTCGACCGATGATGAAGAGATCGCCGCAGTTGCCCGCGAGTGGGGCGCTGAGACTCCCTTCCTGCGTCCCTCGGAACTTGCACAGGATAAAACCACTGACCTGCCGGTCTTTGAGCACGCGCTCAAATGGCTCGAAGATGTGGAAGGCTATCGCCCTGGTGTGATCGTGCAACTTCGCCCCACATCGCCTATCCGCCCTCGCGCCATGGTGGACGATGCCATCCATATTTTGCTCGAACATGACGACGCAGATTGTGTGCGTGGAGTTGTGCCTGCCGCGCAAAATCCATTTAAGATGTGGCGATTTAATGGCGAACGCAAACCGTTGAATCCATTACTTGAAGTGGAAGGTGTTCCAGAACCCTACAACGCGCCACGCCAGATTTTGCCGCCCGTCTATTGGCAAACGGGGCACGTTGACGCGATCCGCGATTCAACCATCACGCAGAAAAGATCACTGACCGGCGATGTGATATATCCATTATTGATCGACTCGAAATATACAGTGGATATTGACACGCTCCCTGACTGGGCAAAGTACGAAGCCCTGGTTTACAGCGGACTTGAAATGGTCTCGCCGGGCAAGCCCCGCAAAGCCATACCTGAAACGATCAAGTTGATCATCTGCGATTTTGACGGCGTAGTGACGGATAACCTTGTCATCACTGACCAGGATGGGAGAGAGTCGGTTGTCGCTTCGCGCAGTGACAGTATGCACATCAAGACCCTGCGCGAGAAAGGGATCGAGTTAATGATCCTTTCTTCGGAGCTGAATCCTGTTGTCAACGCGCGCGCGAAAAAGATCGGGGTGGAGGCAATTCACGGGGTCGGGTTGCAGGACAAGGGTCGTGTGATGCGCGAAGTCCTCGAGCGGAAAAATATCAAGGCGGAGAATGTCATCTATGTCGGCAATGACCTCAACGACCTTCCCTGCTTTGAAGTTGGCGGTTGGAATGTGGCGGTTGCGGATGCCTACCCCGAAGTGATCCGTGCCGCCGATTATGTGTTGACGAAAACGGGCGGTCATGGGGCTGTCCGTGAATTATGTGAAATTGTTTTGAAACATATAGACCCTAAAGGTCTTTAAGACCTTTAGGGTCTCATTAAAGGAGAAAATAAAAATGACTCGTGAAATTAAATTTGGGAATCGAATGATGGGCGATGGTCATCCCGCGTACATCATTGCGGAAGTGGGTATTAATCATAACGGTGATCTGAATGTTGCCAAGAAAATTATTGATGCCGCGGCTCATGCTGGAGCAGATGCGGTGAAGTTCCAGAAGCGCACTCCTGAAGTATGCACGCCGCTTGACCAGCAGAAGCAAATGCGTGAGACGCCGTGGGGTTACATCTCTTATTTGAATTATCGTTACAAAGTTGAATTCAACGAAGATCAGTACCGCGAGATTGACCGCTACTGCAAGGAAAAGAAAATTGATTGGATGGTTTCCGTGTGGGATGAACCCGCAGTTGATTTCATGGAGAAGTTCGATACGCCCGCTTATAAACTTCCTTCGGCTTCGTTGACCGATCACGACTTGATGAAACGTGTCCGCCAGACTGGCAAGCCTATTATTATTTCGACAGGCATGTCCACGATGGCTGAAATCCATAAGGGTGTAAATGCAGTTGGTGAGAAGAATCTCGTTATCATGCACTGCACCAGCACCTATCCCTGCGAGCCTGAGGAATTGAACCTTCGCATGATCGAAACCCTCCGCAAGGAATTCCCCAATAATCCCATCGGATATTCGGGTCACGAAGTTGGGCTTGTACCTTCCGCAGTTGCGATTGCACTTGGTGCGACTTCGATCGAACGTCACATCACATTGGACCGCGCCATGTGGGGCAGCGATCAGGCCGCATCTGTTGAACCCGGCGGCTTTGAAAAACTCGTCAAGTACATCCGCGTGACAGAAGCGGGATTGGGCGATGGTGTGAAGAAAGTCTACGAATCCGAAAAGAGCTCGCTGAAGAAACTCCGCCGCGTTGTGAACGAATAAATTTTGGTAGGGGCGCAGCATTGTTGCGCCCCTACGATGAACAATATGGGTATCACACAAAAACTCCGCCGCACGTTACGTCCCTACGGAAAAACCGCTCAAGCCATCTGGCGATGGAAGCGGTTTTCGTTCAATGATGCGCCGCCCGTCTTTGGCAACTCCAAACCGAAGAGCGGGTCGCATTTGCTGTTGCAGATCCTCAATGGTTTTACGCAGATCATGCCTTATCGTTATGTGGATGCCGATCCAATTCGGACGATCAGGAAGGACGGTGGACGGAGGACCGAGGACGAAGTCCTCGCTGATTTATACGCTGTGCCGCAAGGCGTGATTGGCTGGGGATATTTGGAGGCGACGAAAGAAAACGTCTCTTTCTTAACTGCGGCAGGGCGCGTCAACTATTTCATCTACCGCGACCCGAGAGATATGCTCGTTTCACAGGTATTCTTCGCGACCGATATGCACGGCGAGCATGGGATGCACGATTACTATAATTCCCTGCCTGATTTCGGCGCGAGATTGAATGCCGCCATCACCGGCATTGACCGTGACGGGCTGAAAATGGTCAGCGTGAAGCAGAGATACGAAGGTGTCTTCCAGTGGCTCGATGCCTCGCGGCAAAAAAATGTAATGTGCATCCGCTTTGAAGACCTCATCAATAACCGCGACGCAACATTGAACGCCATGCTCGATGAAGTGGAAAAGACTGGCTACAAAATCCCAACTCCGCGCGAGAAGGCGTTATCCATTTTGGTGGATGCGATCCAGCCGAAGAAGAGTCACACTTTCCGCTCGGGGAAGACGGGCGGCTGGAATCAGCATTTCACAGAAGATCACAAAAAACTGTTCAAAGATGTGGCGGGGGATTTGCTGGTCAACTTGGGGTACGAGAAAGATAATGACTGGTAGAAAATATAAACTGCGTGATTTTCGCTTAGAAACTGGCGGAAATCACGCAGTTTCCGCCAGTTTGTTGTAATGCCCACCGTTTCTGCACAATATAATTTAACATTCTATGCTTATAGACTTCCTAACCCAACGCATCAAACGCGGACTTGTCCGCAGGTTCAATAATCTCAAGATTGCGCGCATGGCGCAGCTTGTTGCCCGCAACTCGCCAACTCCCGCCGGCACGCCTGTTGTCATGTTCAAGGCTTCCACTGGCATCGACGATCTCTCGTGGAACAGCGGATTTCATCTGCTGACTTCGTGGGCGTTCCGCTTGCAGGGAATCCCCGTCGTTTATTTCGCTTGTAACTCTGGCATGAGTCATTGCGTGCTTGGCACAAATCGGGATAATCCGCACAAAGAGCCGCCATGCAAATCATGCGTGTATCAGTCCAAAACATTGTACGCGAGAATGGAAACGTTTAACGTTAAACGTTCAACGTCGGGCGTCAACTGGTTCGATTACCAACGCAACACGCAACTCGCAACAGTCATCGAAAATCTCTCCGTTCCAGACCTGATGACCTTCGAATGGGAAACCATCCCCCTTGGCGCATTGTGCCTGCCCGGGCTGAGATGGGTCTTGCGGATTCACCACCTGAACGACGACGAAAACACCCGCTACCTTTTCCGCGAATATATTTTGTCGGCGTGGAATGTGGCGCGGAAATTCGATGACCTGCTCGAGCAGACTCACCCGCGGGCTGTTCTGGTTTTCAATGGGCAGTTCTACCCCGAAGCGACCGCGCGCTACATGGCTCATAAACGCGGACTGCGAGTCGTCACGCATGAGGTGGGCTTACAACCCGCGACGGCGTACTTCACCGAAGGCGAAGCGACAGCGTATCCAATCCACATCCCTGATGAATTTGAAATGAACGAAGCGCAAAACGCCAAACTCGACGCCTATCTTGCGAAGCGTTTTCAAGGCGACTTCACCATGGCAGGCATCAAATTTTGGGCGGATATGAAGGGACTCGACGAGTCGTTTTTGCAAAAGGCGGCAGGCTTCAAGCAGATTGTGCCCATCTTTACCAATGTCATTTTCGATACCAGTCAACCGCACGCCAATACGGTTTTTGAAGATATGTTCGCCTGGCTCGACATGGCGCTGGAGGAAATTCGTTCACACCCTGAGACCTTGTTCGTCATCCGCGCACACCCCGACGAATCGCGTTTGAGAAAATCCAGCCGTGAAACTGTCGAGGGGTGGGTATCAGCCCGAGGCGCAGACAAAGAGCCGAACGTCGTTTTCGTCAGCCCGAAGGAAACGCTCAGTTCGTATGAGCTGATTCTGAAATCCAAGTTCGTGATGGTTTACAACTCCACCATTGGCTTGGAGGCTTCGATCATGGGCGCGGCGGTCTTGTGCGCGGGCAGGGCGCGGTTCACGCAATATCCCACCGTGTTTTTTCCGCAGACAGTTGAAGATGTGAGAAGCAAGATGAAGGAATTTTTAGCGGCGGATGCAATTAATGTCCCGCTTGAATTCAAACGCAATGCGCGCAGATTTTTATATTACCAGTTATATAAAACGTCGTTGCCGTTCGGCGAATTTCTTGAACCGTCTGTCCGCACGACGCAGACGCGCTTGAAGTCATTTGCGTTGGGTGAGTTGCTGGAATCAGAGTCGGTGAAGGTGATCAAGAATGGGGTGTTGGATGGCGGCGACTTTTTGTTGGGGGAATAGTAGCCTGTTGGAAATAGCCGCTTTTTATTCAACCGCAATTTTGATCACGATTTTTTTCACAGAAGCAGGGGAACCGATCGCCATCCCAGGCATGTGCGCGTCTTCCGGCAGGAGCAGTACAAAACTTCCGCTGTGCAAGGTGACAAGGTCGCCCTCTCCAAAGAGAGGCAAAAAATCCTTGCTTTCGTCATATTCGCCTTGCCTCAGATGATGGATATTGGCGTATCCCATACCCTCGGAGCCTTGCACAACATATTGCAGGTCAATGTAGCGGCGGTGAGCTTCCCAAAATCCCTGCTCTTTTAATTTCGTATTGTATTGTTGAACCAGCGCGTACATATTCCCGCCGTCAATTTCATATCTTCCGGCGGCGATGGAGTCAATGTTGATTTGATGGATGTAATCGAATGCGCGTTCAAATGCGGCATGGACAGTATGGTATTGGGGGGCATTTTCAATTCGGTCAATGATCATGTTTGCTCTCGAAAAAGATCAGTTGTTCAGCAGAATATACTTCTTCTGCGGATGAACACCCACAATCCCCTTGAATGCATCCTGAATCGCCTGCATATCCGCTTCTATATTCTCGGTGAGATGGAACACCTGCCCCACGTGGATGGTCTTCCGGCGGCCATCCACCTTTGCCATGACGATGGGCATTCCCGTGTTTTTGGCAATGTGATAAAAACCGCGCTTCCATTCCTTCACCCCGTGCCGTGTGCCTTCGGGCGCAATGACCAGAATGAATTGCTTTGCCTTTTCGCAGGCTTCCACCATTTGTTCCACCAATCCCTGTGACTTGGTCCGATCCACAGGCACGCCGCCGCAATAATAGAAGAACCAGCCGAAAAGACTGCGGAAAAGTTCCGCCTTACCCATGTAACGGACTTTCACTTTCAGGCGGAAGATCACACCGAGGAACAGCAAAAAGTCCCAGTTTGAGGTGTGTGGTGCGCCGATGATGACATACTTGGGGAGGTCGGGCAATGTCCCTTCCACCTTCCAGCCAAAAAGGCGCATGGTCAAATTGCTGATTAAGCGCAAAAAAGCGCTGAGAATGGGGGTGTTGAAAATAGTCATTCCAAAATTTTCCTCAACCATATAACACCGTAATTTCGTTTGCGTCGCTGTCCATGACAATTTTGTGGTTAAATACCTGCATGGCTTTCAAATCCATCCTTCGCTCCACGGTTTACCAAACCGAAAAACTGGCTCAGCGCCTGCGTTTTGCATCCCAGCCCGCTGACCTTCCCACGCTGCTTGGAATTTCCTTCCCCAAAAGCGGCACGCATCTGCTTGACCAGATTCTACTTGGTTTTGCAAAAGTCGCGCCCTACGCCAAACGTGTGCATTCCTTTTACGCCGAATACGAAGGCGAAAGCGGAGCAAAGCGTGCGCCTGAACAAGCCCTTGCCTGGCTCGATTCGCTTCGTTCATGTGACGTGGCTTCGGCGCATCTCTTTGCCCGACCCGATGCCGTCACCCGTGTTTGTTCGCCGAAGTTCGCGCCGTATTTTATTTTTCGCGACCCGCGCGACGTAGTCGTCTCGCACGTTTTCTATGTCACCGATATGGAAGCGCGCCACGTCCACCACGATTATTATCAATCCCTGCCCGATTTCAACGCCCGCCTCACCGTCAGCATTTTGGGCAGACCTGATACCGATATTGAATTTTCAAACATCGCCGACCGCTTCGCCCCGTATCTCGGCTGGCTCGATCATCCCGAAGTGCTGACCATTCACTTTGAGGATTTGATTCACGACCGCGCCGCGACTCTGACTCAAATTATGGATCATCTCCTCGTCCGCGCCCCGCTCACCGCCACCCGACAGTTGATCCTCGATTCCCTCGAAACATCCATCAACCCGAAAAAGTCCCCGACCTTCCGCTCCGGCAAAACTGGCGAATGGAAGAAACACTTCACCGACGAACATAAAAAGATATTCAAAGATGTGGCAGGTGATTTGTTGGTGAAGTTGGGATATGAAAAAGACAGTAATTGGTAAATAGTAATTCACCAATTAACACTATTTACCAATCTCCAATTACCAATGGTTTCCCTCATCATCCGCGCATATAACGAAGAAAAACACATCGGACGCCTGCTCGAAGGCATCAAACAGCAGACCGTCAAAAATGTGGATGTGATTCTCGTTGACTCAGGTTCGACAGACTCAACCGTTGCCATTGCCGAATCGTATGGCGTGCGGGTCGTCCGAATCCCGTCAGCGGAGTTTACGTTTGGGCGCTCTCTCAACTACGGGATTAGGGAAGCGAAGCGCGAGTTCATCGTCATGGCCAGCGCCCACGTCTATCCCGTCTATCCCGATTGGCTCGAGACTTTGCTCCATCCATTTCAAGATGACAGCGTGGTGCTCACCTACGGCAAACAGCGCGGACCCGACTTTGCCAAATTTTCCGAACAGCAGATTTTTCACCAGTGGTATCCCGATGTGAGCAAGCCGAAACAGGAGACCGCGTTTTGTAACAACGCCAACGCCGCCATCCGAAAAAGCCTGTGGGAGAAAAATAATTACGATGAAACGCTGACGGGCTTGGAAGATTTAGCCTGGGCAAAGTGGGCGACTCAGCAAGGACATGCCATTGCCTACGTTGCCGAAGCCGAGATCATTCACGTCCACAACGAAACGCCGCAGGGAGTTTACAACCGCTACCGCCGCGAAGCGATGGCTCTGCGGAAGATCTACCCCGAAGCGCATTTTAATTTTTATGATTTCCTGCGCCTGACCACAACCAACATTTTCAGCGACTTGTGGCACGCCGCCCGAGAACGTGTGCTGTTGAAAAATATATCTTCTATTTTTTGGTTCCGCTTCATGCAATTTCATGGGACGCGGATTGGCCATCGCGAGACCAGTCTTATCACGCCGCAACTGCGCGAGACGTTTTATTATGCAAGGGAACGGAAGGGAAAGGATAAAAGAAAACGGGATGTGGAGCCGATAAAATATGAATAGCTGCAAGGCAAATGGCTTTTTGGTTGTAAAGTAAAATAGGGCACATGAAACTCGCCGCCCTTGTCCCCATGCGTCACCACAGCCAGCGTGTGCCTGGTAAAAATTATCGCCCGCTCGCCGGTAAACCCCTTTTTCATCACA
>DYDH01000136.1:0-1140 GCA_020717985.1 Herpetosiphon sp. | reverse complement strand
GGTTCCTGAGATCGAAACCGTGATGGTGGATACTGACTCAGAGCCTGTGATGGATGGAGTGCGCCGTCTCTTTCCCACCGTCAAGTTGATCCAGCGCCCCGAGCATCTCCGCGCCGATGACATCCCGATGAACGACATCCTGCTCCACGACACCGCGCAAGTGGATGCCGACTTTTACCTGCAAACCCACAGCACCAATCCACTGCTGAAAGCCGAAACCATCTCACGCGGAATCAAAGCATTTTTCGCCGAATATCCAAAATATGATTCGTTGTTCTCCGTCACCCGCTGGCAAACGCGATTGTATTTTCAAGATGGACGCGCCATCAACCACAATCCGCTTGAGTTGATCCAAACCCAAGACCTGCCGCCCGTATACGAAGAAAATTCATGCCTGTATCTTTTCACCCGCGAGAATTTAATCCGCAAACATCACCGCATCGGCGACAAGCCGTTCATGTTCGAGATAGACAAGTCCGAAGCCTGGGATATTGACGAAGAACTGGATTTCGAGATCACAGACTTTTTGATGAAGAGAAGGACATAAGCCTTTTGGGTAAAAAATAATGCAAAAGATTAAAGAAAAACTTGGCACATTCTGGTGGGGCGTTCTGCTCATCTTCATCGTTTCTGCCATCGCGTATTTGCCGTTGGTGGGCAAGATCGGCTACCTCAACGATGACTGGTACCAGATGTACGACATGCAGGTCAAAGGCGCCAGTTTTTATCATGAAATATTCGCCATTGACCGCCCCGGGCGCGCGCTGGCGATGATTCCGCTGTTTTCGTTGTATGGCTTCAATCCGCTGTGGTATCACCTGAGCGCGTTCATGCTCCGCATGTTTGGCGGAGTATTTCTCTTTTGGACGACGCGCATGTTGTGGGAGAAACGCAATTTTTTCGCGCTGACCGTGGGACTGCTGTTTGCAATTTATCCGGGTTTTCTTTCCCAGCCCAACGCAATTGATTATCAATCGCATATTCTCGGCTTGTTCCTTGCCATGCTTTCGGTGGCGTTGACGGTCAAGTCCGTTTTGACGACTGACCGCAGAAATAAAATTTTGCTCATCACAGGTTCGGTGCTTGCGGGCTGGGGCGCTTTGAGTCAGATGGAATATTATATCGGCATCGAGGCATTTC
>DYDH01000421.1 GCA_020717985.1 Herpetosiphon sp. | reverse complement strand
TGAGAATAGGCAAACTGGCAAGGCATTGGAAATTGCAATAGATCTTTTTAAATCGGATAATTCTGAGACAAAGAGCTTAGGAAGGGCTGCGTTAGCCCCAATGCCGTTCACTTAAGCGAGACGAAGCGACACCTTCCCTGTAAAGGCTGTTGCGTTTCTTTGCAAAAGCTTCATCCACGGTCTTCGGCACAACGCGACTCTTTCCTGGCCGAACGCATTGCCGGTACAGGACTGATTGGTCAGTGGGCGACTTTCAACAGGAGTCAAGCCGGGCCAGTTTCAACTGGCACTTGATCAGTTCATCACTGGTCTGTTCCATCTTTTGGATGATCCGTTTGAGTTTCTTGTGATTGGCAGAGTATTCTCTGTACAGT
This sequence comes from Herpetosiphon sp., assembly GCA_020717985.1. GTDB lineage: Bacteria > Chloroflexota > Anaerolineae > Anaerolineales > Villigracilaceae > Villigracilis. The sequence goes on along the minus strand of DYDH01000421.1, from coordinate 1,852 downwards.
TTCAATGCCTTTGAATCGAGTTTTCGGCATAGTGATTTTCCTGCCGCCTTGGAAGTCCAAAACCAATAAGGACCATGCCTGGCGCGGGCATCGCGGTGGCAGCGGCATCCTGGCGTCCCGCAACGCAATGCCGCCTTGTAGATACTGCCTCGCTTGATCGGTCCAAGACGAGCCAGCAGGTCGCACAGGTTGCGGTAAGCGCCTTGGTACGTGGCGAGTTGCTTCCTAATCCGGTTTTCTTCTCACATTTTTATCCTTCCCGTGTAAAAATAGCGCCGGAAATGACTTGACAACCAAGCGGCCTTATCTATAATAGCACAAGTGTACTGAATGTCAAGCTGTTTTTATATTTATTTTATCAAACCGGCCGGAAAACCCCGGATTTCAGCCGGGGCGATGGAAAAGGAGGCCTACGTGAATGCCGACAATGTCCCGCTGAATCTTTGGGGGGAAACCAGACCGTGGTCACAGAGATTGCTTATGGAGGCCATCAATGGGGCCATTCCGGCTTCGGCCATCCAACAAGTCCTGGAAAAAACGCAGGCGACTGGACAGAGGGACCGCTATCTGACGGGGCAGGTTACCGTACTCATGGTGCTGGCCATCTGCCTGTGGCCGACGGTTTGCATGCGGGACTGTCTGCGCAATCTCATCGAAGGGTGTTGTCAGGGACTGGGGCGAAGACTACAACAAATCCCCGTCAAATCAGCGATCACTGCCGCCAGAAATCGTCTTGGAATTCGACCTCTCAGGGAGTTATTCCGGTTGGTCGTCCATCCGTTGGCAACCAATGCGACCCAAGGCGCCTTCTACAAGGGCTTGCGGTTGGTGAGCTTCGACGGCAGTGTTTTGAATGTTCCTGATACACCGGCAAACGAGCGGGCGTTCGGACGCCCGGGAAGTAGCCGTGGGCGTGCGGCGTTTCCTCAATTGCGGCTGGTGTGGTTTATGGAGGTGGCCACGCGCGCGACATTGGATTTCATCGCCGTACCATCCCGGCGTGCTGAAGCGACCGTAATTCCACGGCTTTTCCGAAGCCTGAAAGAGGGCATGCTTGTGCTGTGGGATCGTGGCTTTCACAGCTATAAACTTTACACAAGCGTCATGCATACCGGAGCTCATCTCCTTGCCCGCGTTCAAGCGCGTCTTATCTTCAATCCGGTCAAGCGCCTCCCCGACGGGTCGTTCCTGGCCAAGCTCTACCCCAGTCCAAGCGACCGCAGGAGAAATCAGCGGGGCATTATCGTGCGCATCATTGAGTACACGATCAATGACACCAACCGTCCCGGATATCGCCAAAAACACCGCTTGATTACAACGCTGCTTGATGCTGATCTTTATCCGGTCCTGGAGTTGATCTGCCTTTATCACGAAAGATGGGAAATTGAAATCGGACTCGATGAAATCAAGGTGCATCAAAACGAAAACAAGCCCACACTGCGCAGCAAGACGCCACGCGGCGTGATACAGGAAGTCCATGGCCTCATGCTACTGCACTTCGCACTGTGTTATATGCGCCATGAAGCTGCCTTGACGATTAATGTGGATCCTGATCGGATCTCTTTTGTCCACACGCTCCGGGTTGTGAGGCGAGCCGTCACTTCTTTCCAGATCGCGCCGACTTGCACGCTGCCCGCACTCTACAAACAAATGCTTGGTGAAATAACGCAGGAAATCCTTCCCATCAGACGTACGCGTTGTTACCCGCGCGTCGTTAAACGAAAAATGAGTAAATTCCATGTCAAAGGAGAACGCCACAAGCACTGGCCTCAACCTTGCAAGCCTTTTGCCCAAGCTATCGAAGTGCTTAAGTGAACGGCATTGCTTTTAAGCGGAATACGCCGATATTTGT
>DYDH01000420.1 GCA_020717985.1 Herpetosiphon sp. | reverse complement strand
TGGTGTTGATCTTGTTGATGTTGCGCGCATTCGTGACGCCATTGAACGCCATGGCGGACGCTTTGTCGCGCGGATTTTTACTGAAGCGGAACAGCACGAAAGCGGCGGGCGGTTCACGTCTCTTGCGGCGAGGTTCGCTGCGAAGGAAGCAACTGCAAAGGCTTTGGGTTGTGGTATTGGGATTGTGGGCTGGCTTGATATTGAAGTAAGAGGCGATGAAAATCACGCTCCGCATTTGTATTTGCATGGCGAAGGGGCGGCGCTGGCGAAGAGGTTGGGATTGTCAAACTGGTCTGTGAGTTTGAGCCACACAGAGAGTCAGGCAATCGCATTTGTGGTGGCAATTTCGTCCTGAGCGTAGTCGAAGGACATTAACCAAAGAATTAGTCACTCTCAGCCCAATGTTTTATCCGCCAATCTACGCGAATTTTCACTAATCTTTTTGGGAATATTCCTGGTTATCGTAAATTAATTCGCGTTGATTAGCGTAGATTAGTGGACAAAATCGAATTTTCAGGCTTTGTTTGAGTAGTACAAGAATTAAATAAAACATCCCGCGACCAGTATTCGCGGGATGTTTGTCAAGACCTTTTGAGGATGCAGTGATGGCGAAGTTCCACTGCATCCTCAAATTTATTTTTGGTCCTCGACGCCGATCCAAAGATGACCAGGCATGACCGGGCGGTAGGGGCGGATTATGAGTTTGCCCAATTCAATTTGTTTTTTGCCGCCATCCAACATGCTGGGGTGTACAAGGCAAATATCCGGGATGCGCCCAAATTTTTTCTTGTAATAATCCATTGCCTTTTGGATTTTTACACTCAATGTAGTGCGCGGGTCATTATCAAACCATAACATTCCAGTGTGCATAATATTTTCCCTTTCTCTAATCAAGCGCGGGAGCCCAAAATTTCAGCCAGTTATTTCCTTCGCGCATGGTGAATTGTGATGCGGACAGGTCATCAAATATTTTGTTGGGATCGTTGGCAATGTAATGTGAGTCTTGTGCCTCTTGAGTGCGGCCAAATAAACGTGTGCGGAAGAAGCCAAGCCATGTTTCGATGTCCCGTGCGCTACTTGCGTTGATCGTGACAATGGGCCAGATACGGCGGCTGGGACCGCGTAATAAAAGCCAGCGCAGGTTTTGCTCGGTTTGCTGGTCAAGTTTTGTGAGCGCTTCAAGCCCATCAATGAGAAGCAGGATGGATTGCCCTTCTCCCTTGTTGTTGTGCGCCCATGTGACAAGGGACTGCAACAACTCGCGAGTGTTATTCTCCTGGGTGACGTAAATCCCGACGATGCTTTGATTATCCTGGAAGTTTTTCCATTCAGCGGGGTATTGGGTTATGGTTACAGATCGAACGTCAGATGGATTGTGTAATAATTCCACGGCGCGGGCGATCATTTGCAGGAGTTCTGTTTTTCCACTGGCTCGATCTGCCATGACAAGAATGGGGCCTGGGATGGGATCGTATAAGTCCAATAAAACAGGCAATCCGTCTTCTGCAAGACCAAGGAAGAGCGCGGTGTGGGGCAGTGGAGATGCATCAGCGATGATGGATTTCAAGGCAGGCAGATCAGGCATGGGCGAATCCGAAGCGTGATTCATTTCCTGCTCTTCTTCGGCAAGCTCGGTTAATGCGTCAATCATCAGGGAGAAACGGTTGATTTCATTCATATTAGAACATCCGTTCTAATAATACATCCAATGATTTTAGTTGTCAAGGCTCAGATATTCACCTTTTACCTTTTTAATGATTGTGCAATTGTCTTGACGCTGTGGATTGTTTTGGTATAATCCCCCTGCTTAATCACTCGCCGACGTAGCTCAATCGGCAGAGCACCCGCCTTGTAAGCGGGAGGTTACGAGTTCGATTCTCGTCGTCGGCTCTGTGGTCGCTGATTGAAGAATGATTCGGTTGGTGATCAGCAAAATAATTTATCCCGGGCGGTTACCCAAGCGGCCAAAGGGGACTGACTGTAAATCAGTTGTCAGAAGACTTCGGAGGTTCGAATCCTTCACCGCCCACTACCGGAAAGTTTCCGGTCAGCACGTTAAGCCCTCATAGCTCAGTTGGTAGAGCACGCCCTTGGTAAGGGCGAGGTCACGGGTTCGAGTCCCGTTGAGGGCTCAGTTGCTGGAAAGAATTCTTGTCTAATATATAAAAGGAGTTTCATTATGGCGAAGGTAAAATTTGACCGCAACAAACCGCATTTGAA
>DYDH01000011.1:36674-43187 GCA_020717985.1 Herpetosiphon sp. | reverse complement strand
TCTGTTACGCTGACCGTTGTACCGTGTTCAGGCCAAGTCATACGTGCTTCACTTTGCGCCAGTGAAATATGGGGAGTCGTCCAGCGGAAAATCCACTTGGCATCTTCTGGTTTGACATTGATACAGCCATGCGAGCGCCGTTCGCCAAAATCGTTATGCCAGAACGCGCCATGGATCGCAATTCCATCGCCGGAAATGACCGTATCCCACGGAACTGCGGGCGTGGAATAACCGGAAGCCGAACCACCGCCGCTCATGTTCAAGGAAAGTATTTTCCAATGCGTGTTCAAGTCGCCAACAGGAGTTGAGAAGCTGTCTGTCGGAGCGCCATAGGCATCAAAGATTGCGCCGCTGGAAATACGGCAGAAAAACACTTCTTTATTCCCTTCAAAGCAGGAAAGCGTTTGGTAGGTAAGGTTGGCAATAATCTTCTTTTCGGCAGGGTCAATATCAGGGCTGATGGGAGCCACATCCTCTTCCGTTAAAACTTTCAACCCCGCCCCGTCTGCCCAGAAAATATCACCGGGGCCATAACCGCGTCCGGGCGCTTCGTTCCAGCGGTACTCCACAAACCCATTTCCCTGGCGCACCTGGTCAATCCAGATCACCTGTCCGTAATAAACGCGCGGAGGAAAATTATAAGACTGCAAACTTTGAAGCCAGGAGGAAATCACCGGTCCTTCCAAAGTCAGGTCAATATACGGAACGGTTACTTCAGCCCAAAAACCAGCCGCGCCTGCGGGCATTTCTGTGATGGGTGTATTTGGCAGGTTGCGGGTGGGTTGTACGCGTGAGGACCAAACGTATCCCCCCGATGTTTCGAGATATTTTTGATTCGTTAAACCAACCGCGGTACCGATCACCTCGCGCCCCCACTCGATCAAGTTGTCATCATACAATACACCTGTTGTCGCGGCTTGCAACGGATTGTTGGACGGGCGGTCATGAACATCGGTCATGCCAGTCATGCGTCCGATAATTTCACTGGTCGGGAATTGCGGCAGCCGCTTGGGCGTATAAAGTTTATTGTAATAAGTCTCAACTTTAAACGGACGAAACGCCAGCGCGCCCAGCCCAACACCTGCAACCTTTAGAAAATCTCGACGGGAAAAGTTATGTTTCATATATATTTCACCTTTACTCAAAAAACTGAAGCACGAACTTTAGTCCGCACTCCGTTGTTCAAGGATACCTGCAAACAAAAAGAGCGTCAACAGCCTTGTGAGAATCGATTAATCTTTTAGGTAGGTCTCCAACGAGCGCAGGCAATTCGCGCTCAACTTATGACCCACTTCATCTTCGCAATACGTAATCTGTGCGCCGGCCTGTTCGAGAAATGCCATCGAAGCGCGGGCGCGGTCAATGGGAATCATTTGGTCGTGGGTGCCATGTGCTACAAAAATATTCTTTCCAGCCAGCGGCTTCTGCGCGATCAAATCTTCAAGACCCGCGGGTACAAATCCTGCCAGCACGCCCATCTTGCGGACTCTGTGTGGATGGAGAATCCCCATCAAATTGGTCATCGCCGCACCCTGACTGAATCCCATTAAATCGAATTGCAACGCATCCAACTTAACGGATGCAGAATACTCGTCAATGAGCTTGATCAACCCTTCGGCGGCCGGCAAAAGCGTCTCGAGACTGGGCCAGCCAAAGGTGGAGATTTGAGACGGGCGCCAGGAAAATCCGCTTGGGTCGGCGGCATGAGGCGCGCGCGGCGCGATCATCCAGTAATTGGAGGGAAGTCCGCGTGTGAATATCCACATGGAATTTTCGTCGCCTGTCCAGCCGTGAAGGAGAACCAGCAAACGCGGGTTTACAGACTTGGATTTGCGCACGCGCATTGTCCAGTCGCCAAATGAAATGAGTTGGGTGTTAGTCGCGGTTTGCACGTTTCACGATCCAGTCTGACAGGTTGAGAAGAAGCAGGATCAGCCCGATCGGAACAAACGCGCCGAGCATACACAGCAGACCCAAGACCGCCGCGCCGAAGCCGTAGATCAACCAGATCAAGCCATCGCCCACAAAAAAAAGTAAAGCAAGCGCGCCGACAATAAGGCGCACATTTGTATCTTTCATGTAACTGCGCAAGTCACGGCTCACCGTTTGCCTCCAAATAACACTTTATTCATGCGCCTCGTCCATGAGGTGGCTTTCTTTAACTCAGGCAAAATTTCCTCCACCGCAGCTTCGCCCAGCATCGCCACATCCTTCACAACAACTTTATCAAGCAGGTCAAGATGATGCACATTTGGACGGACGATAACATCGGGCGCATCTGCTTCAAGGCGGTAATGCGCCACTGCGCGGCTGCTAAGGTCAACTGCGCGCATGAAGATATCAAAAGCCTGCGCAACATGCATACGATATATTCGATCAGTGATCTGCTTCGGCAAAATGGAAGGGACAGGAATGGTATAGGCGCGGACTGGAATATCAAGCGGGTCATTCAAGACCACTGCCACGATCGGCAGGTCGGGAGAAAGCATACGCGCCACGGTCACAGGCACAGGATTCAAAACGCCGCCATCCATCAATTCCCAATCATTCAAACGGAGCGGTGGAAAAATGCCCGGCAGTGCAATCGTGGCAAGCACACCGTCCCGCAAAAAACCCTCAGAGATGATGACTTCACTGCCGGTCTTTGCGTCCACAGCCGTGACAGCGCATGGGATTTTCAGATCAGCAAAGGTTTTTTCACCCAAGAGGGTATCCATTAATTTACGAGCGCCGGAAAGTCCCAGCAAAGAAGGACCATCATTCGAATCACGCGCATATAAACTACCCTGATCCACCGAAGTGAAAATCTCCTCGATCTCATCTGCGGTACGCCCTGATGCATATAAAATGGCAACCAGTCCGCCAAAACTAGTTCCCGCAACTGAGCGGATCTTGTACCCTTCCTTTTCGAGACGACGAATGACGCCAATGTGTGAATTTCCCTTGGCCCCGCCGCCGCCTAATGCAAGTGTGATGTCCATAGTTTAGTAGTTGAGTGGTTTGATAGTTTGATGGTTAATCGGTTGAATGGTTTGATGAATTATAGACTGCATTGGAGGTTTGTATTATACCTGTGTGCGGGTGTATACCTGTGAATCAAAAAGCCGCGAGATGTTATCTCGCGGTTCGTACTTGAAATTATTTATCTATGGGATCCATGTGGAAATTTGTTCCGCGTTCCACGAGAGGGGAATGACGCGGCAATCCTGCATGTTGACCAGCGCGAGAAAATTGTCATCGATTCCATAGGGCAATATTCTTATGATCAGCCAGTTGCCATCCGGTGACCAGATCGGGTCGGCGGTTGTCCAATTTCCCATCTGTGCGATCAGTCGGCGATCGGAGCCATCCAGGTTGGACGTATATATGACGGTTGACATGCCCATGCGTTCAGGGAAGGCGATCTTGTTTCCGTCGGGGGAAATATCAAAAAACGCACCTTTGGATTCAACGGCAAGCAAGTCAGAGGTTGCGCCTGAGGCAATATCCAATTTTTTAAGCGCCATGCCGGCTTGCGAATCCACTGCGTAGAAGAGTCCCTTTCCATCAGGTGTCCAGCCCACGAGTTGCTCGTAATCAATTCCATTGATCACTCTGGCCAATGCTGAACCGTCGGGATGAATCGTGTACAGGTTGAAATCATCAATGCGAATGAAGGCGATTTGTTTTCCATCGGGAGACCAGCGTGCGCCATAGTCATTCGCGTTTGTGTTGGGAATAAGATGTTTTTCTCCGCTTGCGAAGTTCGCGAGATATAAGCCATTGTCCCATGCGTAGACGGCTTGCGTGCCATCCAGTGAAAGCGAAGGCCACACGCCAGATCCAATCACCTGCTTGTTGCTGCCATCGAGATTGATGGTGAACACGCCAAAGTTATCAGGTGAAGGATCTTGACCGTCTTCGAGGATGCGCCCATAGGCGATCAACTTGCCGGTGAGGTCGGCGGGAATCAGGGCGGGAGATTGAGTCGCAGCTTGCCATGAATCGGTGGTGAGACAGGCGCCCGGCACATCTGTAGGCGCAACCGAATTGGTGGAAGAGTCTTGCGGCTGCCATTCCAATTTCCATTCTTGCGGCTCACCGTAAAGATCAACGGTTAACTTGACTTTTAATTTTCCCTTTGGCATTTCAGTAAAGCCCAAACTCATTGCCCAGGTACTTCCCATGCCGGCATCCATTCCGCCGCCGCCACCGCCTGCGCCGCAATTTCCGCTGCCCGTGGCGAGATCGTAACCGTCAATCCCAGTGACCGAAACATCGCTAACCGCCATGTCGGATGATGTGAAGGTGAAAACATACCCGGTGATGGGGTTGCAATCAGGTCCAATAATCGCATCAATGTTCGTGAGCGTAAGGGTATGTCCGTCCACGTTGAATTGTTTATTGAGTTGCCACACATCGCCAGGCTGCGGATTTTCTCCCGCGTCGAATTCAAATTCAAGCGGGTCTTTAGCGGGATACGATGCGCGACTCGAATAGCGAATCACAAGCGGAGGAGTGAATCCTTTGGCGATTTTCAGCGCCAATAATTCTCCGTTTACGGGCGGGGTTATGTTTACATCCTGCGGATATTCCCACATCACAGGTTGACCGTTTCCATCCAACACAGTGAGTTCACTCATCGGCGGCATGGAGTTTGCGCCCGACCACGGCGGGGTAAATTCGCCAAGCAAAATATAGGCATCGCCAAGGTCAATCACCTTTGAAATTTTGATGGGATTCTCTTCCGCGCCGGGTTTGGGAGATGGAGTGTATTCAAGGACCGGCAGCGCGGTCATATTATCCGGCGCGGGGATAAAGTGCAGCGGCAATTCCCAATTTTCGGGCAGTGTGCCTGGCAGCGCATTCTGAATACATGAAATAGTTAATGTCGGATCTTCCACATCCGTTGGGATGGCGGCATAGGTGTAAGTATTTTTATAGCCTGTACCCCAGCCCTCACCCTGTCCGCCTGCGAATTGCAACAGCCTTCCATCGGGCAGGCGTATTTCAGCCATCATTCCACAGCCGGGTTGGTCTTCCTGATGCGAGAGTTTATCAATGGGAATGTTTTCGATGGTGAAGATGATGACAGTTTTATCCGCGCTGGCTACGGATTCTTGCACGGTGACGGTAATTCCATCGCGGGTCTGTGATACGGGTTCAGCCAGCACGCGCAGCGGACTGCTCGTTTCCACCACGCCTACGCCTGGGATGTAACCAAAGAGTTTTTTCATGGCTGTCACAACAGTAGGCGAAGTGACCAGCAAGCCGATAATTAACGCGGCAAAAGCAAGACCAAAGCCCCATTTTAATTTTGCAGATCTTCCAAACATTTTCTTTTGCTCCTGTTCTTTAAGTTTGGAATGCAATCCACGCTCAAGACGCGCGACAAATTCGGGTCGCGGCTCAGGAGATGAGTAATATTCGTTGAGTTCTTTTTCCAGATCGTCTGGCAAGGGAGTTTGATTCTCGTTCATGTTTTTTTCTCCCAATTGGACTTCAGCCAATCGAGGGTTCGGTACAGGCTCATCTTCACCGCGCCCTCGGTGCGATGAAGCAAAGATGCGATCTCGGAAAAATCCAGCCCGGCGGCGAAACGCAATTGCAGAAGTTCACGGCGCTCGTCGTCTAATTCGTGCAACAGTTGGCTCAAGCGGAGTTGCGTCTCATTCTTTTCGGCAATGGATTGCAAATCAAATGAAACATCCGGCAAATCATCTGGCAGAAAATCAACGGGGCGCTGACGATATAAGTCAATGAGTCTGCGACGCGCGATGGTAAACAGCCACGCGGAAAAATTTCCACGCTCGCGGTAAAAGACGAGACCTTCCAATGCATCCATAAAAACCTGTGCGGTAAGGTCTTCGGCATCATTGACATTTCCCAGCCGATGATAAAGATAGCGATACACCGGCGTTACATATCGCCTGTACAGCGCTGTAAAGGCTTCTGTATTCCGCGCGGCATCTCTGGCTAACGAAGCGTCATCGAGTTGGGAATAGTCCATGGGAACCGATGTGGTTTGCATTCACCCTGTATATCGGGGAATGCGGGGAAAAGTAACATTGCAAATTACCAATCACTAATCTCCAATCACTTAATTAGGGATTTGAAATTGGGGGCTTCAGCGCAGTTGGAAATAGAATCAAGGGTGTGACATGCGGCAACGCATCGGCGCTCTTTATGGGATAGGCGTATTTGTAGGGGTTTCCGAAGGCGGCACATCTGTGGGGAGAACATCCAGAACAATAAAGGATACCGCCAGTGTTGCGCCAAATAAACTTTGTCCGTTGGATAAACGCCAATAACTGGTGTACGTACCGGGACTTGGAGGGGCTTCCAAATCCACAGACAGTTCCGACCAACTCCAAACGGGCACCAATTTTTGAAGTTTGGTAGTCTCACCGCCAAAAGCATCCCCGCCAACCAAAACAAGGCTATATTGATACAGCCAATCACACGTTCCAGTATTTTGAACCTTCCATGTCTTGGTAAAACCCTGGTTTTTTACAATGATTGTTCCCGCAGGGA
>DYDH01000011.1:340-36641 GCA_020717985.1 Herpetosiphon sp. | reverse complement strand
GCCAACCAAAACAAGGCTATATTGATACAGCCAATCGCACGTCCCAGTATTTTGAACTTTCCATGTCTTGGTAAAACCCTGGTTTTTTACAATGATTGTTCCCGCAGGGATGGTGACATCGCGGACAAAAGCAAGGTTATCGCAACCAACAGCCAGAGCGTCGGAATTAACGGTTGGTGTAGGCAATGTGCCTGTTGGGGTAATGGTTCCCGGTGTCGCTGAAAAATAAATATACGTCGCCGTGAATGCAGGCGCCAAAGTGGCAGTTGGATATATGATCGTAGGGCTGGGAAGCGGCGTATTTGTGGCTGTGGACGTGGGGGACGGCGGGGTGTACATGGCTGTTTGGGTGCCAAAGAAGGAAGCGACCATCGAACCGACGGCTGAGGTCATCAAAACATCAGGGCTTTCAGTGGCATTTTCTGTACCTGTGCAGGCTGTTAAAAGAAATATGATCAAAACTGAGATCAATAGTATGGTTGATAAATATTTTTTCATTCGAATCTCCGATATAAATCTACCATACTTCTCACTTTTCATTTTTTCGCAAGCAACCCAGTTAATGCCCTGAGCAAATGATCCACATCTCTTTTTGAATTATAGCCTTGTATGGAAACGCGGATCAGCTTCATATTTTTCCATGCAATCAAGGGGACTTCGATACGATATTCTTCGTATAAACGCGCCTTAAACGCAACGAGGTCAGGCACAGCGTCAACTGGCAGCGGGGCGGCGGTCAATTGGGCGAACCAGCCATCAGCGGCGGAGTGAAGCGGGGCAAGTCCCGTCAATTCGCAGATGCGCCGTTGAGCATCCTGCGCCAAATCGTGACAGGAAGCGCGCACTTTATCCCAATGATGTTTTTCCTGAAATTTGATCGCGGCGGGCACAGTCAAAAATGCGGAGACATCGCGCGTGCCCCACCATTCGTACTGGTCAACAAAAGCAGATGCGCCCGGCGTTTCGGGTTCGTATCCCCACGAGACGACCAGCGGTTTGAGCAGGCGCTGCATTTCAGGACGCGCATACAAAAAGCCGGCGCCCTTTGGCGCGCACAACCATTTATGCAAGTTGCCGCCGTAAAAATCCGCGCCCAGTGAATCAAGGTCAAGCGGAATTTGACCGGCCACATGCGCGCCGTCAATAACAGTGATGATACCCGCTGCGCGCGCCCGTTTGATAATTTCGCCCACAGGAAATATCAGCGCGGTTGGCGAGGAGATGTGACTGAGAAAAATTACACGCGTGCGCGGGGTGACCGCTGACCAAAACGAGTCGATGAAGGCTTCGTGGGATTCCAAAGAAACAGAACGATTGATGTACGTGAAGCCGCGCTCCCCTGCAAGAAAACGCCATGTGCGGTCCATTGCGCCATACTCGTGATCGCTAGTGAGGACTTCATCGCCCACGCCCAAATTAAGCGAGCGCGCAATAATGTTGATCGAGATGGTGACGTTTTGAGTGTAGACCAAATTATCGGCATGTGTACCAAGATATGCGCCGAGCGCCGCGCGTGACTCAGCCATCAGACTCGTGAATCGCCTGCCCATAAATTCAACAGGCTGTCTTTCAAGTTCAAGCTGCCAGCGTTGGTATTCGTCAAAGACGGGTTTCGGTGTTGCTCCGAATGAACCGTGATTCAAAAATGTAACAGATGGATCGAGCAGGAAAAGTTTACGCAAATTGTACATTTTTATTCCTTGATGATGGAAATGTGTTCAAGATGGTAGTACTCAGACAAAACCTGAAAATTCGATTTTGTCCACTAATCTACGCTAATCGACGCGAATTAATTTACGATAACCAGGAATATTCCCAAAAAGATTAGCGGAAATTCGCGTTGATTGGCGGATAAAACATTGGGCTGAGTAGTTACTCGAGATGAGGATAATCCAGATAAAAATATAAAAACTCACTTCCCACAACTGAAAGCTTCAACTGAGCTTTTCGATTCGCCGATTTCATTGTACGCCGTGACATAGTAGGTATAGACCCGTTTGTTCCTTCTGGACACCACGTCAATCACATCGGTCTTGTTGGCTGCGACCTCGGCAACCAGATCTCCATCCCTGTAAACCCGGAAACCATCTTCATTATTCGACATATCCTTCCATGTCAGTCGAAATTGATTGACATACATGATGGGCTTGGTCGAATGGTCAATCGAGCAGATTTGGCTTAACAACTTGAAATGGTCCGGGGCGGCTGGCGCTGACGGTATGGGGGTCGGCGGCGGTTCGACGATGGGAAGCGCGGAGACCTCCCCGTCAATAGTGACCAGTTGGTCGGCGACCCAGCATTCCGCACCCGCAGCCGTTTTGACGATCCAGAATGTTTCCGCTTTCCCCACGACTTCCGCTTTCTCTCCAGCCGGTAGATTTACAACCAGATCATAGCGCTCGCCCGGACCTGTGCGGCAGGGAACCTGTGTATTGACTGATAACATTGGCGGCGGGATCGGGGTGGGAGTAATTGTTGGCGAAGGGACAGGAGCGGCTGTAGAAGAAGGCGCTGCCGTTGCCGTTGCGGTCGGCTCCGCCAGTCCAGGCATATTGCAGGAATTCACCAGAAGAACAACCCCCAAAGCCAGGACTGAAATGCATTTTTTATTCATCTTTACTCCTTTGCTTGTTTATGCCGATATGTTTCCGAGTCCATTATACGGATTTTTGGGGTTTATGTCGGATGGATTTGATATTACAAACATTGGGAAGCCATTTCCCAAATCGTAAACCGGCAATCCAAAATCGCAAATCACAAATCATAGTTATAATCATCCCATGCGTTTCAACTTATTTCAACAATCCGACGTCCCCGAAAAATACCGCTCCAACTTCTGGCACTTGTATTTTGACATTGCCTGGTTCGGCGTATTGAGCGGCACAGCCGTCAACTTTCTCAACGTGTATGCCACACGTCTCGGCGCATCAGGCTTGCAGATCGGTCTGCTTGCCGCCATGGCCGCCGTCGTCAACCTCTTCCTCGCCATCCCCGCCGGACGCTGGATCGAAAAGCGTCACACTGGTCGTGCAGTCTTCTGGTCATCCGTCGTCTTCCGCATCGGCTACGTACTGTGGATTCCCCTCCCTTGGCTCTTCGACGCGCAGGGACAAATTTGGGCGCTCATCATCCTCGCCTTCCTGATGGCAATCCCGCTCACGCCGCTCGGCGTCGGCTTCAATGCGCTTTTTGCAGAATCCGTCCCAGACCGCTTCCGCGCGCAAGTGGCAGGCACGCGTAACGTCACCTTTGCCATCGCCTACATGCTCACCTCGTTTGGCGCGGGCTACATCCTAAAAAGCCTGCCTTTTGAAACAGGCTATCAAGTCATCTTTGCGATTGGGGCATTCGGCGCGGCGATGAGCAGTTACCACATCTATCATGTTAAGCCGCTGCAAGAGGAAATCTTCCCGCTTCAAACTACGCCTCAGCCTGAGATAACACCCCGGGCAGAGTCTCCCCGTGGCATTAAGTCCGCGCTGAGACTCGATATTTGGAGCACTCCATTTCGGAATGTCCTGCTCGCGTTGTTCTTCTTCCACCTCACCCACTATCTGCCCACGCCGCTTTATCCGCTCTACAATGTGCGCGTCCTCAACCTGAACGACAGCAACCTCGGCACAGGTACAGCGCTTTATTACCTGACAGTATTGCTTGGCTCGACTCAATTCAGGCGCATCGCCCACCGCTACGGCAACAAAAAAGTGACGGGATGGGGCGCGGCAGGCATGGCTTTGTATCCCTTCCTGCTGGCAATAACTCATAACGTCTGGCAATTCTATGTGGTGTCCTTCCTTGGCGGATTCCTGTTCGCCATGATCAACGGCGCATACATCAACTACATGCTCGAAAAGATCCCGCCAGATGACCGCCCCTCGCACCTTGCGTGGTACACCATCATCCTCAACATCGCCATCCTCGCCAGTTCGCTCGCAGGGCCCGCCATCGCAGATTGGGTCGGGTTGGTCAACGCCCTGATCGTCGTCGGCGTGTTACGCATCCTCGCGGGAATTGCCATCCTCAAATGGGGATAGAAAAATTGCAGTACCGCATAACTTGCTATTGAGCAGTCTTGTAGATTGACTTGAAGGCAAGGCTTTAACGCGAAATGCGCAAATAGGGCGAAAAAGAGCGAATTTTTTGCGTCATTCGCTCCTTTCGCGGCATTCGCGTTAAGGTTTTATGTTTTGAGAAAACCATGAATAGCAAGTTATGCTCCATTGCGAAAAAAGGTTTCAAACACAAAGGACACCAAGTACACAAAGAAAATGAGTTTTTTTCCTTTGTGACCGTTGTGTCCTTTGTGTTTAAGCATTTATGCTAAAATCAACCCGTGACAGAAGATATTAAAATCATCGCAACCAACCGCAAAGCCAGCTTTGAATACTTCCTGATGGAAAAATTCGAAGCAGGGCTTGTTTTGCATGGATCGGAGATCAAATCCATCCGCGCCGGGCAAATCAGCATCCAGGAATCCTACGTGGATATTCCGAACGCACAGGAGGCCTGGCTGGTCGAAGCGCACATCGCGCCGTACGAACAGGCGGGACAATTCTTCAACCATGAGCCAAAACGCAAACGCCGCCTGCTCCTGCACAAAAAGCAGATCCGCGAGTTATGGAATAATATCCGCATTAAAGGCAACACCGTTGTGCCGACGCGAGTCTACTTAAAAGACGGACGCGCCAAGATCGAGATCGCCCTCGCCAAAGGCAAGAAAGCCTACGACAAACGCGCCACCATCGCCAAGCGTGATGAAGCGCGGGATAACGAGAGAGCATCAAGAGTTAGATAGTTGGATAGTTATGCAGCTAGATAGTTTAATAGTCGGTTAGTGGATTAGTAACTACCAAACTACTAAACTACAAAACGAGGAAACTAAAATGCCCCCATCAACCATAGGCGGAATCAACCTGCTTCCCGAAGCTGAAAAACGCGCAATCTATGCGCGGTATATCCCAGCAGCGCTTCTTGAAAAATATGAAATTCCGCCGCTCACCTCTGCGGCTGGATACAATCTTCTGCAATTTCGTTTCGCCACAGGCTCCAGCGATGTGGAAATGCGTCTCTTCCATAAGATGGATTTTCCAGACCCGATCCTCTACGCCCACCTCACCGACACCCTCAACGGACAAATTCACATCCTGCTCTACATCCTCAACGACCCCGAATCCCCGCGCTACGATGTGGACAAAATGCCCGACGGCTCTCCCACAAAATTCGGCACACTGCGCAGAAATATCGAAGCGGAAAAAAATGCCCTCGAAGCGCGGCTGGCCCCGGGCCAAGTGCGGCGCGGATTAAGATTACTCGGTCAGGCCATCGAAACCTTTGAAAGTTTCATCAAAGCGCTTGGGCATGACATGTATTTTGTAGAACCTTTGTATTATCACAACGCGGTCATTTTTGAACGCTATGGGTTTAATTATCAAATGGGAAAACGCCTGATGAACAGCATCCACGCGGGCTTTCAAAATGGCGGTGACTTGCAAGCGCAGCTTGACGGGTCGAATCCATTTCGGCAGGCAGACGCCGCAAACAGCATCCGCAAACGCTCATGGGCAATTCATGATGGCATCCTCGGCGAACCGTTTACCAATGTGACCATGTACAAACAGGTTGGAAAATCAGCCGGCATTACCACCACGCCCGATTGCATGTGGTAATTGGTAGAACCCTGACGCCCTTTCAGAGTTTTTACTGTATTCATCAGATTAAATAAAATCCCGAAGGGATGACATGGTTTTGTCAATCTTCGGGATTTATTTTATTTTTGGTTTGGATATTATTCTTCCAAATCACCTTCATCCGAGGTGAAGGCGCGGAGGGTGGATTGAAGGCTGAGCAATAAAAGCAGGGTGATGATAACGGCAGAACTAATACACCAGATGCACACGGCTTTGATCACGTAAAGTTCAAGATAGGTCAGATACACAGAGAATATCGTGCCAAATAAAGCCATGCCAAACAGGGCGATCGGCGCATAGGTGGTAATCCAGCCCAATTTTTGCGGAAGGTGTCTGCTATACCAAGCGGCGAGGATGGCGATATATCCAAAAGCGCCCAGCACGCCCACAGGTAAAATTCCCCATATACGAGCATAGGAACTTGATTGCACGGCATTGCAGTCACCCACAGGTCCGCAAATAGCCTGGACGGATTGGGTCTCGACATACGTCAGATACGCGGCTACGCCCAATCCAACAAACGCGGCCACAGGAATGGCATTATCCATCCATGCGGCGTGGAAGAATAGTTTGCCTGCCAGCAAGCTGACCAAGGCGTAGAGGATGACCGAAATCATGCCTACCATGACAATGGCGGCAAGCGTGAAGCCGTTACTATGCGGAGCCGATTCTGCCTGGGCTAAGTCAACTGCCTGGGTGGCAGCAGGCAGGCTTGGAGTCGGGGAGGATGCGGGGGATGCAAGAAACGCAGTCGGCAAGAGGTCTGCAACGAGCGGATTGGTCGGGAAGTCCACACCGCCGCGAGTCAGATAATCATCAATCAAAGCGGACAATTGTTCACGCACTTGATCAGAACCGACCAACACTTGATCGCCAATGATGAGAAAAGGGACGCCTGTTTGCTTTTTAGAAAAATTATAGGAAGTGGCAATACGGTAGAGTACATCCACATCCTCGACGCTTTTCACTTCGATCATGAACAAGTCAAACTGCTCGCCGTATTTTTCATGCAAAGGCGGCAGGACATTTTGAATAACATCTTCGCAATGCGGGCAACCATCCATCCAGAACATGACAGCGTGGACAACAGGCTGCGTCTGCGCACGAACAGGCGAAGCGCACAGGGCGAGGAGAAGGATAAGCAGGGGTATTTGTTTCAATGATGTATTTTTCATGTTTTTAGGGGCAGCGGATCAATCCCTGTGCCCAGAGACAGCCGCCGCAGGTGGGTTGGATGTTTCCAAAACAGTCTTCCATATTTTCATTAGCCATTTCACAACTATTGCAAAAGGCGCAGGGCGAAAAATCAAAATCCTGAAGGCGTTTCCTTAATTGCAGATAATTGGCATGGCTCCAAATATCCAGCAAATTATCCTCACCGAGATCACCGACAAAAAATTCTTTTGAGGTGCGCTTGCGATTATCGAGATAATACTCGTGCGTATAAAGCAAAGGCAGGCATGGACTGACCTTGCCATCCTGGCGAATGGACATACTTCCGCGCTCAACAAATGGACACTGGTCTGTATTTTGATTTAACAAACCACCAAAAAGTTCGAGACGGTTCATACCTTTGAGCACATCCGCAAGCGCGCCGATAGTCTGTCCGTTGATGTCCATGAGCGGCATATGCACGAGCGGACTTAATTGCGCGCTGGGAGAAAGACTCATGGAACGAAGATATAAATTTTCATCAAGCAGTTCGGCATTGTGCGCCAGCACATTGCTGATGGAGAACTCCACCGCGCCGAGACGCATTCCCAATTTGATGACTTCCCCCAGATCGTGGATATTGCGCCGCATGGCGACAAACGCAACCCCAAGCTTGGGGACTCCAGCCCAGGAAGAGAATCCAAAAGTTTGATATTTTTGCATTCGCAGGCGAGTCAGGTTTTCAACGACAAGCGGCAGGGCATCGCCCAGACGGACATCCGCATAACATTCAGCTGACGCGCCATCGAGCGAGACCCAAAGTTTATCAAGTCTAAGGTCGATCAGTCTGCGGGTGACCTGCTCGGTCAGCAGGATGCCATTGGTGATGAGTGAAACAGAATGCCCAGCCTTTTTGGCTTGTTCGATCATGTCGAGGCACGCGGGATGTGAAAGCGGTTCCCCATACCCGCCAAAGAAAAGTTCGGGCTTGTGCGGCAAGCTCTCACACCCTTTCAGGGTGCGCGAGAAAGTTTCAGCCGACATGCCCGCATATTGCACATCCCAAACATTGCGCATACAGGTGGCGCAATTCAGGTTGCACTTGTTAGTAATCTCCACATAGATCCGCTTGAGCGCCGTGATCGAAGAACCCAGATGCAAGCCTTGACCATTGGGTCCAACCCGAATTTCATCACCGGGCGAAAGACCCAGGTCTCTGGCAAGATTAGACGGCAGGGTAATATTGCCCTTTTCATCAACCCGGGCATATTGTGTTTTCGGCATTCTCAAAAACTCCTAAGGTCGAGTGAAATGTTACTACGCCATAAATTGATTTATTCAACCGGATAGTAACATACACCCACAGTCCCGGGACCGGTATGCACTGTCAGCGCAGGAGAGAGTTCAGCGATAAGTGATTCTGCAATGTTTAGATTCGCCTCGATAATTTGCCTTAGTTTTTGAACTTCCTGCAGGGCGCCAGCATGGACATAGGCAATTTTGATCCTGTTTTTTCCGGCCAGACCGGCGACATATTCAGCCATTTGGTTATATGCGCCTGTCCGCGAGCGCGCCTGTCCAAGAGCCGCAATTACGCCGTCTTTCATGCCAATCAAGGGCTTGATATTCAGCAAGCTTCCCAGCAATCTTTTTGCCATGCCGATCCGTCCTCCCATGTAAAGATATTTGAGAGTATCGGCAGTTTGGATCATTTGAGTAATCGGAATCATGCGCTGGATTTTGGCTAAAATCTCATTCAGTGTGGCTCCTTCAAGTGCGGCGCGCGCCGCCTCGATCGCCATCCAACCCTGACAGAGGGAAACGTTTAGCGTATCCACCACTTCCAATCGCACGGCGGGGTATTCTTCAGCAATTATGGATTGAGCTGTTTTAGCAGACTGATATGCGCCGCTGCCGCGCGATGTCATGTGAATACTGACAATTTGTCCAGCACCCTGTTTGATGAGATTTTTATACGTCTCCAAATAATCGCCTGGTCCGGGGCAGGCAGTTGTCGGCAATATAGTTGCGTTGGTGAGCCAGCGGAGAAATTCATCACGCTGGATGTTCACCAAATCGCGCAATATATCCCCCTCACGGTGAATATAATAAGCGACGGTGGAAATTTGCAGTTTTTTTAGCAAGTTTTCTGGGATGCTGGCGCAGCTATCAGTAACAACAGAAACATTGATCATATCGCTCTTCCTTATACATATTCTATCCCTACTTTGACGTTTTTTATAGTAAGTATCGTATCATCTCAATAAAACGGGGTGTTAACATACCGTCCCGAAGGTTTTGTGGAAAACCACCCTAATTTGTAGAAACCTTCGGGACGTTTTCCCTCATTTTTGAGATGATACTAAGTATCGTCATAAGTAACAATGGCATGTGCCTGCCATGACAGGATAGAAAGAAGGGAACATCAGCGTATTAGAAAGGTTTGCTTTCTGCTTTAGATCTCAATTACTTTACGGGTTCTTCATCCTATAGACGGGCTTCCTGCACCGCCAAAATATTTTTTCTGGAAGAAAAACGCCACATTAACCAAGCCGATCATCACCGGCACTTCGATCAATGGACCAATGACCGCCGCAAAAGCCGCGCCAGAGTTGATGCCGAATACGGCAACCGCCACCGCGATGGCCAATTCAAAGTTGTTGCTGGCGGCGGTGAATGAAAGTGTGGTGGTCTTGGCATAGTCCGCGCCAACTTGTTTGCCCATCCAGAAGGAGACGAGGAACATGATCACGAAATAGATCAGGAGCGGAATGGCGATGCGAACCACGTCGAGCGGCAGTTGCACAATGATGTCACCCTTGAGCGAGAACATGACCACAATGGTGAACAGCAGGGCGATCAAGGTCAGCGGGCTGATCTTTGGCACGAATTTCTTGTGATACCAGTCCTTGCCTTTTGCGCGGACAAGGAAGAAGCGTGTGAAGAAACCCGCGATAAATGGAATTCCCAAATAGATAAATACGCTCTTCGCAATTTCGCCGATGGTGATATTTACGATATTGCCTGTCATGCCAAACCAGGTCGGCAGGACAGTGATGAAGACATAGGCATACACGCTGTAGAACAAGACTTGAAAGATACTGTTGAATGCAACCAGTCCAGCCGCGTATTCGTTATCGCCTTTCGCCAGTTCATTCCAGACGATGACCATTGCGATGCAGCGCGCGAGTCCGATGAGGATCAGTCCCGTCATGTATTCGGGGTAGCCGCGCAAAAAGATGATCGCCAGCACAAACATCAAAATGGGACCTATTACCCAGTTTTGGATCAGCGAGAGACTGAGAATTTTCCAATTGCGAAACACGTCCCCCAATTCGTCGTAATGAACCTTCGCCAGCGGCGGGTACATCATCAGGATCAAACCAATCGCAATCGGGATGTTGGTCGTACCGATAGAGACCGCCTGATTGAAAACAGCGACAGTTGCAGGCATCAAAAAGCCAATGCCCACACCAATCGCCATTGCAAGGAAAATCCACAAGGTCAGATAGCGGTCGAGGAAAGAAAGTTCTTTGCGTGTTTCCTGTTTCATGATGTAATCTCCATATTAAGAATGTCGTTTGAGTAATTCGATGATTACTCTTTCGATCTCATCGCGCACTTTGCGAAAGTCGTCCATGTCATCGGTCACTGCTGGGTCGGAAAAACTGTGATGAACCTTTTTCCCTTTTCCCAGCCAGATGGGACATTCCTCGGCGGCAGAATCGCAGACCGTGACCACGAGTTCGAAGTCCACGCCTTTAAATTCATCCGCCAATTTCGACCGACCCGTATGCTGGATGCCGATTTCTGACAACGCATCCAACGCCTTGGGATGGACGTAACCCGCAGGTTTTGTCCCTGCGCTGACAGCTTGCCACACCTCCCCCATCTTTGCATTGACAATCGCCTCCGCCATTTGCGAGCGGCAGGAATTCCCTGTGCAAAGAAATAGAACCTTTTTCATGCCGCCTCAAGAGCATTCGCAACAAATATTGTGATCTCAGCAGGAGACGGAATCCGTCCGAAGGAAACCACTTTCTCATTGATAACCAGCCCTGGCGTGGACATGATGTTGTATGCCATGATGTTGGGATATTCGGTCACTTTAATGACCTCCGCCTCCACAGCCATCTGGTCAATAACCTGACGGGTGAGGGCTTCCAATTTTTTGCAATTTGCACAACCTGAACCGAGAACTTTGATGGTAAGCATGTTTACTCCTTTGAAAATAATGAAATCCTAAAGGTTTTAGAAACCTTTAGGATTTGTGTTTTATAAAATCCAATTGAACATATAACCTGTTAGCATTATCGCCACCGCAATCACAGCAAAGAACGTGATAAGCAACGGCATTTTTAGCACGCGCTTCAAGATCACCGCTTCGGGCAGACTCAGTCCAATGACAGACATCATGAAGGCCAGAGCCGTCCCAACCGATGCGCCTTTTTCGATCAACGTGCCGACGATGGGAACAATACCCGCAGCGTTGGAATACAACGGGATGCCGATCAACACCGCAACAGGGACCGACCACCAGGCCTGTTTGCCCAAAACGGAAGCAAGCGCATCCTCCGGGACATAGCCGTGAATGCCTGCGCCGATAGCGATTCCTACGACAACATACAACCAAACCTTCCCAACAATTTCCTTCACCGATTCCCAGGCACGTTCGATGCGGTCAGTCCATGTTAGTTTTTCCTCGGTCACGCCCGCCGAGACCTGGATTTTCCACACGAAATCTTCCACATATCTTTCCATTTTGAGCCGCCCGATGATAAAGCCTGCAACGATGGCGACAACCAAACCTGATGTGATGTACAACGCGGCAACCTTCCATCCAAATAAGCCGAACAACAAAATAATGGCAACTTCGTTAATTGTCGGAGCGGCAATGAGGAAAGAGAATGTCACACCAAGCGGAATGCCTGATTCGACAAAGCCGATGAAGAGCGGCACAGCGGAACAGGAACAGAACGGCGTGACAATTCCGAGCAGGGCGGCAAAGACATTACCCACACCTTCCCTCTTTCCGCCAAGCAGGGCGCGAGTCCGCTCGGGGCTAAAGAAGGTACGGACGATGGAAATGGCAAAGACCATGCCTGAAAGCAGAAGCAAAATCTTCGGCACGTCATAGAGGAAGAATGCCAGAGATTCACCGAGATGAGAATCACGTCCAAGACCCAGGGCGGAATAAGATATCCAATCCGCAAGAGGCTGGATGATATTGTAGGCAACCAGCCACGTAATTACAACAATAGCAAGTATGGCAAACAAACGTTTATTTGCATGGGGAACGGAAGTTGGGGTAAGAGTGGTCATGGATTACAAACTCGCAGCAGGAATAAGGATTGGGGAACATTGCGGACACTCACACGATGGGTTGATTCGTGTGTTGATGAGCGCAGAAACGGTCCCAGCGGAGATTCCGCTGAGTTTGGCAGAGGCAGTGATCAGGTCAAGCAAAGAGGCGTCTTTTAGTCGGTAGAAAATATAACGACCCTCACGCCGATCCAGCAAAATATCCGCCTTGCGAAGCGCCATCAAATGCTGCGAGATATAAGCCTGCCGCAAACCAAGCGCTGTCTCAAGATGACAGACGCACGCTTCGCCTGTCCCAATGGCAAGCAGTATCTGCAAACGGGTCAACGGTGAGATGGTTTCCAGCAAGGAAGCAATGGGTTGAAGTGGATTTTGTTTTTTATTCATATTCATTTTCCTGAATGTATTATACAACATATTCAGAAACATGAATGTAACAAGTATCACATATTCATCTGCCTAATGTCCTTGATTGTTGAATACAGGCAAAGAAAAAAACCACAGTCAATAAGACTGTGGTTTTTTTGTAGCGGGGGCAGGACTTGAACCTGCGACCTTCGGGTTATGAGCCCGACGAGCTGCCACTGCTCCACCCCGCATCAGATGGGTGAAGATATTACCATGATAAGCGCGAAATAGTCAAGCAAAGTTAAAAGAGCATTTACATACAAACAAATGGCATAAGAAGGGTTGGAGAACAAAACAATATATTAGAAAAAAAGTATTTGTTAAGATTTGGTGTATAATGAATTAACCTTAACAAATACAGTTGCATAATTTATATGTTGTTAAGTTATTCCTATCTTAAAGAACAGGCATTATCGCTTATCCATTATGAAGACCACTACCCTCCTGGTCATTGAAGGCCGCCACGCAGAGATCCCTTCTTTCGCTGCTGATTTGCAGAAGAAGGGATTTGATGTACAAATTGCCCAGAATGGCAGTCAGGCGGTTGCGCGCCTCAAGGAAGTCAGCCCAAGCCTGGTGGTGATCAACGCCGCCACACTGCGAAGCACTGGCTTGCGCATCTGTCAATCCATTCGCGAAAAAGACCCCAAGCTTCCCATCATCCTAATTCTTGAAAGTGACAACGATGTAATTAATAAGGATGTGGCTGATGCCGTGCTTGCACTGCCGTTCACTGTGCAGAAACTTGTCAATCGCATCAAACCTCTTTTGCCCGGTGACGGAAAAAATGTTGTGCATGTCGGGCCCATTCGCCTCGACCTTGAAAAGCGCCGCGTGCGCTGTCTCGGTAAAAGCACAAAACTCACGCCGCGCCTGGTTACCTTATTAAATTTGTTGATGGAAAAACATGGCGAAGTCTATGAACGCGAACCCCTTTTCAAAAAGGCATGGGAAACCAATTACACCGGCGATACGCGCACGCTCGATGTTCACATCTCGTGGCTTCGCCGCGCCATTGAGCTAGACCCTGATAACCCCAAGTTCCTAAAAACCATTCGCGGCGTTGGTTACCGCCTCGATATTTAGCTGAAACTCTTTTCCTTGAACTGTTACCAATCGGATGCACGCTTTGCGTTTGCGTCCGATTTTTATTTTAAGTTCGAGAGGAAGGTCGCCGCTTCGCGCGTGACGTTGGGACTGGGCAGCGCTCTTGAACATTTTCCCATCCCAATCAGGGTCCACCTCCCAGAAATCCACATCGAGAGCGGTATCCAACCTGACAGAATCGGCAGAGACATGAACCCTGGTATTTTTTGCTCCATGTAACGGCGCAGCCTTCAAAGCAGAATCATGTTCAAGTGAAAAAACAGACTCTGTTTCAGCCAGCCGGCTGCGCGCGGTATGCACGGCGCGAATGGCAATGTCACTGGTGATGAACTTACGCCCATTTTTGGCGGCAACCAAAGCCGTTGTCCCTGAGCCGCAAAAGAAATCAGCAATCGTATCGCCTTTGTTCGATGAAGCACGGATAATGCGTTCCAATAACGCTTCCGGCTTTTGAGTTGGGTATCCGGTACGTTCATTATGCAAACGCGCTACAACTGGAAAATACCACCAGTCTTCGGGGACTTTGCCGCGTTCAAGGTTTGGCACCTTCCCAAATCCCGCCTTGCGCGACGATTTGAAGGTTGCAATGGTATTCGGGTTATACGGCTCGCGGACTGCATCTGCATTAAACGTGTAATCCCTGCCCTTTGCGTAAACCAGGATTGTATCGTGTTTACGATTAAAAGCGGTCTTGATCGGAGACGGTCCGTGATATGTCCAAACGATCTCATTAATAAAAACGCCATCCGAGCCAAAAAGTTCATCAAGGATAAGTCGGGCGTAGGCATCGGCATGCCAATCGAGATGAAGATATAACGTCCCATTTGGCGCAAGCAGGCGAACCATCAAAGAGAGGCGTTCGTACAAGAACTGTAAATAGGAATCCAGGTCAGGCCAGGCATCGTGATAACCTTCGACCAATTTCCATTTTTCAGGCTTGCGTGAATCCTCGCCGCGGCCGATGCGCGCGGAAAATTTTCGGTTGGTGAAAAATGGCGGGTCGGCATAGATGAGGTTAATGCGGCCTTCGTATTCAGGAAGAAGCGCGGACATGACCGCGAGGTTATCACCAAGAATAACCCGTCCATCGGGATGCGCGTTTGGATAGCCGCGTCCATTCGGGTAGAGAAATGCATCTTGAATCAGAGAAGCAGGCTCGGGCGGGGCGGGATGCTTTCCCTTCCAGTTAAGTAGAGGCATAGCAAAGCGTATCCTTTAGGATGAGGGGATGTCAAATGTTTGGGATGAGGAATCAGCATGTAAGCGGGGAAATCCAAAAAGGAACTAATAATGGATCTCCACCGCCGTGCCTTGTCCATGGTGATTGGAAATGACCCCGGCAGTATGCGGGGGCTGCGCCCAACGGAAGATCCAATTGGCTTCATTGGAACGCATATTGATACAACCGTGACTCATTTCTGTGCCAAAATTTTCGTGCCAGTAGGTCCCGTGAAATGCGTGACCCGCGGTTGGTTTTCCGGGGCGGGCAATGAATGAAGTCCATGGGATGCCGGGGAGGACATAGCCGCTTTCGTCCGCAAGCAGGTTGCCGCCTTGTCCAACGTTGAAATAACTATATCCCATGTGTTTGGATGGCATTTTTTCAACAATGGTAAATTTACCGTTGGGCGTGGTGGTGGACAGTCCCTTCTCTCCGCCAAGCCCCCCACCGCGAATGCCCGTTGAAACGTTGGTCTGGAATACAGATTTGCCGTATTCATAAGCGATGAGCGATTGCGTAGTGAGGTTGACTTCGATCAGTTTTTCTTCATTGGGTACTTCAGGCGAGATGGGGTCGAAAATATCCAATGGGAAGATGCGAAGGTGAATGGCTGGCACATGGTACGGGACGTTGGAATCTAGTTCGTCATGGATACGGTACCAGGGGCCGGTGTAATCCGCCATGGGCGGTCCGTCTTCCACGGCTTCAACCCAATGCACCGAGCCGTAATAAAGCGGGGGTTGGCGCGTCTCCCAGCCGCGCGCTTTTGTATACCAGTATGGCGCAGTAAAAGGAACGGTCACTTCGGCGAGCGTGCGCTTGCCTTCGGTAATGTCCTGTGGGGTTTGGTAAATGGTCTTGACGCGATGCAGGCGCCCGCGATGGAGGTAGCCGCCCCAGACACGATACCAAACGGGATTATGTTTGGGTTCTTCAGCAACAACCTCCTCATATACATGCACAAGGTCGTCGCGATACCAGGTTTGATAAATACGGCTGTCATCGGTGGGCTGCGCGCGCACAGGCATTTCCACTGTGCCGATCCGCACCATAAAGCTGTCGTCAAAATCGGTCAGCCCGGGCAGAAAGGGCGAGAACGCCAAGCCGCCGAGGGTGAGTCCGCTTAGTTTTAAAAAGTCACGCCGGGAAAATTGAGATTTCATAAGGAAAATTGTACACCATAATGTTTAAGATTTAATGAGAAGATTTCATCCACAGGATTTCATCCACAGGATTTCATCCACAGGATTTCATCCACAGATTGCATAGATTTCGCAGATTAATAATTGATGTTACACATCGTCCCGAAGGTTTAGGCTAAAAGCAAACCTGATTACATAAACCTTCGGGACGTTCTGCGTAAGCGGCAAGGTGAGTTAATAAAATAAAAAAACTGCCCTGCGCGCTCGCGGAGGACAGTTTGGGTATTCAGTTTTTAGGTTGCCTATACTGACTCAACAATCATATCTTTAAGCAGTATCTCAAGCGCCATGGAATGTCCGCAACGTTTGTGGGTAAGGAAGAATTCGCAATCGCAATTAAAAACGCCGTTACTATATGAAACATGGTGTTCGCTATTATCGCCGTGGAAATTAAGGTCAAACTGATTGAAGTGGAAGCGGTGTCTATCCTCAGCGTACCTTTTTGCTTTTTCAACCTTGCCTATCAGTCCAGAATCCATTGTATTAATCTCCTTTAGTGAATGAATATAAAAAACACACGCGGATATATCCGCGTGTGTTTAATCAACAACTGGGTAGTCCGTGAAATAATCGCATGATGGCGTTACCTCGATGGAGTGAGTATAGTACTTTTTAAAATGCTAGTCAATAACAAAACGGGATTCGTATGGGAATTGTAGGGTAAGACAAAACTACGCGCAGCCCGCTTCCCCATTTAGTGCGTCGCACCTTACTTAATGGGACTGGTCTCATCGAATAGAGAATCTCCTTAATCAGGTTAATCCAACCCGTCAGGTGCGACGCACACCCACGTATACAAAGACATCCGAGATTTCCAAAATCTCGGATGTCTTCATGTTTACTTCGGCTTCTTCGCGGTAGTTGATTTCTTTACCGCAGGTTTCTTCCCCTTCGGGGACGATGTTGCAACTGGCTTTGCCTTCGCTATTGGTTTCTTCTCAGGTTTCGCCTTAGCAGGGACAACCTTCTTAACTGCCGGTTTCTTTTCTTTGGGTTGAACTTTTTTCACAACAGCTTTCTTCGCGGCAGTGACTTTCGTCTTCTCACTTTTTACTTTTTTACTTTTTACTGCCTTCGCCTTTAGACTGGGTTTGCGAACAGCGCGCTTCTTCTTTGGAACTTGCACTTCAACTTTTACTTCCTCACCCACGCTAAACAGCTTGTGCCATTCATCCTGCATGGACTGAACGCCCGCGCCGTTGAGTTGGTTGCAAATCGTCTTCCATTCGCTGTCGCCGACGAAACGCCAATCCATGAAGGCGTGGCATTGGTAGGCGCCCAGTTCGATGTACATGCCTTTGTCCCAAATTTCCTTGCAGGATCGGATGTATTCGAGTTGGGTGACATAATCCTTGAAGATGACATGACCGACGTGCGGAAGTCCAAGTCCTTCGGCGATATTGCGGCGGATGGTTTTGCCTGAGCCTTTGTCAATGTATGCGGCGGAGGTTTTGATCCAGCCACGGGTGTCGGCGAATTTGTTGTGATAGAGGATCAGTCCGCGCTCGTCGTGGAAGCGGTTGGAATAGGCGAAGACTTGTTCATCCACACCGCCGGCGGGAGAGTAAAAGTCATAGAGTAGAAACTGCTCGACGTCGGCGAACAGGTATCGGCGGTGAAGGAGCGGGAAGATGCGCCACTCGTGGCCGCGAATCAATCCATCGTTGGGAGTCTCCTCCCATTTGGCTTTACGATATTCCATCCCATATTTTTCGGTGAAGCCTTCCACCTGACCGTGACCAAACATGGGCAGACCGGGCAAAGTGGAGAGCACCGTGCAGATGCCAAAATATTTGTCGCCGCTGCCGAACTGCTCGACAGATGTTTTCTCATCGGGATTGTTCATGAAGTTGACGTAGCGCTTGAGAATTTGCGGATCGAATTCAAGCGTATTCTTGATTGCCATGCGATACTTGGCATTATCTTCATCGCGCAGCATGTGCATGAACGCGGAGTTGTAAACACGGTGCATTCCCAGCGTGCGGACAAAATAACCTTCCATCAGCCAGAAGGCTTCGGCGAGCAAAAGCGTGTCGGGCACTTCCGCCGCAACACGGTCCACCACCTCGCGCCAAAATTCCTCGGGGACTTTATCGTCGAACTCGGATTTGGTCATGCCGTATTGCGAACGCGAAGGAATCGCGCCACCCGCGCCGGGTTCAGGGAACCACAAGCGTTGGACATGCTTCTTGGCGAGAGTCATGGCCGCGTCAAAACGAATGACTGGGAAATTGCGTGCCACATGCAAGATGACTTGAATCACCGCCTCGCGGACTGCGGGGTTGGTGTAATCCAATTGGGCAGTGTCGTTCCACGGGAAGGATGTGCCGTCGTTGCCGTGATAAATGTAACGCACATCGCCGGTTTGAAAATCGCGGCGCTGGAAAACCACAGAGGCATCGGTCTTGTTGTAATAATGATCTTCGAGATAAACGCCCACACGCGAATCGTCCGAAAGGTTTTCGGAGTTGAAGGCATAAGATGGATACGGAGAATGCGGGGAAGACAGGAACCACTCAGGATGTTCATTGACCC
Organism: Herpetosiphon sp.; assembly: GCA_020717985.1. Taxonomy (GTDB): domain Bacteria; phylum Chloroflexota; class Anaerolineae; order Anaerolineales; family Villigracilaceae; genus Villigracilis. The sequence goes on along the minus strand of DYDH01000011.1, from coordinate 18,006 downwards.
AGATCGAATCAATGCCCATGTGATTGGGCACCATATCGGCGGAGAGACGAATGCCGCGCGCCCAGGCACGCGAGCGAAGGTTGTTCAGCGCGTCCCAATCGCCGAGGTCATCGGCAATATCATACGAGTGGAGCGAATACGCCGAAGCGACCGCATCCTCCTGCCCCATGCGCTGTTTGATGCGCTGACTGGCGCGGCTGCGCTCCCAGAGACCGATCAGCCACAAGCCGGTGAATCCGCGCGCGGCGAGCAAGTCCAATTCTTCGTCAGGGATTTGGTCGAGGGTGGTAATGTCGCGTTGATATTTCTTGGAGAGTTGTCCCAGCCAGACGTAGGTATTCTTAGCCAGCAACACGAGGCGCGGCATCCAATCCTTGTCCATGCTGTAGCGTTCGTATTCAGCGTAGTCGTTGCCGAAATAATTCGGCACGTAGGTTTCGGATTTTTGCGAATCGATGGGACCATGCCCAAGGCGGATCGCATCTTCGCGCAGGAAATCCAATCCGCGCAGAACCATCAGCGAGAAGCTCTCACCGAGCAGGTGTCCCCACTTCTCGATGACGAAGCGCAGTTGACCTTCCAAAGAATCGGGTGAAGCCTTGATCGGACCTTGAAGCAGGTCGGTCAGGGTTTCGCCCAAGGAGGAATCGCCGTTCCCAAAACCGGGCTGACGGGAATAGAAGGTCAGCAGTGATTGCAAAAATTCAGTGTAGGCAGAGCCGGTCATGACCGATTCGTCGAACAAATCTCTGTATCGATTCATTGCCGGATTTTTGTTTGAATTATTGATCAACAACATTTCTTCAATGGCAGCCGCGCGCACGCCACGTCCGAAATCGCCCACGTTTGGAACCTTGGTGGAAAGATAGACCCCCGCTGTTATTTCGCCGCGATAGACAGGCGTGGGCGGAAATTCCTCGGTGAACTTGCTGAGGGTTAGATCGTATTTTGAACCAAGACTCGATTGCAGCACGCCCATGGCGCGTCCCATCACACCTGTGTATCTGCCATAAAAATGCTTGAGGAGGATATGGTAAGCCTCATCAAGCAGGGAAAGCGCATACAGGTCAGACGGAGACACCGGGTCGGCGGTACGAAACGCTGACATTTGAACAGCAAAGGCGCGGGCGGCAGATAGATCCGAAAAGATCACGTGCCCGTCCGGGCGGAAGAATTCCGCGGAAAAATTATATTTGAGACGGGATGCGCGGGTTGTTAGCATAACAACAATGATAACCGATTAACTAATTTTTTCGGGTAAAATCTTTGGTAATAATTATGGATATTTCATTGACTCAATTTATTTTATTGCTTTTACTTGGCGCTCTTTATCTTCCTGTGATTTTCTTTGCAGTGCAGCGGCGGGACGACGGTCACGGAACGTCCACCTGGCTTGTTGCTCTTTACGCCCTGCTGGCGATGGTGTTGACCATTGCCGAAGCCGTCTGGCGCAACGGGGAAAGTTCAAAAAACAGCGCAACCTTGTTTCAAGAATTTCAAATCTACGTTGCATTGTCGCTCATTGCGATTCTGATTCTCACCCTGCAAACATTCCTGAAACGCGAAACCTGGTGGACATGGGTCGGCGTGTGGGCTTTTTGGATGCTCGGACTGGCGCTGATTCTGACCAACGCACTCAGCCTGCCGGATATACTTTGGACGAACGGCAGCCTGACCCTGCAGCGCACCCGACTCGCTCCGGCATGGTCCATTTTGGGATGGTTGATCTTCGCGATCAGCCTGGTGATTTCCATCGCAAACGGAAACAAGGATGCGCAGCAACAACTATTCCGCAACCGTTTGAATTACTGGTGGCCGGTCATTTTCCTTGTATTCGTCAACGATGTTTTGCTTTTCTCGAATATCGTCATCACAGGACAGCCGATACGATTGGTAGTTGCCGTTCTTGTGGCGTTTGTGATCGGTACGCATAACGTTCCCGACCTGAAACAGATCATTCGGCGGGGGCTTGTATACATCGTCATTGCCGTCGCCATCGTCGGATTTTATGTGGCGGGGTTTTTATTAATACAAACCGTTTTCAAGGGACTCTCGCCGTTATTCGCCGGCGCGATCATCGCCCTCCTGTTGACCATGATCGTCTCGCCGTTGTTGGGATTGGTCTCGCGCACAGTGAACAACTGGACGAAAGGCGATCAATACGATGCCAGCCGCACCATCCATCAATACAGCGAAAGCATCAGCAACATTTTGGATATGGACAGGCTGGCAAGCATCGCGGTCGGCATCATCCTCGAAGCCATGCAGATCGAGCGCGGATTCCTCTTCCTCGTGGATTCAGAACGCCAGGCCGACGGGCACAAAATATACAGGCTTCGCTCCGCGCGCAGTCCCGAAGAAAGACAAATGGTCGCAGTGGAATTGGACGAGAACGGAACAATCGCTTCCTACCTTGTTCGGGAACAGCGCCCGCTTCTTCAATATGACCTTGACCTACTCCCCGCTTATCGGTCTGCTTCCACCTTTGAGAAGGACTGGTTCAGCCAATTGCGCGCCGAGGTTTACATTCCCATCTTTGCCAAAAAACAATGGATCGGCTTGCTGGCGTTTGGTCCGAAGTTAAGCCGCAACCGCTACAGCAAAGAAGACCTTGTAACCCTAAGTTCACACGCAAGCCAGACCGCAGTGGCCCTGGAAAATGCGCGCCTCGTGGATAACCTGATGCGTCTGAACAACGAGCTACGCACTGCGCGGCGCGCATTGGAAAAAAACAACCGCGACCTCGAGCGCATTGACCAGGCCAAGTCCGACTTCATCAGCATTGCATCGCATGAACTTCGCACGCCGCTGACGGTCATCAAAGGCTACAGCGAAATGTTGATGGAAGACACCAGCCTCGATCCGAATTTCAAATTCGTCATGGAAAAAATCCACGATGGCACGATCCGCCTGCACGAGGTTATGGATTCGATGTTTGACATTGCGCAAATTGACGCGCGTTCTCTCAAGCCGAATTTCCAACCTGTGGAAATGGGACATCTCATTCAGGAAATATGTATCGAGCAAATCGAATCGATCAAACAGCGCAAGCAATGCCTCCAGTTGGAACTTCCCAATCTGCCGCATGTCAAGTCCGACCCGAATTTGCTGCGGAAGTTATTCCACCATATTATCCGCAATGCGATCAAGTTCACACCCAACAATGGAAAGATCACCATCACAGGTCACAGTGTCCCCGCGATCCTTGACCTGCCCAATGGCGCGGTTGAGATAATCATCAGTGATACTGGCGTGGGCGTTGACCCGAATTTCCGCGAGATCATTTTCACCAAGTTCTATCAGCCCGGCGAACTGGGCAAACACTCGACCAGCAAGACACGCTTCAAAGGCGGCGGCGCAGGGCTGGGACTGGCTCTCGCCAAAGGCATTGTCGAGGCACACGGCGGACGCATTTACGTGGAAAGCCCCGGCTACGATGAGATCAATTTCCCCGGCAGTCAATTCCATGTGATTCTGCCGTTGACCAAACTTGAAGATGGCGAACAGCAAAAAATAAGCGAGCCGATGAAGTTTCAAGTGCAATGATGAAGGATGAAAAGAGCGAGCGAAAACCGTTCGCTCTTTTTATTTTTGCGGCATTCTTTCGTGCATTTCTTTTTTCACCGCAAGGAGCACAAAGGTTTAATGGTTTTCTTTGCGTTCCTGGCGGGCTTCGCGGTTCAATTTTGGCATAACCCCGCCCACAATGGCGGTGAGAATACCCATAATGAGCAGAATAAATTTGATCGTGGCGCACAATGCGGCGATCTGCGCATACGGCGAAAAAACTCCGCCGATCAATTCCTTCCAGAGCGCGTAATTTTCAACTGAGTCAAATAATGCAGCGGCGAATATTCCCCACCCCATCCATGCGGCGAGATGAGAATACCAGCCAGACCTGCCGTTCATCGTCAGCAGGATGCCCAGCGCAAGGGCAAGCGCATATACGGGCATGAACAGATAATCCAGTCCAAGGCCGAACGCGGCAAATAATCTCGCATTTGAATCCCAAGAGTTGACAATACTCTGCGCCGTGTCCGTAGTCCGCGCGAGTTCATAAGAGACTACTCCATTCGGCGCGGCGGCGGTACGTAACGGAGAATCCAATCCACGGAATATGCCGAAGATGGCGATGGTCAATGCAAGGAAAACATAAAACAGCGGTTTGCGTAAATGTGCGGGGATGAATTCGAGGGGATGGTGCATGTGTTGCTCCTGATTTTATGAAATGCTCTTGAGGCGGGCGAGTTGTGGATTTAGGAGAGAGAGAACCATCAGCAAGCTGATGGAGTCCAAAAGGTTTATTGAGAATAAAGATACAGCCTGAGGTCGTTCCATTCTTCAATTTTTTGCAGTGCAAAATTCTGATCAAGATATTCGAGCTGTGGATGGGTTTTATATCCCTGCTCAGTGAATTCATCAATGGATTGCTGGTAAATTATGAACCATACGCGGTTTTTATCGTTGACTGCTGTTTGCATATCATTGTAACTCTGCACGTGTAGAATTTCCTGAGTTGCAGGGGCAAGCGTATCTGTAGTGCTTCCGCTTATATCGGCTATATACACTTGAGACGCTTCAGGGTCAAAATAGAAAGCGGGCAGGTATGAAAGTTTATTTGAATGGACAACAATGTCTCCCGGCTGATATTCAGCTTGTATCCTCTTGTCCAGTACAGAAAAAGGACCGTACGGAAATCCAGCGTAGGCGACATGTTGAAAAAGCCCCATCACAGCGACAATGATTATCAATCCAAATCCTGCTATTTGAACTGGTTTGGGCAATTCCGTTTGAGTATAGGCCCAGGCAAGCCAAATACAAAATATGGCATGAGCAGGCAAAAGGGCGCGTTCAATATAGATGGGAACGAATTGAGAAATAAGCCAAAGCAGAAGCGGAGGCATAAAGGCAAGATAGGCCAGCCATACACCCCGATTGAGTCCTGGCAATTTCTTTTTCCTTGCAAGAATGGTTTGAAATGTGGCAAGAGCAACCGTAAGCGTTGAGAGCATCAAGCCGGGCAAGAGCAGCTTGTTTGGCAGGGGCAAGTGAGGCAGATAAAATAAAAGGAGGGTAAAGACTTTTTCCACACCGGGGCGTTCCACCCAATAGGATGTGCTTACTTTTGAAAATTGCGCCGGTAGATGGATCAACCAGGGCAGATAAAGAATGACAGCAAAGATGGAGGCAAGACTGACCGATTTGAGGGTTTTTACATCCTTTTCAATTAGCGGAGTCAGCGCGAGGGGGAATAAATAAACTACAGCCAGGTTATGGGTATATTGTGCCAGCGCGCTTGATATACCAAACAATATCCACCATTTCCAATTCCCAGTGCGTCCGCGCAGAAAAGAGAAGGTGGCAATTAGCAGCCATAAGGATAAAAGGGAATACATACGGATTTCCTGCGCATAATGAATCTGGAAAGGCAGCACAGAGAACATTACCGCAGCCGTAAATGCCGTTTTTTCATTGAACAAATTACAGGCAATTAAATAAACCAGGATGAGAGATGCAAGATTGATGAAAACGGATAAAAACCTTGCCGCCAGCACTGATTTGCCAAATATATTCATCCACCCCCAAAGTAAAGTATAGTATCCCAACGGATGAATATCTGCTGTCCCGGCGCCGGTCTTGCTTAAAGTACCGTATATCATTGCGCTTAAACCTTTTTCGGAAAACAAAATCGAAAAGGCTTCGTCATACCAAATGGGGCGCGAGACAATGCCGATAAGGCGCAGGATCGTTGACAGCGCAAGGATGCCAATCAAAAAAATTAGCGTTTGTCGAGACATTCTCATGGCTTCCCTCTCAGAAAGATAACAGCTTTCTCATCCTCGAATACGATACTCCAGCCTTGACCTTTCAACACATCCACGATATCCCAATAAGGCTCCACCAGGACAACATTGACCTGCCATCTGTCAAGAATTGACAGCGCACTGTCCTCGGCATTGACCACGTCCTGCCATTGCCGGATCAGGTCAATTCCATATAGATCGGCGCGCCCATCAATAAAAACGGGGTACTCAGGTAAGGTCCACAAGAGATAACCGCCCCAATTATATGAATTGAAAAGCCTGCCTGCGGGCTGATGAGTCTGAATCCATTTGACAGCAGCCACGGGATAGTTCGCATCCACGCGTTCAGGCTGGGTGATAAGGAAAAGGTTTCCGAGCGCGACGACCGCGAAGATCGACAAAATTGCAGCGTTGAGAATGCCCACAAGTCGAGGATTCAGTTTCGGGGGAGAAGCGATGCGGGACTGTCTCTGTCCAATGGTTTGAAGGACAGCGTTCCCCCAATCCGCAAGCAAGGGCGCGGCTACGATGGCAAACAAGGCGATGTTACGCTGTGCCAAAAAAGTCAGATAGGCAAAGCCGAGGACTTTGAACAGTTGCGGCCAGTCCAGTGGCTTGGGGGCGAAGGGGGCAGTAAGGATCAACAGAAATAACATCCACAACATAGGGTGGAAATCCACTCGGTGGAAATCGGGCGAGAGCCATTCCTGAATTTGAAGCGAGACATTGACCTGCTCAAAAGGCAGTTTCCAGATGGCGATGCCGTTTGGGTTGAGACCAATCGCCAGCGTGGCGAGCGCCGTCCAGCCAAACAGGCTTACACATTCCCGCCTCAAACCGATTCCCTCCTGTGTGGATACAGCGAAAGATTTGACGAAGAGACCTGTAATATGGGCGATCAAAAGCAGGAATCCCCAGATCCAGCCGCCATGCAGATTTACCCATAGCGCAAAAATGGGAAGCAACAACCACTTCCATCGCGGGGAGCGGCTCAGCCATAGATCAAGCACGGCAACCAGCAAAAACGAAAGCACCTGCGGACGCGGTCCCCAAATGGGCGCGGCGGTGATGGCGGCAAGGACAATGATAAAACTATTGACGATAAGATTGCCGTTCATGCGGCGGGAGACAAAGTGAAAGGTTAACGCGCCGCTCATAGACACGAACATTGCCAGTGCAAAATATCCACCAAAACGTTGAAGCCGATATAATAGAAGTTCTGAAAGCCAAAAGGCATTGACCCAGGGCGTGCCTGCTTGTGTGTAACTAAAAATATCCTTAAGCAGGATGCCCCCTTTTCCCCACATCACCTCCCCCACACGCAAATGCCACCATAAGTCGGCGTCAATCGGCGTGCGGCTGAGCAGGAAAAAGACCAGCAAAAAGGTCAGCGGGGTGAGGAGTTGATTAAGGGAATTCTGGTTGGTTTTCATGGAGCGCTTTGGAACTCTCTCGCATACAAAAAATAAGTTGGGTTGCCGCCATTGGAGCCGCGTTGGGCTTGATCGCTGCTTCCTTCCATTTACCCGGCGGCGACGACCTGTATCGCTATTATTTGCCTTTCGCACAAGGCTGTCTCGATTGCGGCTATGTGCCTTACTTCGCGCAATGGTTCCTTGCACCCTTGCGAATTCTGCCCACCTATCCGCTGGCTTGGCCTATCTGGACAATCTTTAGCGTGACAGGCGTTCTCGCTCTGGCGTATTTCACGAAGGTAAATCCGTTTCTTCTGTTGATTTCCTTCCCCATGCTTGGGCAGGTCTGGCTGGGCCAGGTGGATGTGCTCATTGCACTGGGTCTTGTGATCTTCCTTTTTGGCAAGCACCCTTACCTACGCGGTATGGGCATGATTGTAGCACTGACCAAGCCTCAATTGACAATCCTTCCGCTTTTGTTTTGTCTTTTACTGGAATCTCCCCGCCTCCTTCCCAAACTGTTGCTTATCCCAGCCCTCGCGCTGATTGCCAGTCTGTTTGTTTATGGCTTCGATTGGATTCCCCATTGGCTGAAAAATTCCACAGCAGGATTACCCGTCCATGTATGGCGGCTGGCAAGCCTCAACGTTTGGCGGGGGGGAATTTTCCTCACGCCTCTGCCGTTATTTTTCCGCGGGAAGAGGGAACGCCTCATTTCGGGTCTTCTGGTCTCTGCGCTGGCGACTCCATTTTACGGAGTGTACTCGTATCTGGTTTTCCTCTTATTTGAGGTTAAATGGTGGCATGTCCTTCTTTCCTATGCCTGGCTGATCTGGTTCGTCTTCTGGCAGGAGACCGCCATGCGAATGGGCTGGCTGCTGCCGTTGGGAATGTTAATCCAGTTTGTGTACGTTGAGTGGCGTACACAAAACGCCTTGAAGGAATAATCAGTATATGCGCCTGGCGGGGTTTTCTGTCCTTGTGACATACACCATTTCAACACCGAAATAAAACATAAGACAGGACATAATATAAAGGACTAAGCATAAAAAGGTCTTCAGTTTTTGCGCGGGTTTCGAATCTCATGAATTTTTTACAAGCGGGAGAATTTTTTGGTAATGCCATATCGCCAACAACATACCAACCATTAATACGTACGGAACGGAATGTATCAACATGGGAGAAAAATAACTAAACAAAAGAACCAGTGAAATCAATAATGGAAGTAAAACAACATATTTTGGCGGCACAACCTGTTTTTTCATTAACAAAAAGACCAATACCATGATCGGGATGATAAGCAGGATCAGATCCTGGACATGGGTATGCGGCGAGAAGAAAAGTCCGGCAATGGTTGCCATGCTAATATCCTTCCCATCAATATTTCCGCTCTTGAATCCAAAGTAAATACCCAGGGACAAGAATGCAAGCGCATAGCATACCCAGCCAGTTTTGCGCACAAGGATGGGAGAAAGGATTGGAATAACACGGCGCACGAGCCCAATAAAATTGATCATGCCTTCTTCGTTGATCTTGAAATTCTCCCCTCTGCCGCTGACAGTTAGAATGCGTAAAAAACCCTCCAAGCTATTGCTGCCTGCAAAGGCAATATTACTTAACACCCACATAAACACAACAAGCATACACCAACCCATAACCGCGCGTCGTTTAAAAAGGAACGGGAGCATCAAAAACAAGGCAAAGTGAGGCCGCACTGTAGTTAATGCCAATCCCAGTCCCGCCGCCCAATCTTTATTTTTAATTAATCCCCACATCCATAGAGCGATTCCCAAAAAAGCTAGAGCATTATCCTGCCCCAAAATAATACTTTGAAATAAGGGGAAAAACAAAAATATTCCAAGAGCAAAAATTATTTTCTCAGTCCGTGAACAAAAATTATTAATCAGGGATATTAGGAATGGGACACCCAACGCTAAAATAAAGATCATTAACAGCGCCCACCGCTGAAAAGAAATTAGATAATCCTCGGTTACGGCAACTTGAGTAAACGGAATAACAAAAGGCGGATGAACAAATGGATTGACCTCCTGCACTTCGAGGTCATACTGCAAGACCTCTTCCTGATATTTTTTCTGCAAAGGGAGTTGGTAAACAAACGCCGCCCCCTCATTGTCTGCGATACGCCCAGCCGCATAAAATGCGATAAAGTCAGCTCCCGTATATTCGGCCGGGTTGGACAGAATCCGCAGCCAAAGCACGGGATAAACCAGCGCCAGCGAAACAAGGATGGTTATTATGGCTATTCGTGAAAAATCAATTCTATATTTCATGGCTAATTACGAAAGTAGCAACCAAATCCACGGCAAAAATAAATTGTAGCAGGTAATATAAAGCCCTTGAGGAAATCAAGGGCTTTATTGTCTATTCGCCTAAATAATCCCGCAGTTTTCTGCGGATGGACGGGTGACGCAGGCGGCTCAAGGCTTGTGCTTCGATCTGCCTCACACGCTCACGCGTGACGCCCATCTTGCGGCCTACTTCTTCAAGTGTGTAGGCTTGTCCATCGAGCAGACCATAGCGCAACTGCAAAATGCGAACCTCGCGCGGGGGCAATCCGTTCAACACTTCACCGAGATGTTCACGCAAGAGATTGTAGGTGGCAGTTTCATCGGGCGGAGGAGCCTCGTCGTCTTCAATGAAATCACCAAGCACAGAATCTTCTTCGTCATCTGTGGGTGTTTCCAATGAAAGCGGACGACGCGCCACCTGTATCATATTTTCAACTTTCTTGGGCGGCACATCCAAAGCGACTGCAAGCTCATCCACGCTTGGCTCGCGGCCAAGGCGCTGGGTCAGTTGATGCTGCACACGCAGGAGTTTATTGATCTGGTCACCCATGTGAACAGGCACGCGGATGGTGCGTCCCTGGTCGGCAATCGCGCGGGTGACAGCCTGGCGAATCCACCAGGTTGCATATGTCGAAAACTTATGTCCGCGGCGATAATCAAATTTTTTCGTCGCGCGGATCAAGCCGATATTGCCTTCCTGGATCAAATCAAGGAACGGGACACCGCGTCCCATGTATTTCTTGGCAACGGAAATCACAAGGCGTGAATTTGCCGTAATAAGATGTTCGCGTCCAGCCCAGCCGTCTTCGATAGAACGGCGAAGTTCCAGGCGGCGTTTGGTGGCTACAGTGCCGTGAGCAAGTTCCTCGCGGGCAGAACGTCCGCGCTCAATACGCTGGGCCAGCTGCACTTCCTCCACCGCTGTCAACAATGGCACACGGCTGACCTCTTTGAGGTACAAGCCGATCGTATCGTCTGTGTCAATATTGGCCAGGTAGTCGTCCAGAGAGGGGTCGGGCAAATCCTCAACTTCGGTTGTTTGCTCTACAGCGGCTAATTCATCTTCCGTCGGCTCAGGCGTGATGGTATCTTCCATAAATGGAACACCAGCGCTTAGAAGAGCCGAAAAAGCTTCTTCAAGTTGTTCCACATCCTGTTCCGCTTCAGGGAAGAAATGCAGGATGTCATCCAGCGTCACGTATGATTTTTGGCGACCCAATTCAACAAGCCGCGCTATGGCGGGAAATTCTTCTTCATCATCAACGATCAAAATTTTATCTACATCCATTCACACATCCAACTTTCAAATAAATTTACCAACAATTTTCTAAATTAGAATACACTTTTTCAACTTGAAAAGCAATACCCCTCCGCCTTTCAGATGCTTTGCAAGGCTCTAATATTACATAACTGACGCTACGCACCGTTCCGAAGGTTTAATCTCGGTAAACAAGGGAATTCAAACCTTCGGGACGTTCTGCGTAGTGGGACGACGGGTCTGGGACTAAGGCACAGGTGTATTCAAATAGGGCGGGAAAAATCCAAGTTGCAACAATGACTCGATTCCGCTCAGGTCTGTAACCATCATCTTATCTTTATCAACACGCACATAGTAACCGCTGTTCGTGGGAGTGACTTCCCCGACTTCCAGTGTGTGCGTTGTTCCGCCTTTGAATTCAATTGTGATGATATAGGCGGGATTTTTTAAGCCGAAAATTTCCGGGTCAGAGCCTGCGGCTATTGGACTGATAACCTGTAAAGCGGATATTTGAGTCGCCGCCGCTTCAACGAGTCCTTGATCTGCTTCGGCTTCGAGAGGCAGTTCCACCGCCCAGACATTTTCAGCATTACGCGCCACTTTCACGGTCTCGCCATCTGTGGGTTTGATCTCAATGCTCGAGACGATATCATTCTCTGCAAATACGGCTGCCGTTTCACTGACCGGGGTTACTTCCACTGTATCCGCTTTTTTTTCTTTTTCACTTTTAAGGTAAAAAGCGAAACCGATCAATGCGGCAAACAATAGAACGGCAATCCATGTGCCAGCCTGAAAAACGGGTCTTTCCCGTCTGACGCTGGGCGCAGGCATTGATTCCACGACATTCGATTTTGCCTTTACAGGCGCAGTTCGCCGCGGCTTCGCTTTTGGTGTGCTTGTTGTTGTTTTGCGAGCCATTTTTTAGCCTCTCTTACGACGTGAGAGCCAGGAGGACACACCAGCAAATACAACCATGCCAGGCAGAACCAATACAGCCACGATGATCATAATGATGAAGCCCATATTGGTGGGCGGGATGAATGTGCGCAAAGTATTCTCGCGCGGTGTGAAGTTAAGCAAGTCTTCCTGCTCCGCAGCCCAGTCCACTGAGTTGATAAACATATTGCCATTACCGTACGCATCAAAGCCTTCGTTGGTGGCAAAAAGTGAGTTACCAAACACAACCACACGTCCCTGGGTTGCAGCGTTTTCACCGGCTATGGCAAGATTCAATGGACCCGGGTTATCTTTTTCGGTATCAAATACCGGCTGCTCCCCCGAAGCCAGTTCAGTTTCACCCCACGATTGGTCTGTGGTCAAAATGATCGAGGTTGGGGTGACATTTTCCACTTGAGCGGCAATGCTCAAGCTTCGCGCTTGCGGAAGGATGACGATGTAATTTTGGGTCAGGTTTTGTGTGATCGGGTGCTGTCCAATTTGTGAGGAAACTGCCTGGAGCGGGTTTTGCGTATTCACAAGGTCGATCACGACATCGTTGTTAAGTGTGATGCCCCAATCAGAAGTTAAGTAGCTGGCAAGCGGGTCGGGGGAATCACCGAATTCGGTTAGAAGAGTGGGGTCTTCCATGACAACCAGTGAGCCGCCCGCATCCACATATTTCTTGAGCAAAGTCACCTCAGAGCTGGCAAGGGGTTTCTTTGGTCCCGCGATGATGATCGAGAGCGCGTCTTCGGGGATGCTGTTTGTGGAAATCAGATTAAGCGCATTGACTGTATAATTTTTTGATTCCAAGGTGGCTTTAGCGGTGGAAAAATTCGCCATGTCGCTTGATTCAAGCGTGGGTTCGCCGTGTCCTTCAAGGAAGTACACAACGCGCGGCTCCGGACTGATGAGGCGGATCAGCGTTTTTGTGATTTCAGACTCACCCGCATAGGACGCAATTTCTTTTGTTTGGCCCATTTGGAGCATGATCTTACCGTCACCCGTGATGCCTGCTTCGCGCGCGGCAACCGGGTCAAGGTCAGGGTCAACAAAGGTATAGTCAAACTTGCCGCCGCTGTTGGTTTTAAATTTCAGTAACAACTCATCTGCGCTAGCGGAGTCAAGGTTGGCAGTAAAGAATGCAATAGCGGTCACTTTCTCAGGCAGGGTGGCAAGCGCTTGCAAAGTTTCAGGCGCAAGCGTGTTGGATTTGTCTTCGGTCAAATCCCAAGATTTGGGGTTTTGAAAGACGATGTAATTCGCCACGAAAATGATGCCGACGAATGCCAGAGCTAGGATCAGCGAATTGGAACCGTAGCGTGCCTGGCGTCCAGTAAGGAAGCGGCGGACTGTATCAGGCGCCATGATCGCGTATGCGGCTAATCCAACGATGAGCAATGCAACGCTGATCTGCAAGGCAAGATTAAGTCCATCTGTATTTTCAAGCGTGAACATTTTTACGGCGAGCATACCTTTGGCCGCGCCGATCAAGCCTGTTGAAACACAGGCGACCAGGGCCAGGATGAGACCAATAAAGGCGTACTGTGCCGAGGGGGTTTTCTTTTTTCCAGCCATTAGCGCCATCTCCGAATTTCAACCGCGGTGGTACCGGCAAACAAGCCCAACGCAGTCAAACTTAAGTAGTAAACGATATCTCCCAGATTAATCGTGCCGTTATTCATGGATTGAGAGAAGTGCGTGGAAAGGCTAAGATAATTGAGCACATCCCCGCCCTGTGGCAAGTAACTTGCGGGCAGGCTGACCATGAACCAGAGGAAGAAGAATAATCCAAGCGTCACGAAGAACGCGGCAAATTGATTGGTAAAAATGGCAGAGATGCCCGTACCAAGTGCGAGAAGCGCGGCACAGACAAGGATCATGCCGATATACGACGAAAGGATCACCATCCAGTCAATGCCCGGGGTGACATAATTATTGATGATGAGCGGGAACACAAGCGTCAGCGCGGCTATTGCCAGCACAAACATCAATGCTCCCAGCCACTTTCCTGCGACAAGTTCAAAATCGCGGATGGGGGCTGTCAGCAGTAATTCAAGCGTGCCCATGCGCGCTTCATCGGATAACAGGCGCATGGTCAACGCCGGGCTGAGGAAGATCATCAGGAACACGAACAGCCAGTTGATCGGTGCGCTTTCTGGAGCGGGACCGCCCATCATGGCTTGCTGCGAGCTGACGAACATGATCAGCGAAAAATAAATGCCCATTGGCAGAAGGATTGAAAATGCCACCACATACGCCAGCGGACTGTTAAAGTAATTATCGTATTCGCGTTTTGCGATAGTCCAAATATTTCTCATAAGATTCCTCTTTTTTGCTGTACTGCGACATTTATGTCGCATATTTCGCAAGGCGACATAAATGTCGCGCTACTTTATTTCTTTTTATTATCGGAGCCAGTGAGTTCGAGGAAGATTTCCTCAAGGCTCATGCCGAGCGGGCGCAATTCGATCAACTCATAACCTGAATTGATGACCTGTTTGGCTACTTCAGGACGCACGTCTTTGCCGGAAGCAAATTCAAATTCCACTGAGCCATCTTCCTTTGTCTCCACGCCCTGCACCCCTTTGACCTGTTTGATGGTTTTGGCGAGTTCATCTGCTTCGCCGCGCACACGCAGAATCACACGTTCCGCGCCGATCAGACGGGCTTGCAGGTTTTCGGTGGTGTCTTCTGCAACGATCTTGCCCTTGTTGATGATCAGCACGCGGTCACAGATGTTTTGCGCTTCATTCAAAAGATGGGTGGAAAGCAGAACTGTGCGGTCTTTGCCAATATCTCGAATCAGCTTGCGCACTTCCACAACCTGACCCGGATCGAGACCGATGGTCGGTTCATCGAGAATTAACACCTCGGGTCTATGCAAAAGCGCCTGGGCAAGTCCAACCCGTTGCCGCATCCCTTTGGACAGGTTGCCAATATACCCATCGGCACGGTCAATCAAGCCGACCATATCCAATACCTCGTCCACACGGGCATCCAGGTTGGGGATTCTTCGCAGTTCGCCCATGAATTTCAAATATTCGAAAACGACCATGTCAGTATATAGTGGAACTGTTTCGGGCAAATAGCCCACACGCTTGCGAACTTCGAGCGATTCTTCCACGACATCATAACCCGCTACAATGGCTTCGCCATCTGTGGGCGGCATGTAACCAGTGAGAATACGCATGGTTGTGGTTTTACCAGCGCCGTTGGGACCGAGAAAACCTACAATTTCACCCTGCTGGGCGTCGAAATTCAGGTTTTGAATGGCGCGGCGCGCGCCGTAGTCCTTTGTGAGACCACTAACTTTGATCATTGCCTCTCCTTGCAATAAAATTTATAAAAAATGGGGTTTTGACAAACAAAAGACACAGCCTGTGGGCAGTGCCTTTTCAATATCGCCGCTGATTACTATACAATATCTGGAGTTGCAAAGTCAAGCGGGTAATCATCTTCTAATCCAACGCTAATCTTGCGCGCACTCGGATATAATTTGGACATGACCACACTTCTTTATCAAACCGATTCCTATCTCAAAGAGTTTTCAGCCACGATCACAGCAGTGGAAGGTGAAACTCGCGCCGTAGTTTTGGATCAATCCGCTTTTTATCCGGGCGGCGGCGGTCAGCCTTGCGACTTTGGTTCGCTTGTGGTTGCGGGCATAACCTATCCTGTGGAAAAAGTGAAGAAGCAGGGCGATGACGTTCTGCATTTTCTCGGCGGCGCTTCTCCCCTGCCTGACGTGAATTCCGCGGCCACCGGGACCCTGGACTGGGTGAGGCGATATCAGTTGATGCGAACGCATACAGCTCTGCACATCCTATGTGGCACTGTCTTCCGCGATTATGGTGCGAAGGTCACCGGCGGCGACATGGACCCGCTCAAGGGTCGCATGGATTTTGAATTCGAGAACATGCGCGGAGAGTTGGTCAAAGCCATCGAAACAGCGACCAATCTCGAGGTCCAGCAGGGACGCGAGACCAAGGTCAAGATCCTGCCGCGAGACGAAGCATTCCAAATCCCAGACTTGATCCGAACCAAGATCAATCTTCTGCCCGAAGGCATCATGCAAGTGCGGACAGTTGAAATCGTTGGGCTGGACCTGCAAGCCGACGGCGGAACGCATGTGACCAATACTTCCGAGATTGGAAAAATAAAAGTTGTGGATTACAAAAGCAAGGGCGCAATCAACAAACGCATTTACATCGAGATCGAATAATGGACTACATAAAACTTGGAAAAACAGGACTCAAAGTATCGCCGCTGTGCATGGGCACCATGCAATTCGGCTGGTCGGTGAACGAAGCCGATACGCATCGTATTCTATCCGCAACAATTGATGCGGGGGTCAATTTTATAGACACCGCAGATATCTACTCCAAATGGGTGGACGGAAACCCAGGCGGCGTTTCGGAAACCTATATCGGCAATTGGATAAGGAAGAATAAAATTCCGCGTGACCAGATCGTGCTCGCTACCAAAGTTCGCGGCGAAATGGGCAAGGGACCCAACGACCAGGGCTTAGGCCGCGTGCATATCATCAACGCCGTGGAAGCATCTTTGCGCCGCTTGCAGACGGATTACATTGATTTGTACCAATCCCACTGGACAGATGACGATACCCCGGTTGAAGAAACCCTGCGTGCCTTTGACGATCTGGTAAAGCAGGGAAAGGTCCGCTATTTGGGTGCATCGAATTACGCAGCGTGGGAGTTGATGCAAGCCTTGTGGACATCAGACAGGCATAACCTCATGCGCTATGATTCTCTCCAGCCGCATTACAACCTGATCCATCGTGATGAATTTGAACGTGAACTACGCACCGTGTGCAAGGAGTATGAAATCGCCGTAATTCCGTACAGTCCGCTGGCGGGCGGATTTTTGACGGGAAAATATCGCAAGAACGAATCACTGCCCAAAAGCAAACGCGCGGAGGGACGCATCCATGCGATGACAGATAAAAACTTTGCATTGATCGAAGAAATGGAAATCATTGCCTTGCGCTACAAAGCCACCATCTCACAAGTTGCCCTCGCCTGGATGATGGCGGACCCGGTCATCACCAGCCCGATCATTGGCGCAACGTCGATTGAGCAATTAAATGAAAACCTCGGCGCGCTGAAAGTGAAGCTTGCCGAGGATGAGATCGCTTTTCTAAGTAAGCTGACAGAGTGGAAGGTTGAAGAAGAGTGAGAAGTTGAGAAGTAAAAAGTGAGAATTTAGATGTGAGAGGTAAAAAGTATGCTTATACCTTTTTACCTCTCACCTTTTACTTTCCTATGACAAAATCACCTGCCCGCAATACTCACATTTATCCATGCCAAGTTCGAGTGTGCCGCCGCACTTGGGACATTGGAAGGTTTCCACCTTGATCGGGTAGCCCGCAGATTTATACGCCGTCTCGTTATCCGCCAGATCGCCGCGCAAACGTTTGAGGCGCGCGAGGTAGGCATCGCCGGTCACTTCGCCAGATTTTCGCAGCCGTTCCACATCCGCAATGGATTCCTTCAACATGCGCCGTTCGGCTTCGAGCGATTCACGGCTCTTATCCTGCAACGAGAGCTTCATTTCAGGCTTGGCCGGAATGGATGCAAGGATGGCCGCGATGACCAGAATAATGAAAGAAACAACCAACCCCACGATCAGCGGCGCGTATTGAAAACCAGGGATGGAACTAAAGTTGACTTTATTAGCCTGAACTGCGCTTCCATCGGCGATGACCACATAACGTTCACTGCCAAGTTTGCCCACGTCAATGCGGGTGATTCCGCTGGAATGCTTGGGCAGGTTGTTGCGCGAACCACTTTCGGTGAAGACCGCCACATTACCTGAGTCGTCACCGAGCACGGCTTCTTCCTTGCCGTCTTCGTTGATGTCAATGCCGGCGATCTCTGTCACCTTGTCGGAAAGCGACCCTGTCCACATTTGGGTGGCG
>DYDH01000011.1:0-327 GCA_020717985.1 Herpetosiphon sp. | reverse complement strand
ATGAGAATGCCCAAATGCCGCCATCCTTCCCGCCAACGATGATCTCACGCGAGGATGGGTCGCCGTTCAATTCCACTTCGCGCACTTCGCTGACGGGTTGCCCAAGTAATTTGTTGAATAACTCACTTCCATCTTTTGCGTTGTAAATGAAGAATGCGCCATACTCACCACCAGTGATGATCTCACTGTTACCGTCTCCGTTCAAGTCGAAGGCGCGCATACGGCGCAGCGCCTCCTGACTTTTCTGCCAGATGACATTTCCCTGTCCATCAAAGACCGCAACCGTGCCGTCATGCGATGCGGCGGCAAGATGGGTTTTTCCGCCAA
>DYDH01000135.1:3481-12658 GCA_020717985.1 Herpetosiphon sp. | reverse complement strand
GAGATTATGTATGTGGATTTCACTCCGCTTGCCATGGATCAGGTCGCCAATCAGGGCGCGAAGAACCGCTACATGTTCGGCGGCAAAACCACTGTCCCGATGGTGGTTCGCACCGAGGGCGGAGCGGGTCGCGCCATCGCCGCGCACCACTCCCAGAGTCTCGAATCGCTTTGGACGCATTTCCCCGGAATTTACGTGGTCATGCCGTCCACCCCTTACGATGCCAAGGGATTGCTCAAAGCTGCCATCCGCGACGATAACCCGGTGATGTTCATCGAACATAAAATGTTGTATAAAGAAAAAGGCTTCGTGCCTCAGGAAGATTACATCATCCCGTTTGGCGTTGCAGATATCAAACGCCCCGGCAAGGATGTGACACTGGTTACCTACTCGCGCATGGTATTCCGTTCCCTTGAAGCTGCTGAGAAGCTGGCCGCGGAAGGCATAGACGTGGAAGTGATCGACCTGCGCACACTCAAGCCATTGGATATCAATACCATCGTCAACTCTGTCAAAAAGACCGGACGACTGGTGTGTGTAAGTGAAGCCTACGAGAACACCGGCTTTATCAACGAAGTTATGATGCAAGTCAATGAGCAGGCGTTCGATTATCTGGATGCGCCGATGATCCGTGTTGCTGCGGCGAACGTGCCCGTACCGCGCGCCGAGACACTGGAAGATGAGGCGATCCCGAACACAGCCCGCGTGATGGCGGCATGCAGAAAGGTGGTGAGCTAATGTCTGAAGAGTTCTTTGTCCCCAAGCTGGGACAAACAGTCGAGGAAGTTGTCATGGTCGGCTGGCTGGTTGAGGACGGCGAGAAGATCAGCCAGGGACAGGCGGTGATGGAAGTCGAAACCGACAAAGCCGTCTTTCCCGTCGAAGCCAATGCCAAGGGCTACATCCATCTTGGACCTTACAAAGCGGGTGATGTGATTCCTGTCCTGACCGTGGTTGCGATCATTGGAAAACAGGATGATAAATTTGAAGCTGGAGGATCGTCGGCTCCTGCCGCCCCGCAAGCTGATTCCGCTCCCGAGCAGAAGGCTGCGCCTGTAGTTTCCGCAAGCGCGGAGTCGGTTGTGGCTGGCGAGGGTGACCGTGTTTTCGTCTCACCCCGTGCTAAAAAACTTGCCGCCGAAACCTCGGTGGATGTGACCCAGGTGACTCCCAGCGGCTACGACGGAGTTCGCGTGACCGAGCGCGACGTGCGCGATTATCTCAGCCAACTTCCCAAAGCTACACCTGTTGCTCAACGCATGGCGGCAAATGTGGGCGTGGATCTGCGCGGATTGGAAGGCAGTGGTCCCGGTGGACGCATTGTCAAGCAGGACGTGGCTCGCGCCGCACAGCCGACGGCTCCTATTGCCCAGCCCTTGCCCGTTGCTGATGTCGTCGAACGCATACCCCTCAAAGGTGTGCGCGCAATCATCGCTGACCGTATGGCTGCCAGCGTCCACACCACCGCCCGTGTCACACTCGTGATGGAAGTGGACGCCACCGAGTTCGTCGCCGCCCGCGAACGCATCAAAGCCAAAGTGTCGAAAGATTGGGGTTTTGCTCCGGGCTACAACGACCTGCTGGCAAAGGTCGTCGCTGTTGCGCTGCGCCAATTCCCCTATATGAACGCCCGCTTCGCTCCCGATGCAATTGAAATTCTTGGCCATGTCAATATCGGCATGGCAGTGGATACCGAACGCGGCTTGATTGTGCCGGTCGTGAAGGACGCCGATAAAAAGAATCTGCGTCAATTTGGTGAGGACTTCCGCCGTATGGTGGATGGCGCCCGCTCCGGGCGTTCCATGCCTGATGATTTGAGCGGCGGAACATTCACCATCACCAACCTCGGCATGTACGATGTGGATGCCTTCACTCCGGTCATTAACCTGCCCGAGGCTGCAATCCTCGGCGTGGGGCGAATCGCTCCCAAGGCGGTTCCACACGGAAATGAAATCGTCATTCGCCAGATGTGGACGTTATCTCTGGTGTTCGACCACCGCCTCGTGGATGGCGCTCCAGCCGCGCGTTTCCTGCAAATGATAAAAACTCTGATCGAAGACCCGGCGTTGTTTATTATGTATGTGTAGGGCCTGATCGAAAGGGAATATTTCCGTCCGTATTCGCTCGGGGTATTCACTCAATTTGTATTACATGAAATACCAAAACACCTGATTGAGATTATCTCGTTCAGGTGTTTTGGTATCAAAATGTTATGTAGTTGACATGAGTTGTCAGTAGCGGTTTTGCAATCTAAATAATCAGTATGGTTTTCTCAAAGTCTTTTTATATCCGCCAATCTGCGCGAATTGTCGCTAAACTTTTTCAAAATTTGCAGAGATTGGCGTAGATTAGCGGATTATTTTTTACTTTGAGAAAGCCGTGAAATAATCAGTGGTAAAGATTTATAGAAGAGGTGACGGCGGTATAATTTCTCCATCAATTATTTTAGGCAGAGAAGTGACAATATGAACATTGTTGTAGTCGGAAGTCTTAATATGGATCTGGTCGTGCGAATGCCAAAAATCCCGAGACCAGGCGAGACCTTACTGGGTGGGGTATTCAAAACCTTTCCGGGAGGCAAGGGCGCCAATCAAGCTGTTGCCGCTGCGCGTCTGGGGGCGCATGTTAGCATGGTGGGTTGTGTTGGTAGCGACTCTTTTGGGAAGGAGATGCTCTCCACGCTTGCAAAAGAAGGCATTGACACGACACATATTCTTGTCCATCCAAATGAAGCCACTGGCGTAGCCCTCATTCAAGTGGATGCACAGGGGCAGAACAGTATCGCTGTGGCATCGGGCGCCAACTTTTGCCTGACCAGCGCCGATGTTGAAAAAGCCATGCAAGCCATTGATAATTTTGATGCGCTTGTGATGCCGCTTGAAACTCCCCTTGAAACAATTTATACAGCAGCCCAATTTGCATCTCGCAAAGGCGCAAAGGTGCTTTTGAATCCAGCTCCAGCCCAGGTTTTGGAGAAAGACCTGCTTCAATTGGTGGATATCCTACTTCCAAATGAACACGAAGTTGGACTGATGACCGGCTCGTCATCGCAAACAGATGCCGATACACGCCAGTCCGCTGAAAAATTGCTCTCGCTGGGTGTAAAAAACTTGATCATTACCCTGGGTAGTCAGGGCGCTCTTTTCTTTGATGGAAAAACAAACAAGGATATGTTAATTCCAGCCTGCCCGGTGCAGGCTGTGGACTCTACCGCCGCTGGAGATTGCTTTGTTGGCGCATTGGCAGTAGGCTTGTGCGAAGGGAAACCCATCCCAGCCGCAGCTGAATTTGCAAGCGCTGCCGCAGCCATTTCTGTCACTCATGTCGGAGCACAACCCTCGCTTCCCAGTCGTGATGAAGTTGAGAAATTTATGTGTGAAAGAGATTAATCACCATCGGGGATAAAGTAGGCTCATTTCCAATTGCAGGTTTTTAGCGGAATTGGGTCAATCCCCAAGGATTGACCCAATTGGCAAGAAGAGATGGGACCGAAAACGTAGTTCAAAGTCTTTTTGTTTAATGCAATTTCTCAACGTGATCAATGATCTGCCCGTTTGCGTAGGCTGTGATGGCTTCGTCAACATCGGCAATATCGGTCACTATCGGGCGGATGCTGCGCGTTTTCATGCTCTCATAAGCGCCCCTGCCCATGCCGCGGCAGAGCAGCGCTTCACAATCGGTAATGGTTTCAGACATTTGCAAATGTTTATTATGCGAAGCAGCATCTGTCCCGTGCGGTTGACCGGGCTTTTCCTCTTCGTGCGGTTCGTTAGAAAAATGATTGTGACCTATTTTGTTGCGCATCTCACGGCTTACAATTTGACCATTCTCCACAGTCGCAACCAGATAATATTGCGCCCGTCCAAAGTGCTGGCTGATGGTTTTCCCATCATCGGTGATAACAGCGATTTTCATGAATAAATCTCCTTATTTTGAATTATGTTTCAGAATTTAACCTGCAATCCGGCTGGACTATTTTGATTTGAACAGCCGGAGTAATAACCTGATGGTGTATTGTGCCAGTTGTAATTAGCGCAGTAGCTCAAGATGGTCAATGAGGTTGCCACTTAGATAGGCTTCCACAGCCGCCTGTACTTCCTGAATATCAGTGATAATGGGCTGGATACTGCGTATTTTTAAATCCTCGTATGCACCTTTGCCCATCCCGCGGATTAGTAATACATCACAGTCCATGATCACATCCATTATGTTGGAATGGCGGGTTTTGGAATAAGGCGCGGTAGGATGCGGTTTGTTGTGCTGTTCAAGCGTCTCGCCATTGACCTTCTTCTGACCTGGTCTGGTACGTGTCTCCTGCATGATGATTTTGCCATCGTCAATGGTGTAGATCAGGTAATATTGCGCGCGTCTAAAGTGCATGCTGATTGTTTGAGCATCGTCGCTGACAACCGCGATTTTCATGTGAAGTTCTCCTGTGACATGCATAATTCCTGGTTACTACGCTATTTTGAGTTGGACATGTGCTTTTGTTCTCTCCATCCAAGTCGGAATAATAAGATCGCAACAATTAACAATCCCAAATTGATCAGCCCAATGGGCGGCTCGGATGCCGGGATACTGGTGAAATCGGCTGGTAGTGCAAGATCGGGCGGCTGCGAGTTCCCTGCCAAACTTGGCACTGGCGTTGGTGTTTGGCGGCTGGAGGGTGTAATTCCCAATTCAATTGCAAAGACCGCGGCGCGTTGCTGATAATCGTAAGGATGGCAGGCATGGCAGTTGGTGTAAATATCTTCCAACGGATTTGGGATCATGCCTATGTGCGCCCGCTCTTTTTCATCAGTGCTGCAATTACCGCCATGACAATTAGTACAGCAATCTTTTCGTGCGTGGATTCCGTGCCACTCTCCGTTTTCATACACAGGCGCTTGTATTTCGTGACAGGTGATACATGAAGAAGGGGGAGGGTAATCTCCGCACTGAGCTGAAACCGGTGATGGTATTACGCTTAAAATAACAACGCCAACGGTCAGGAAAGCCCCGGCCAGAATAAACAATTTGCGTAGCATAAAGCACCTCCATAAATATATAAATGGACGATGATGTTATGTCATTGTTATGGCCGTACATTTCCATTACGGTAAACTCTAAAAAGTATGTAAATAGTTAAAACCAGACCTGCCACTAAAATGAGCAACACACCAGCAACTGCAGGAATCCATTTGGAATTTTGAGCATTTCTAGTAGTTGCGAGGATGGGCTGTGCTTCAGCGCTGGGGATTGATGGTTGGTAAGGCAGGGAAACCATGACAAGGCTGGTGCCCGCCTCCAGCGCAAAAGTCTTGATCCGTTCACTGCTCTGTTTAGGGTGGCATTCCGAGCACTTGCTTACGTTTTCATTGATTATTGGATGCGCGGCGCGATGGACATGTGCCGTTTCCTTCGTAATAGCAACCGGATCACCGCCATGACATCCTACACAGGTCATGGGTGTTTCTTCGTTAAGACAAAACCATTTGCCTGTGTCATGCAGAAAATACAAATCTTCGTGGCAGCTAACGCATTTTGGTTCCGCCTGGTCTGTGGTGGAAAATTGTGCATGTGCGGGTACGGTCCATATTGCCAGCAAAGCTAAAGCTCCTGTCAACGCGGTGATGAAAAACCAGCGGGAAAAGCCTTTTGTAAACATGAGACACCTCCTTTAAAAGTGTTCTGGATGGGTACATTACTTAACAAAATGGCGCTCCGTTGGACTATCACGGACATCCATGGGGCAGAGCACCAACAAGATACGTGATGGCTCAGGATCGGAATTTTTCCATTGATGCGGCAGGTATGCTTCAAAGACCAAACTATCACCCGGGTCCAGCAAATACTTCTGATTGTTTACCGTGTAGGTGACACGACCCTCAATGCAGTAGACAAATTCTCGTCCAGTATGCACGATCGGATTCTTCCCGCTATCGGCGCCGGGATTCAAGGTCACAATCAGCGGTTCGGCGCCGAAGTGTGGCATCCCAGCTGCGAGGTCTTCCATTGCGCTGTGCTCAAACGAGACGTGCGGGCGTTGACCCTGCTTCTGGTGAACCAATTCCTTGCTTCCACGATCCGTTTCGAAGAATTCTGTAATGGGAACTTGCAGGCTTTGCGCCAGTTGTTGCAAGGTACTTACGCTCGGCGATGTATGTTGATTCTCGATCAGGCTTAGGGTGTTGATATTCAACCCGCTCATTTCTGCCAGCGCGCGCATGGACAGTCCTCGCAGAATACGAATCTCATGTAGACGCTGTCCAACACTGATTTCATCATTTAAGCCAGTACTTAGTGGGCTGCTTACTCTTGGACCTTTATTCCCTTTTTGAACCAGGGTGTTTTTTGGGGAAAGAATTTCGTTTGCCATGGAGCCTCTCTTTATGATCGATCTTATTTACCAATATTATAGTACAAATAATTGAAAATTACAATAAATTTACCAATTTGATATGTTTGAAATGGGTGATTTACTGAAAACTGGATTTAATAAAGCATGTTTGGCATACAAAATACCAATGTATCCTCACTATGTTCATAGGTGGATAATTCATTTAGTGGAAGCAGGAAAGTTCAGGATTTTATTATTTATTACATTTGTCATTTTTGATGTGACAAACGACACTACCACGTGTTGTTCTGCGTCAATATACTATAGCAAGCAATAGCAGACTATTGCAAACAATAGCAAGCTAACTCATATGGATAATCTTTACACCGCAAAGCAAGTTCAGGATCTGCTCAATGTGGACCGCACCACGATCTATCGAATGCTCAAAGATGGGCGTTTGACGGGCGTGAAAGTCGGTCAACATTGGCGTTTTGCCGCGCGTGAAGTGAATGACATCCTGGCGGGAACTGTGAGGGTGGGCGAATCTTCAGAAACCCCGTTGCCTTCAAACGCTCTGCCCTTGCATTGTGTGCAGCCTGTGCAGGATGTATTTGCCGAGGTTGCCGAGGTTGGAGCTGTAACTGCAGATAAGGATGGAAATGCCCTGACCCGTGTCAGCAATTCATGCGATTTTTGTAAATTGATCATGGGAAGCGACGAGGGACGCGTGGCGTGCAACGAATCATGGCAGAGACTGGTCAGCCAGGAAGATGAGTCGCCAGAGTTTACGACCTGTCATGCCGGATTGCAATATGCGCGCGCGCGCATCGAAGTTCAGGGTGAGTTGATCGCCATTTTGGTTGCTGGGCAGTTTTATATTCAGGAACCGAATGCTGATGAGGAAAATCAGCGAATCGAAGCCCTGGCTAAAAAATATCGCATCAGCAAGGACTTGCTGGTTCAGGCGTCGAAACAAATCTCAGTGCTTGATGATCAAAAGGTTTCACAAATCAGTGGATGGCTGGAGCGTGTTGCAGGTACGTTTGAACAGATCAGTTCCGAGCGTGTCAATCTTATGGGTCGTTTACGGCAGATCGCCGAAATGAGTGCGTTAAACCAATAAAACTTAAGGAGAATAAAATGTCTTTCAGCTTTGATCAGGAACTCGATTGTAGTGGACTCGCATGTCCAATGCCGATTTTAAAAACCAAAAAGGCAGTGGATGGTTTGCAGATTGGGCAGGTGCTTAAGATGATCGCAACTGACCCAGGCTCTCTGCCCGATATTCAAGCATGGACATCCAAAACCGGTCACGAACTGGTGGGGCACGAAGAGGATGCTGGAAAGTTCACCTTCTACATAAAGAGGACTAAATAAAAAAAGTCTGCCAAACGGCAGACTTTTTTTATTGCTGTGTAATCTACCTAAGTCTGACAAGAATTGCCTAGTTTGTTCAATAAGGAGTCGAACATGACCGATAAAAAAGAAAAACTCATTTTGATGTGTACACATGGACCCGAAGATCCCGAGCGCGCCACCATCCCTTTTGTGATGGCGACTGCCGCACAGGCTTCGGATGTGGAAGTTGTACTTGGATTTCAGGCAAATGGTGTGATGCTTATCCGTGAAGGCATTGCCCAGCATGTCTTCGCCGCCGGTTTTCCGCCGCTCAAGGAGTTGCTCGATATCTACCTTGAGAACGGGGGCAAATTACTGGTCTGCGGACCTTGTGTCAAGTCACGCCAGATTGACCCTGAAAAGGAGTTTATCAAAGGCGCGATTGTTGTAAACGCGGTCACATTCGTCAAGGAATGCGCCGAAGCAACCAACGTGCTTGTTTATTAAGGAGATTTAAATGGCAAAACGAATGGCAATTATCTCAACCCACGGCACTCTGGATGCGGGCTACCCGCCCTTGATCCTCGCCACTGCGGCAGTCGCAATGGACATGGAAGTGGCAATTTTTTTCACCTTTTACGGTTTGGAAATCATCAAGAAAGGCAATGCCGATAAATTGCAAGTCTCACCGATTGCGAACCCTGCCATGCCTCAGCCAATTCCTGGCATTTCTGTTCCCAACATCATCGGCATGTTGCCCGGCATGACAGCCGTCGCAACCAACATGATGAATGGCTGGATGAAAAAAGCCAACGTTGCCAAGCTCAGTGAATTGCTTGAAATAGCCGTTGAAAGCGGCGTACGCATCATCGCTTGCCAGATGAGCATGGATGTGATGGGCATCAAGAAAGAAGATTTGATTGACGGCGTGGAAGTAGCTGGCGCGGCAGCTTTCATTGAATTTGCCGCTGACGACGCAGTCGCGCTGACATTCTAAAAAATTAATTAGGAGATTCTAAAATGGCTGACGAAAAAATTCTCATTGTAATGACCAGCGGACCTGATACCCCGCGCCGCTGCGCCACACCCTTTTTCTTTGCCACCCTTGCGGCGGCTATGGAATATGAAGTGACCATGTTCTTCACGATTGACGGCACGCTCCTGCTCAAAAAGGGCATGGCAGAAACTGTCTTCCCCAAAGCGGGCGGAAAACCTGTGGCGGGCTTTATTCAAGACGCATTGGATGCGGGCGTGAAATTCACAGCTTGCACTGCCTCCACCGAACTACATGATCTCAAACCCGAAGACCTGATTGACGGTATCAAGATGGTTGGCGGCGCTTATATGTGGCAATTGGCTGAAGACGCCAAGACCACGATGACATTCTAAGGAGATCACTATGACTGAAGTAAGAGGATGCAACCTCCCCGAAGACCTGTACTACTTGATCGATAAGCACGTTTGGGCGAAACCGATGGAAGATGGAACGCTTCGTGTCGGGATGACGGCTGTTGCCGCCA
>DYDH01000135.1:0-3450 GCA_020717985.1 Herpetosiphon sp. | reverse complement strand
TGTCAAAGCCAAGAACATCGGTCAGGAAATCGCGCAAGGCAAGAGCGTCGCCACCGTCGAAAGCAGCAAATTTGTTGGACCTGTCCCCGCTCCGGTGACTGGTGTTCTGATCCGCGCCAACGAAAAATTAGCCGCTGACCCGAATTTTGTTTCACGCGATCCCTACGGCGAAGGCTGGATCGCTGAGATCAAACCCTCCAATTGGGAAGCCGATAAAGGCTCCCTGGCAACTGGCGCAAGCGGCATTGCCGCTTATCAAGCCAAGTTGGAAGCCGATAATATTTCCTGTTCATAATCATGGTAGGTCACGTTTGTAACGTGACTTCAAAATTTTTGGAGGAGAACATGCCCGACGAAACGATTAAACAAAGTCTTGCAAAGCAGGGCGTTTCAAGACGCGATTTCTTGAAACTAAGCGGATTGCTGGCAGCAGCCATGGGGTTGCAAGCCGCGCCTGTAGAGGCGAGTGGTTTGCCCGCTTCACTCACCGCACCAGCACACGGCTATCAGGAACAGGCGATTCTCAAAGCGCTTGAAACCAAGCAGCGCCTGCCCGTCATCTGGCTTGAATTCCAGGATTGCACCGGCTGTACCGAAGCCGTATCACGCAGCGTTTCGCCCAGCCTGGGGAATCTGGTGCTGAATACGCTCACCATCGAATATCACGAAACGCTCTCTGCGGCGGCTGGCTATCAAGTGGAGCAAGCCAAGCAGGATGCGATGAAGAAATATGCGGGGCAATATATCCTTGTGGTGGAAGGCAGTATTCCAGTCGCGCACAATGGTGACTATTGTATTATCGGCGGACGTACCGCTCTCGAACATTTGAAGGAAGCGGCGGCGGGTGCGGCGGCGATCATCGCAGTCGGCAACTGCGCAGCGTATGGCGGACTTCCGAAAGCCAAGCCGAATCCAACCGACGCCAAGGGCGTTTGGGAGATCATCACCGACAAGCCCGTGGTCAACATCCCCGGTTGTCCCGCGATCCCCGAAGCCACTACCGGTACAATCGCTCACTTCGCTGTCTTCGGCGCTTTGCCCGAACTCGACAATCTCAATCGCCCCAAGACTTTCTACGGCAAGACCGTTCATGACCGTTGCTTGCGCCGCCCATTCTACGAAGCGGGCAAGTTTGCGCTTTCCTTCGATGATGAAGGCGCACGCGAAGGTCACTGTTTGTACAAATTGGGATGCAAAGGTCCCACAACCTATAATGCCTGTGCCACCATTAAATGGGATCAAGGTCTTTCCTTCCCGATCCAATCGGGTCACCCCTGCCTCGGTTGTTCTGAACCCAACTTCTGGGATGGCGGCGGATTCTATGAAGGTCAGTCTGCTCCATTAGATCGCCCGACCGTTGCGGCTGTGGGCGCGGCTTTGGGCGCTGGCGCGGCATTGGGAATTGGCACGGCGCTGGTCAATCAGGCTAAGAAGAAAGCCAAAAAAGGAGAATCATAATGAACTCACAAGCTGTACTTGAATTTGCGCGTGGTCCATTCTTCTACTTTGCGCTGTTGTTCATGCTATTCGGGCTGGCGTATCGCCTGTTTAGCGTGATCAGCCTCGGGTGGAGCAAAGACCGAGTCGTCCCGATGGGAAGCAAATCCAAAGGTGTCGTCATCACCTTTTTGAAGGCGTTCCTCATCTGGCCCTTCATTCCCTGGGTAAAAAATACTTTCAACCGCAACCCGTTGATCTACATCGGCGGCGGACTGTTCCACCTCAGCCTGTTCGTGGTGATTATTTTAGGCACGCCGCACATGCTGGTTTGGAAGAGTCTGATCGGCTTGGGTTGGCCCACCCTGCCCCTGCCCGTTGTGGATTGGATGGCAGCAGTTGGAATTATTGCCATGGTGATTTTGCTCATCAATCGCCGCATTCATCCCGTCCTCAAGCTGATCTCTGGTCCTGCTGAATTTTTCGCGTGGCTGTTTGTTTTCCTGCCGATGATTACAGGCTACATGATGACCCATCATATCGGCGGCTCGTACGAAGCGCTGTATGCCCGTCACATGATTACGGTGGACGTGCTGATGATCTGGATCCCGTTGAGCCGTATCTCGCACTTTGTGTTTTACTTCTTCTCGCGCGCCATTCACGGACAGGAATTTGGCAAGCGCGGCGTGGCTGTGTAGGAGGTGAATGATGTCTGTAACTGAAAAAGCAATGGAAGCCTTCGTACATGAAACTGGCGGCTGGGTCGCTGCTCAATTGGAAGCCTGCACCCGCTGCGGCATGTGCGCCGAAGCCTGTCATTTTTATCAGGCAACTGGCAATCCCGAATACGCGCCCGTCTGGAAGATGGAACTCCTGCGCCGCGCCTACGAACAACGCTTTACCCTGGTCGGCGGAGCGAAACTCGCTTTAGGTTTGGATAAAGCCATTACTGACGAAGAACTCGCTCACTGGGGCGAACTCAATTACGAAGCCTGCACCGTCTGCAATAAATGTTCGATGGTCTGCCCGATGGGAATTGACATCGGCACGCTGTTGCACGGAATGCGCGCTGGACTCGCCGCGGCGGGAGCCATTCCCGCTGATCTGGCAGCCGCCGTCACCAAACAGGTTGACGAAGGCAGTCCGCTCGGCATGACCGACAAAGTCTGGGATCAACGCCTCGAATGGGTCGCCGACGAATGGGAAGTTGACATTCCGCGCGATGTAAAGGGCGCGACCACGCTGGTCGTTTTCTCCTCCATCGAAGTGATGAAGTTCCCAGCCAACGTTGCCGCGATTGCGAAAATTCTCAACAAGGCTGGCGAAAAATGGACAGTCAGCAGCAAGGCGCGTGAGATCGTCAACTTTGGTTTCTACGAAGGCAGCGAAGAACACACCAAATTATTCCTCAACCGCGTGCTCGATGGCGCAAAGGATTTGGGAGTCAAGCGCATCGTCGTGACCGAATGCGGACATGCCTATGATGCCCTGCGCTGGCACGCCGCCAACTGGATTCCCGAAGCGAGCAACTTTGAAGTCATCCACATCACGGGCGTTTTGGGCGAATTGATCGGCAGTGGAAAAATCAAGATCAAGCCTGGTTTCTTCAACGACGGCGGCAAGATCACCTTCCACGATGCCTGCAAGATTCAACGCAAAGGCGGACACATTCAAGAGCCGCGCGACATTCTCAAGGTGCTGGCTCCCAATGCCTTCATTGAAATGACACCCAACCGCGAAGAATCTGTTTGTTGCGGCGGCGGTGGCGGCGTGATCGCGGTCAAAGCCGCAGACCCTGTCCGCTATGCTTCGTTTGAGTTGAAGATTGATCAGGTAAACGCGGTCAGCGCAAAAACTGTCGCAATGACTTGTTCCAACTGCCGCTTGCAGTTTACAGACAGCGTCGAACACTTCAAGCTGGATTGGAAAGTTGCTGGACTATCCCAGATGGTCGCCGACGCGTTGGAAGAGTAGGAGATAAATCATGGCACAAAGAATTGTTGTTGACCCCAT
>DYDH01000419.1 GCA_020717985.1 Herpetosiphon sp. | reverse complement strand
ACTGCCCTGATCGGGCTTGGTCAATGGCGTGATATTTAAATCGCGTTGAAACGCCAGCATGGCATTGGCGGTGTCGGGCAAAATGGATGCGTTGGCATCGGGGATGACATCGGGACCGGGGTAATCGGGCAGGATGGAGAGCACTTCTTCCCATGTGAGAGTTTGGGTCAACTGGCTGACGATGAGTTCGTCTTGATAGTTATTGCTCAAGCCCCATGCTACCAACTTGCCAAAGACGAGCGAATCAATTGGCGTCCACGTTTCGGGAGTGATGCCGAGAATTTTGAATTCCAGCGGAAGGTCCCCATCGGCTTGCGTGATGAAGGCGTTGACTCCGTCGGCATAGGCAGTGAGCGCAGCTTGGGTATCGGCGTCGAGAGTCTCCCAATCGGCCTCGGCGGATTCGGTCATGCCGAGGATGCGCATCATGGTGTCATTTTTCACGCCGCGATCACCGATGATCTCGCTGATGGTGCCATGCGCGGCGCGGCGTTGGGCTTCCATTGCCCAGAGCCTATCCTGTGCGGTGACGAAGCCCTGTGCGAAGAACAGGTCATGCGCGTTTTCGGCGACGATGTGCGGAATGCCGCTCGCGTCGCGGTAGACACTGACGGAAGCAGTGAGTCCATCGAGGGCAAGTTCGCCGTCTGTTTGCGGCAGGGCGGGGCGAATCACACCGAAGTAGGCGAAGGTCGGTGCGGCGATGGCAAGAATGAGGAGAAAAATAAAAATATAAAGCAGGATTTTTTTGAAGAGACGCATGAGTGACTCCTTGAGAGACGTTGGATTAATCTAGTGTTACGCAGTAAAATAACCGAATTCAGTTCAGTTATTTTATGTCACAAAAGGCGAAGCGTCAAGAAGCATTGCTTACTTTCCCAAAGGAGAAACATGCCAGATTTTATGGAATCTTCAGATGATGATTTTCAAAAGAAAAGGAAATACAAACACAGCGAACCCTACAAAGAAAATAAACGCAGACCCCCATCAAAGGGAATAGGGTGTGGTTTTATATTGGCGTCGCTTTGGACCATCTTTAGCCTTGCCATCCTGACGATCACGGTTGTTGACACCTTTAAGGACTACGCTAAATACAACCTTCTTGT
Organism: Herpetosiphon sp.; assembly: GCA_020717985.1. Taxonomy (GTDB): domain Bacteria; phylum Chloroflexota; class Anaerolineae; order Anaerolineales; family Villigracilaceae; genus Villigracilis. Next base: position 1,128 of record DYDH01000419.1, on the reverse strand, counting down.
GCGAGAAGGCGTTTTGACTACGGGAGTCGTTACCGAGAAGCATTATGAACATACAAAGAGGAAGAGAGGTTTTGATAGTTGGTATCATGTGACATTTGAATACCCGGCATTGGTCAATGGTTCGCCTGCCAGTTTGAAGTCCAAGATGACCGTTTCCCGCTCCCGTTATTCTAAATATGAAGTGGGTCAGGAGATGGAGGTCCTGTACGCCGCATCGAACCCGGAGATTTCAGCCACCAAGGCAGGCTTTGGACCGCCATCCATTTTTTCCATTTTGTTCTTTCCGGCGCTTGCCACATGGCTTGCATACCTCGATTTGAAGGAGATGTCCAAATCATTCCCTGTGCATAGGTATGACTGAAGCAAAGTTGCTTGAAAAAAATTTTACATGAATGGCACGGAAAGAAGCGGCCATCCGCCATTACGGATGCTTTAAAAGTTCTGTGCTATATTGCCCCCTCCATCATGTACGCAGCGTCAGTTTCGAGACATCCTGTCGGATCGTCAAGTTCGCTCGTTCCACAAACGCCGTGTTGATATTCCCACTCATTCCTTCTGCCTTCAATCGTGCTCTGTACTCGGTGGGACGCCCCAGACATGGCGCTGTTCCACTTCTACTGTGCGACGTCTTTTCTGCCGTTTGATCACCTGTGCATAATACAAATCCAACAGGATCATGCATAAATCGGAGCAAATCGCAAAGTAAAACCGGTTGAAGTCGCACACCGTGACCGGAGCAAGTCGCACAGTTAAATCGGGCGATGTCGCACACTTATTTGGGGGCAGGAAAGCGCTGGAAAACTCATGTAGTCGGGGTACCCTATCTTCAGGAAAAGGAGATAGAGATGCCCCAGGAGCGATTACCAGTGCGAAAAATACGAGAAGTATTGCGATTGAGAAATGAAGGTTTTTCCAACCGGGCCATCGCCCGGGTCTGTAAGGTTTCCAACAGCACGGCGGGAGAATATTTGAAGAAAGCCAGGCAGGCGGGGTTGAACTGGCCGTTGCCAGAAAGCTTGAGTGAACAGACTCTGTACCAGAGTCTGTTTTTTAGAAAAAGGCATCTCTTCCCAGCCGGTCGCGCTACGCGCTCCCGACTGGGAAGAGATGCATCGCGAGCTGTCGAAA
>DYDH01000134.1 GCA_020717985.1 Herpetosiphon sp. | reverse complement strand
GACGCAGGAATTCCAGCCAGCAGACCGCCAGACGAATCGGCATCACCGCAGGGACTTTATGGACCTTGATTGGTCGCAGGTAAGCCTTGTTGGATTCCTTGAGATTGTCCAACAGGCTTTCAATAGTCACTGTGAGCGGAGCAAGCCCTTCTTGATCGGCTTCAACGCAATCCAACTCATGCCAGTCGGTGGCGATGAAAAAGAACAAGCCAACTTTTTCGGGATAAAAGAACTCCCCGTCGATCAGACATTCGCGAATCATTTGCTCGGCTTGTTCGGCTGTGTAGCCTGCGGGATTTTGAATGCAGGCTTCGAAATAATCCTTCCAGTTGCCTTCGTCGCGGTGGAGATAGTGCAAAATCAAATTAGTCATGTGTGACATACCTCGAATTATTTGATGGAATATAAAAAGACTGGAGAGATGGGACGTCTCTCCAGTTTGAATGATTGGTTTATGCGGGCAGCAGAACGGGTTGCGGGACTTTGAGACCTTTGAACGGATCTGCCTCTTCCTGACTGCGCGCCAACGGCATGGCGATCACCGAAGCGAAAGCCCCAGTCACCATTGCGGGCGCAGCCTTTTCACCCGTCGGGAACGTGATCGTGATCTCGTCCTGCGCGATGGATGAAACGATCGCCTGGCGCAAGACATTCATGCCATACGCCAGGACCAGGCTTGTTTCCTTTGGATCTCCCTCGAAGGGCAGGCTGTCCACAGCTCGCCCGATCTTTTTATCTTCATCCTCAGCCAGCAGCCAGAGATAACCGCCTTTGGCTTGCAGATACAATGCGCCGCTGATCGTGCGCGTGCGGCGCAGAAAAGACTCAAGCGCCTTCTTTTGGACAATGATCTTCATTCCCTTCGGTGTGCTGGCGCGCAGGACCTGCGCAAAATCCACATAGTCCTTGCCAAGCATGGGAATGATGAAAACCGCCTCGCAGGTATCGCGGGTCAAGGAAACCATCATGCCTGCCTTTCGGAATGCCAGGCTGACGATGTCCGCCTCGACGGGTTTTACCGCGCGCACCAAACGAGCCAGGGCATCGGCGGAGTAGACACCCGCCGTTGTTTCGCTTGCACTGTTCGTCTTGACGGCAAGCGTCGCAACACTCAGGATGAAACCATCCGCGGCGACCGAGGTAATCTCGCTTTTTGCGGGATCTGCATGGAGATAGATGCCCGTCAGCGTGGCGCGGGCAATATCATCACTGGCGGCTTCTCCGACGCGAACCATGTGGGCAAAGCTCAAGCCGTCGAGCGTGATCGTGGCGTCCTGTCTGGGGAAAGCATCTTCCGCCAGTCCAACGCTTTGGAGCAATTTCAGCGTGGAGCATGAGCCAATATCTTTGATGACCAGACTGGTATCGGAGAAAGTCAGTTCCAACAGCGTGTTTGTACAAAGGGCAAGTACATCCACAAAAGCCTGACCGTCCAGCATCTGCCAGCGTTGCATGTCCTTGCTCTTGAAAGAGGTGGGGATTGCCACATAAGCGCAGCCGCCTTCATAACCGAGCGACGTGAACATTTCCAATCGCTTGTCTTTCAGGCGTATTTGAATGCAGGAGAGCGGCGGCATTTTCTTTGTGAAAAAGGGCTGGACAATAACGGTGGCAGTTGCCAGTTCTGATTTTTGGATCGTAATAGTTGTAGTCATGGGACATACCTCGAAAATGGATTTAGCGTCTGTGTTGTCACAGGCCGCTTCGCGCATCGTCGTTCGAAAACAACTACATGCGAAGATGTCCGTGGAAAAGTTAGCGAGCGGGGTCATAGACTCCACTCGCTTTCTCCGTTACTTTTTAGTGACGGTATCGAGACGATTATCGAGTTCGTATTTGCCAGTTCTTGCATACCAAATTGCGTACGCGTTGGATACAAACAGGACAACCATCACGATCAAAATGAAAGCGTATAACATGCTGTGCCTCTCTCAGAAAAAAATGGGGCAGATAGCCCACAGGCAAAAGAATTTCGCCTGCCCTTGAAAGAGCATCGTGGGATGCTCCGCCAAAGGCAAGCGCTGAGAGAGGCACAGACATGAAATATGTGGAGCGGAAAAAGACCCCGCCCGCAGGCATCCCGCCTAGAGTTGAACCAGGTGATTCCTTTCGGGATGAAGGTGAGAGGAGCATTTCTACTCCTCTCGGTCGTGCTGTGATGAAGGATTTAGAAGGCGGGTTCGCCTTCCAATTCATCTTCGGGAACTGCCGCGTTTTCGTCAAAAGTGAACGGCTCGATGGATAACGCAAAGATCACCATCTTCTGGTGCTTCACGCCATCCTGTCCGGTCCACTCTTCCATGCCCATGCGACCCTTCACGGTGAAGCGATCCTTGTTCTGGACATCAGCGATGTTCTGCACGAGCGCAGTCACGTTGTCGTCCTTTGAGAAGGCTTTCACATCGAAGAAGAGCGAGGGTTTGTACTCGCCGCTTGCCTTGTCCTTGCCCTGAGAGAGAAAGGCGCGAACGAACGCGAAGGGGTGTCCCGCTTGTGAGACTTTCATCTCGCCAGCGGAAATTGCCATGAGTGTGAGGATGACGTAATTGGACGGGCGGTTCTTGAAATTGCTATTGGTAGCCATGTGGGCTTACCTCCTTTGAAGTTAGTGCGGGTGTTCGGCATCATCCCGCGTTAGCCTGCGTCGTAAAACGCAAAATATTCCTTCGGGAATCGAACCCAAGCGCGCCCGCGTGCGCGGAACAAAATAAGAGCACCCCTGAAAAGTTCTTTTCAGGGGTGCGATAGAAGGCTGGGCAGGTAGCCCAATTATTCGGAATATCCCGCTGTACGCGGACAAAATGTTTCGGGGTTCTGCTGGACACCACCCAGGTCGTACAAGATCGTTTTGAGAATAGTGTCGTCACTTTCATGGTGGTCTTGCGCCCACTTGAAGTAGCACAAGAGCGCGTGAAGATCATACATACTCCCGAAGACAAGAAGAATATCCTGGATAAAGATACGAGGAAATTTCGACTCGCTTTTCATCTCGATAAAATCTATCAGGCGATTGATCCTGGCGGCCTGTTCCTTTCCATTGCATTTGGTAGTCATGATGGCTTTCCTCCTTTAGAATTTATTCAGATATTTCTTTCGCAGGTTTGCCAACTGGCGACCCGTGCAATTGCTCGCAGTGTGCGCGCACGGCGCAGAAGTCACAGCGCCATAACTCATCCGCGTCATCAATGATGGGCGGAAGAGTGTCAGAGAGCAGTGCGCTCAGACTTTGCTTCAACAAAGCCATGGACTCCGCGCGGTCGAGTTGAACATCGCAGCGCACAACCGCTTTCTGTGAAAGATATGCAATCTGACCGCCGCTGAAACTTTCAGTGGGAATCAGGTTGTGCTTTGCTACCATCGCTTCCAGATTGTGTTTTGCAACCAGGCGCACGGCGTTCTTCTCGATCAGCAGTGCGTACAAATTAACCTGCTCAACGTGCGAAGAGCGCGCTTGCGCGGGACGATATACACGCGAGATGGCAGATGAGCGCGGGTTGAGCGGTCCGCAATTGGGACAGGTCAGCCCATCGTCGCCTTTGTACATTTCCAGATCGCAGTGATTGCAGATCGGAACCTTGCGTCCAAAGGGTGGGTTGCCTGTGACTTTGTAGTCGGTGATGAACCAGCCATCTGGTTTCAACTCGATCAAGTCGGGCGTTCCAACCAGCAGGACGGACTTGCCCAGGAGTTTGAACTTCCAGGTCAGGGTCTCTTCCGCAATGCCTGCTGAGTACTTTGAGAGCGCGGCGTGATAGCCAGAGCCAAAGGTCATGCGGTACATGCCCGAAGGTTTTTCCCAATATGGGTGTTGTTTCTTCAACCTATACTGGCGCGGACAGCCCAGCAATTCGGTGGCGGAAAATCCGACCTCTGCTCCAGCCTGCTTTGCAAGGTCATTGGCGTATTCGGGCGAACGGATGGAGCTTGCAATGTCGTGAATGATGGCAGGCACCATCGGGCAGCCAGGCGCGCCGCGCTGGGCGCAAGCCTGGCATTCTTGAAATGTGACCGGTTCTTCGGTGACTTCGCACAGAAATCCAACCAGACCAACAGGAGTTGCAGTTGTTGTATCCATGAATGAATTACCTCGAACGGCTTGAACTGCGTGCTGCGTCCCTGCTGGCTGGGCTGAAAATATATGTCATAGCTGGGATCAGCAAAAAGAATACAAGAGCCATTCCGAGAGTGATGGGTGAGACGCCCAGGTCATCCAGTTGATGAGCATGGGGCATCAGCCAAGAGATCGTGCCGAACAAGGCAAGAACGGCTGGTATGGATACCGCATCCTCGATATTCTTGCGGTGCTCCTGATTCTTTGTGTATTGCGCGACGATAGACAGGCTTCCAAACAGGACAGCCAAAATTACGATAACGATTGATGCAAGCATGTTGCATACCTCCGATGTGAAATGTGAATCGGCAAAGCCGCTTCCACATACCGGCGTCTATGGACGTAGACATGTGGAAGCGGCTTGAATGTCAGAACAATAAAAAAAAAAGACCAAGCATTCTGCCTGATCTTTATGCCGCTTATATTCAGGGGACTTATGGAAATGCCGGGACGTTAATGTAAGGCGTAAGTTTTAACTACGAAGACTTTTCCAGTATTGGAGTTTCTCCAAGGCGTATGCTAAAATGAACAAGATTATTTATTTCAACCTATTGCACACTAAGGGTTATCTTAATTTAGACGTTTAGGCGGAGAAAAATATATAGCCTGCTACGATGTAAAATGATGGGTGAAAAAAGGATTGGCTGGCTGAGCATGAGAAATCTTGCTCTAATTGGGTGAAAATAAAGGTAGGTCTAAGATGAAAATCAAAAAGGTTTTCCGCGCCATCTTACTTTTCAGTCTTCTGATGGGAAGTGTTGGAATACAAAAGGCTCACGCGCTTGGAACGCCACAGATTGTCAGCATTAATCCTTCATCGCCTGCACAAGTTGGAACTTGTATAACAATACGGGCACGGGTTGATTGGGATTCTGAATATCGTGCAATGAGAATCCGCTTCGGCAATGAAGGTTGGCAGGAAAGTAGCGAGACTGAATTTGAACGAAATTTCTGCACAAATAATTACAGCCCAGGTTGGTATACAATCAGAGTTGAGGTAGCAGGACAAGGTGATAATAGTTGGTCAAACCCAAGAGTTACAGAAACCCAATTTGAACTTACAGGGCAGCCAGAACCGTCCAAAGGTCCTTCAATAAGTCAGTTCAATTTCAATCCATCGGGCGGGGCAAATGTTGGTGATTCAGTAAATATACATATCAAAGTTGATTCAAATAATCCTGGGGCAACTACACTCACTGCTGATTGTGGCGGGTTGTCGAAAAATGAAACATCAGAAGTTGAATTTGATTCGAACTGGAATACCAATGGTTGCCCTGCACAAGCAGTTAATATCCTTGCTTGTTCACGTGCCGTAGATGATCCAAACTGGACAAATGCCACTTGTTCCAGCAGATCATATACGCTTTCATCTCCCCCAGCCGTTGTGCCAGTACCAATCGCGGAGTTATGGGTCGATAGCAATCAAGTATCAAAGGGTCAATGTACATATTTACATTGGCAAACGTCAAATGCAGACAGAGTTGATATTGACGGAAACACAGTACAAAACTCTGGCGACCAGCAAGTTTGCCCAACTGTTACCAAGAAGTATTCGCTTTCGGCTACAAATCAAAGCGGCACCGCAAACAGAAATTTAACGGTTATTGTTTCAGATAACCAACAGCCTTCCAATGTCGCCGATTATTTTCAAACAAGCGACATCATTCAAATTGGTTATGATATTTACGTCATTATTAATGGCGAAAGAAGACTTGTGCCAAATCCAGAAACTTTGGACGCCCTCGGTATATCAAGAAGTTGGATTGACAACAAAGGTTTCGGGGACTCTGACTTAAAAATCATTCCTCTTGGACAAGATATTCCAGACGTAAACCGCGACCCGTCAGGATTTGCCGCGTTCAAAAATAAGTATTTCTCGAACACAACTCCAATCGTTCCAGGAACTGAACCAACTGCCCCACCTGTACCAAACCAACCTCAAGAACCAAATGTGCCTTCAAATGGACAGTGGCAAGTGGGCGCAAGAGTAGGGTTATGCGCTGGTGCACAAATACGCTCAGGAAGTGGTTTTAGTTATCCAACTCACACAATTGTCCCTGAAAATAATTGGCAGGTCGAAATTATTGATGGTCCAAGAAATAATGGTGGTGTTACATGGTGGGATGTTAGTCGAAAGAGCATTGATGGTGGCGGAACAGGCTGGATCTATTTTGAACAAGCAGGGAATTGTGGCACTCTACTAAGTGAAAGTACGGAATCAAACGAACAGAGTGGAACTGTACTCGGCGAAAGTACAGAGTCTACTGAGCAAGAAAACAACAATCCCCCTGAAGTGCAAACCCAACCAGAAGCAACTGAACCACCATCAAGCGACTGTGGATGGTTTGTGTCTTGCGTTCAGGCGTCAGAAACGCCAGCACAACCAAAAATTTGTAAAATACCATTAAGTTGCAGTGGGTTCGATCCTGTTTGTTGGGTTAAAAATGTAATAATATCTTTTGAAAATCGTGGGTGTACCAATACCCCACCATTAGTTACACCTGCGCCGATTCAGCAACAGACTAGTAGCGAAGATATTATTATTCGAGAGGCAACAAACTGGCTAGATGAAAAATATAAAATCAAATATGGGCAAGTATTTGATAATGGCAATTGCACGGATTTAGTACGAAGAATTTCTACAAACTATCCAGGTTACGGTTCGCATACCGAAAACAATAGTAACGGTACGCCTGTTGTAATCTCAAATGGGGCTAATCAATATCTATTGAGTCTCCCATCTAATAACCTTCCATCTCTTCTTAAGGATTATAAGAGCCCTGTAAAAAAATGCGATATTATTCTTTTTATAGGTAAAACTTATCTCGACAATTCTAACAACGCTGGGCATACCGCTCTTGTTTTTCAGGGATTAAACCAAGATGGTTCAATTATCATCCTTGAACAGAATTACGGAAAAAATAAAGGTGTAAAAACTCGAACAATTCCTTCGAGTGCATTTGATTCGTCAACTTATATTATTCCGAGTGAATGTAGGTAAAATGCAAATTAATTCTGAATCTACAGAAAACAATAAAAGAAAATCTAGTCCCAAACCTTTCAATCGAAACAAACGAAAATGCTTTTGGGCGGGATTGTCACTATTGATTTTGTCTTGTGCAACATTGTCATCGCAGAACTCTGCATTCCCCACAGAAACGCTAGATTTACAGCCTACAAGCACGCCTGTGTTAACTATTATTCCAGAAGTATTTCCAACCGAAACACCTCCCACTATTGCATTTTCCAACTACTTAAACTTTGCGCCTATAAATCAGTGGGATATTCAAAACATAACAAGAATAACAGGGATTGCGCTTTCTCCTAACAAGCAACATGTCGCAGTATTCACTTTGCGTTATCCAGAACAATGGTGGCTTGAATTTAGAGATTCTCAAAATGGGAATTTGATTTGGGATGTAAATGTTGGCAAAGCCGCCTACAACGCCCTCGCTTTCTCGCCAGATGGAACATTAATAGGAACAGGTACAGAAGAGGGTAATGTTCGTATTTGGAGCGTTGAAAACGGCAATCTTTTACATACTCTCGAAGGTCATATTTATCCTGTGCGTTATGTGGCGTTTTCACCAGATGGGACGATGATTGCATCTGGTGCAAGTGATAATACCGCTCGTGTTTGGCAAGTTTCAAATGGCATAAGTTTGTCGGTATATAAGATAAAAACAGATGTACGTGATATTGCTTGGTCGCCAGATAGTAAATATTTGGCTGTCACCTCAAATTATGTCAATATTTACAATGTGCCTTCCCGAAACAATCACCCCGATGTATTCTACGATAACGCTGGAGACACAAGGGACTTGGGTGACGTATCTTTCTCCCCCAATGGTTTATTCCTTATCGGCGCTGGTGAATGGCTTAATCCTGAAAACAATAGATGGCGATTTAGAATCTTAATTTGGGATTTCCCTTATAACCAAACTGCCCCAATCAGAATTCCGCTTGATGACGCAATTGACGATATTGTTATTTCCCCTGACGGTCGGGTATTAATTGGTACATATAAAGATCATAAAGGAAAACTACTCTTGATAGACATTGTAGACAGGGAAATCAAAGGAAATATTGATATTGGACCAACTATTTATATGTCGTATTCACCAGATATTAGCACGTTTGCGACGGTATCAACAAAGACCACTGTAACAATTTGGGGAATCTCCCAATGAAAATTTGTTCAAGATATTAGAACTGGATATTTCCCACAAGCGAATGAGCGGGATACAGGTTTATTACAATCGAATTTCATATGATCTCATCGTAAAATTTATTGTCGTGTCTCACATATAACGCGACTGGCTTAATTTCCTCGTGAATTTGCCATCCGCAAGCGAGCCAGTCTCAATATCTTTGAGACACGACATCAAAATTGCTGAAAAAGCGTATCGCTTTTGTGTGATTTAGACTTCGTACAACTATAACTGTACGAAGTATTAGTATATAATCGGGGCATAAAATGGCTCAAAAATGCCAAATAAGATGTCATATTCACTTCGCTAAATTCGGAAAGCAATTAAAGTTCATGCTTTGTGAATCGCGCATTTAGCCCAAAATGGAGAAATTATCACATGTCCAACACTGAACAAATTTTGCTGGATTTTCAAACCCACATACAATCCAGCCCGCTCCCCACCCGACACAGCCTGGGCGTGGCTGATAAAACAATTAGAGGCTATATGTACGATATTTCGATCTTCCTGCGCTGGTGGGAACAAGTACATGCGGTGAAATTTGATATCGAACATTTAAAGAATAATCCATTCCTGCTGAATAAGAAAAAACTACAGGACTTTCTAACCTGGCTGGAAACAGAACGAAAATACACCGCATCCACTATTCTGCGGCATGCCGCAAGTCTGCGTTCCTTTTCGGATTACCTGAACGCACTCGAGGTGATCCAACACGACCCCACACGAGGATTGCGCCTGCCGATCAAAAAGCAATCCGATCCCAAAGGACTCGACGATGACCAGCGCGCACAGTTTGAATTTGCGTTTCTTTCACCCTGGCTGAATAAAGTCACCAAACGAAAACGAACCAAGGAGACCCTTGCTCCAAAACGCCTGGCGCGTGACAAGGCGATCGCATTTCTCATGCTGTATGCCGGTCCGCGTGTTGAAGAAACTTATGCGCTCAATCTCGGCGATATCGAGATTTATCCACGGTCGGGAATATTACACATTCGCAAGGGCAAGAACGCCAAGGAGCGCGACGTGCCTTTGCCGAAAGCAGCGCGTGAGGCATTGACCGAGTGGCTCAAGGTGCGTTCAGAGTATTCGATCAATCACGATGCTCTTTTCGTGGAACTGCGCCGTGGAACATTTAAGCGATTATCCATGCGCTCGATGCAGATGATGGTGGCGGAGGCGGGTCAGCAGGCTGGACTGGATCGCCTGGAGCCACCGGTCGCCGTTACGCCCCACATCCTGCGCCACACCTATCTTTACATGTTGCGAAAAGCCGGAGTAAGCGCCGAAGTGCGCGCCGAAATGGCTGGTCACTCGCTTGAGACAACTATGAAATATGGCAGTCCAAAGCTTGAAGAGAAGCAGCGCGCCGCAGACTTGCTGGACAACGTTGTGACGATTTAGATTTGCCTGCGGAGACTTCTGCTAGGCTTGATGTTCTCATCTATTTTGATGTCGGATAATCAGGCTGGAACAACCTCCTCCTCACGCGCACTTTCTTCCGCAACAGCAAGCTTCTCACCGAGTTCTTCAATCTCCTCCCACAGCCAGCCCAGTTCGAACAGAGCCTCCCTGTGAGGGATGCCATTCTGGATCTTCGCCCAATACCCGCGCGGCGGCTTGGGGACGTTCAATCGTTTGCAGCGTTTCTCAATTGCCTTGTCGCTGACATCGAAGGAAGCTGCAACTGACGTGACAGGTTCAGTCCAGACAGCGAGCAACAATTCATCGGGTTCAATCTCAAACTTTCGCTGCCATGAGACACGGCAGGGCTTGGAGCAGGTTGCTCGCCTGGGAGCATGGGACGGGCAGATTTCGATGGGAGCGTCGCATATGGCGCATGGAATTGTCACGGGCATAGTTGCCTCTCATTCATATTTCACCTCTTGAAAATAAAAAGGACTCCCGCTTTCAGGCAGGAGTCCTTTCGTATGTGGGTATGCAAAGCAGCGATTCCGCGCAAGTTCGAGAGGCGCAAAAGATGCGCCTCTCGGAGCAGAACGCGGATAGCGACCTGCTAAAAGGGGGGAACACGTTTGAGATAACCAGCGATCAACCCGGCAACTTCGACATGAGCAACAAAAGTCAGCGTATCTGCTTCGCCCGCCATAACACGGCGAACTTGACTCGCAGCATTGCATGACAGAACCGGCAGGATCGCTTGCACGACCTGCGCAGACTGTTGCTCGTTCAAAGTTTTTTTCGTACCGGGAATTCGGATTGCCGTACCTTGCCACGTTCCGGAAATAAAAGCAGCCATTGCATACCTCTTTCTTGGCCAAGGGGGCAATGGACACTTTTGTCCGCTCCCTCAGCCCATAAAAAATGGGATTGGGAGCAAACGGAATATCAGGCGGGTTCGCCTGTCATTCTTACTTTTTTTGATCTGGGTATACCAACGTATCGTTTTTGACTTTAACGGTCTGGTCGAAGGTCAGGCAGCCGTAGCCCGCAGGCGTTGAATCCTTGGGACCTGTGATCCAGCCGTAGAAGTCGTAACAACCCTTCGGGATACTGGTTGTCACCGATTCAAGCGGTTCAAGGGAGACATTTCCCACGCCGCAGCCGAATTCAGTTTTGTAACTATAAAGATAAAGGGATAAGTCACCGTCGGTCGTGTTGTTGAAGGTCACATCAACCAGCGGACCATCCACCTCGCTCAGCGGACCACCGCATTCGTCCTCGGCAGTTGCACTGGCGTCACCGGGAATGGCGGCGGCTGGAGCAAGAACAGCAGGTTGAGTCGGTGGCGCCACGACCGGTTGCTGAACAATTACGGTCGGTTGGACAGGGATGGCAGTGGGCATAGGCGTGGGTGGAAGCGGCGTGGCGGTCGGGATGGAAGCGGCGGTCAACGCGATCTGCGTTTGGGCATTCGCCATCGCGGTTGCTTGAAGCTCGGCAACCGAAGGCGTGGGCGTCCCCTGCGGAGCGCAAGCGGAAAGCGCGGCGATCGCGAGCAGGGACAGGAGTACGAACATGGAACGTTTCATTGGATTCACCTCATTATGGAATTTGAAAGTAGTGAATAGAGACCGAAAGGCCACTCTAATCACAAGCGCAAAGCGCTAAAAGGCAGAAGGGGCGGTTAGCCCAAGCTTCAAAAAATAGCAAAAACTTTACAGGGAAACAAAAAGAGCGAGCCAGTGAGATGCAAGCCAAGTGCAGGCATCATCAAAGGTTCGCTCCGAATATTTTCTGATAAAGGTTTACTATCTTTTGGAGTCAATCATTCGACCAACTCAGTCATCCCGTCGGGGATCGAACCCGAAATAACGACCAACCGCTCCATTGGATATACGGTTCACGCGGGATGAAGATGGGAGCAGCGAGTAGCCGCTCCCGACAAACATCTGCGCCTGGCTATCGCCTCCCAAAAGAGACTCGCCTATGGATAACGCGCGATGTGAGTAGCCCGTTATCCAAGGGAAAGTAGAAAGGAGGAGAAGATTATGGAGCAGTGCCTGTTTGCCCGATTGGGCAGTTCCTCTGCCAGGTCACGAACCTGGCGGGGCGCTGAACGCCGAGAGGAAAGGAGAAGAGAAAAGGATGAGGGATGAATGATGAAGAAAGCAAAGAAAAAGGCAAAGGTGAAATGCTACGTGTGATGAGAAGTGGCAAGAGGCAAGGAACGTCTTTTGTTCTTTTGCTCTTGCCCTTATTCATCCTTCATAATTCATCCTTTCGAGGAGTACACCACCACCGCATTCGCCAGAACGTGCAGGCTTTCCTGCTGGTTCTTGATCTCGGACAGTTGTCCAGCGTCCGTCACACGCTGCATCATGGCAGCCACTTCAGATGAACCAGTCTTGAGTAATTCATCGCGCAGCGTGACGACTTGCGCCTTGTCGCGCAATTCGCCCACGACGCGGATACGCATTTTCATTTGCAGGCGAATGGTTGCTCCAGAGGATGTTTTTCCGTTTGAAAAACGGATGGTGATGTAATGCGCCGCCCGTCGTGCGCGCCCAAAGTTGCCAGCACGTTTTGAGTCAATCGGCGTATGTTCATCGTAAACAGCGATGCGGGCAAACAAGTCCAAGCCATCATCATGGCGATACTCCCAAACACGCGCGACAATGCCTTCGACCTGCGTGCGGTTCAGACTTTTCTCCTGAATGGGTTCGCCAAAATGAGCGATCAACTTGCCATTGCCATCCAGCAGGGACATCGAGCGCGCATTCACCAAACCGTTGCGACGTTCGAGGGTTAGCAAACGCCAGGCGGATAGATCAGCAGGATCGACATAATCGAGGAAGCTCATGGCATTGGCTTCGTCCAGGAATTTTCGCAGCGTTTCCTGGTATTCCCTGTGGACCAGATAGCCCTGGATTTTCAAGACATCGCCTGGTTGAATGGAGATCGGCACGCCGCCAATCATTCCATCTGCAAAGCGCAGCGTGATGTG
>DYDH01000133.1:7535-12620 GCA_020717985.1 Herpetosiphon sp. | reverse complement strand
ATGCTTTCCTTCATCGGCTTCCCGCCCACGCTGGGAATGGTCGGCAAGTTTTATCTATTCAGTTCCGCAATTGAAGGCGGATTCGTGGGGCTTGCAGTCATCGGCGTGCTGACCTCCCTCATCTCGGCATATTATTACCTGCGAGTCGTGGTCAACATGTACATGCGTGAAGGAGACCCGACCATCGAGCGCGAACCCTGGCTGGACATCACCACCGCCGTCACGGCGATTGCAACGGTTACGTTGAGTTTTGTCCCACAATGGCTGTTCCTGCTGGCAAGTACCGCTGTGCTAAGATTGTTCTAAAAATCAAAATAACAGCCAAAGAATTACCACTGAAAAGAAAGAACAGGTGAAAGGGAGTCAACCTTCACCTGTTCTTTTGTTACCTCCTTTCTTTTTGAACAGCCACGTTATTTATTGATTTGCAGGTTGAGTGGGTGGGACCGATTGGTCACCAGGTTGTCCACCATGAGGTCCGCCGAAACCAAAGCCGGGACCGTCAAGATAACCTTTATCGAGTCCTTCCAAAAGCCAGTCTGCTTTTTCCTGTGAGATCGTTCCATCGGCAACACCGGCTTCGATATTGGCGCGCATCTCCACTGCATGAGCTGCGCTGATCGCGTCTCGTACATCCTGGATGTCCACGCCTGCGGTGGTGGCCAGATCATCCAGGGTTTTTCCATCTTTCAGCGCGGTGGAAATTTCATCGCTGGTCATGCCAAGGACAGTTGCAACGGCGGCAAGTTCCGACTCGCCCATGCCGCGTCCACCGTGACCATGTTTATCGCCGTCCTGCCCTGCGACAGGCGTGGCTGGCGTGCCGTCCTGTGCATAAGCAGTCGTCACCTTTGCCGCGCCGAACAACATCGCAACCGCCACCATGGCGCCGATCAGGATTGATATTTTCTTTTTCATATATTTTCACCTCTTTATTTTTTTGGTTGAAGCGCCTCCAACCTTCCCCCATGATAGCTGGGCCATGTAACCGGGCTGTGACCAGCTTATAAAGAAATTGTGTGGATGGATACAGGGTTATGCTGCAAAAAAACCATATTCCATCTTCAATGGAATCCCGGAATTCACCCCCAAAGAGCGATACTAAGATTTAGTTCCTGGCAAACTCAAGGGCAATTCAAGCTGAGGATTTACCCTCAAGTAAGTCCTCATGTTGCACAAGATAATCCCTTCCGGCCTTGGTGGTCGCATACCAGCAATCTCCATCCCTATTGGTATTCCTTGTAATGAACCTGCGGTCGATCAAATGCCTCAAATAGACATCCAGGTCATTCGGATTCACCTTCAGAGATTTGGCAAGTTTGCCGCATGTGCAATCCTCAGTATTGGATGTTGCGATCTTGCTCAGAATGAAGCCAACCTTATCCTGATGGGGTTTGGTTGTACGGCTGGATGCGACAACTTTTATTCTAAGCAGCGTGGCTGCGATTTCTTCCTTCATCTTCTCTTTTTTATTTTTACCTACCCTTGGCTTCTTTCGAAGTTTTGCCCGTATCATGAGGTTTTGTATCAACTCATCAGGAAAGTTGGAAGAATGAATATCCAGTCCATGAAAAAAGACAAGCGGCGAAGGCAGATTATCCAACGCCTGCCCCGAATGGCAAAGCGGAATAACCGGGATATTTTTGAACCAGGCGCCGCCAGTTTCAAAATTCACCCATGGCCTTGTTACAGAATATGGACTGCACAAAACCACCAGGAGTTTTGCATTGGTTAATGCATTTCGCAGGTTTACCAACCATATATCGCCCGCAGCAATATTATGCAAATCGCTGCTTACGAAAACTTTTATTCTGTTCTTGAAAATTGTCTGGATCCAGTCTTTTAATACAAGAGCAAGCACCCCTTCAGTTGCAACATGGGAGAGAAAAATATTCATGATCCGCTCCTTTTACTATTAAATATATAATAGCACTAATTTGTTCATGTGGATTAACGGAGGAGCGCTGGTTACCACTCATCGTATTTTCGCAACATGCCATTTTCCACTTGACCTTCACCCCTTCCCGTCCTACAATATAAGTTGTCTGACAAGTAAATACTCGTGTCCAACACGAAACCCGACCGTTTTATACAAGGAGATTCATGATGTCCGATTTTCTATTTCGTGGCGACCTAGCCAAACTTGACCCTGACGTTTTCGAGCTGACTCAACTGGAAGCTGAGCGGCAAGCCCGAAAATTGATCCTCATCCCCAGCGAATCGACTGCGCCGATGGCTGTGCGCGAGACGCTGGCTTCCGCTTTCCAAAATATTTACGCTGAAGGCTACCCCGATGAAGAGTCGCGTTGGATGACCGAGGAAGAGATTCTCGATTACCCCGCACGGCTTGGACATTATCGTCGCAGCGGCGACCCGCGCTATTACAAAGGCGTGGAATATGCCGACGCAGTCGAAGCCCTCGCCCGCCGCCGCGCCGCTGAAACTTTCGCAGCCAACGGTTACACCGCTGACCAGATCTTCGTCAACGTGCAGGCGCTCTCTGGTGGACCTGCCAACAATGCGGTTTATCAGGCATTGTTGACCCTCGGCGATACCGTGATGGGACTCAACCTGCTGCACGGCGGACATCTCTCACATGGCTCGTCTGTCAACCGCAGCGGCAAGTGGTTCAAGGCGGTGCATTACACAATTGACGAGAATGAAAAAATTGACTACGAAGCCATCCGCGCGCTGGCTTTGGAAAACAAACCCAAACTGTTGATCGCGGGATATTCATCCTACTCATGGATTCCCGACTGGAAGAAATTCCGCGAGATTGCCGATGAAGTCGGCGCATATTTATTGACCGACATCTCACACATCGGCGGACTCGTTGCGGCAGGCGTTGTGCCTTCGCCAATGGGATTCGCCCATGTCATCATGTCTACCACCCACAAGAGCCTCGACGGCCCACGCGGCGCAGTCTTGATGACCACCGATCCAGCGATTGCCAAGAAGATTGACAAGGCTGTCTTCCCCGGGGAACAGGGCGGTCCGCATGTGAATGTCTTTGCCGGTTTATCGGTGGCATTCAAATTGGCGCAGACCAAGCAATTCAAGAAGTTGCAAGAGCAAACCATCAAGAACGCGGCGGCGATGGCAGATCAGTTCGTGTTGCGTGGGTTTCGTGTTCCGTTTGGGGGAACAAATTGTCACATGCTGAACGTGGATGTGACTTCCGTCGTCGGCGAGGATGGCACGAAACTCAGCGGCGACCAAGCCGCGCGCATTTTGGACATTGTCGGCGTGGTGGTCAACCGCAACACCATCCCTGGCGACAAGAATTCTGCCGACCCTTCGGGTATTCGCCTCGGTACGCCGTGGATCACCCAGCGCGGATTCGATGAAAAGAAAACCCGCGCCCTCGCAGACATCATGGCAGATGTGCTTGAAGCCTGCGCTCCTCATTCAGTGGATACTGTGAAGAAAGGCAAGCAACGCCGCGCCAAACTGGATTTTGCTGTGTTGAATGCTGCCAAGTTAAAGGTTAGAAAGTTAGCTGAATCCGCCGGCATTGATTTCAAATATAAGAAGAGCGGGTATCCGCATTTTTATTATATTGATGACAAGTCCACTTCGGGCGTGTACGAATTGAGCGGACAGCGCGCGCGTCAGGTTTTGGATTACGCGGTGTCTTCCGACCTCTCGGTGTTGAAGAAGGGCAAAACCCAGATCACATCAATTTCCACTCCAAAAGGCGTTATCAGCGGGACGTTGAAGAACGTGGATAACACCACCTATCAATTGGCAGTCCCTGTCAAGAATGCGTCCGCAGTGGCTACATGGCTGCGCGATCTTTCAGATGGATACACATCTTTTAATTTGGATGGCAAAAAAGATTTCAGCGCGAAGCGAATGCCGGGCGCGTTTGTGGTAAATGAAATTAAAACCAAATTGACGGCCTCGGTCCCGCCGCTCAAAGGCGGAGTCAAACCCTGGTTTGTTGGAGTCAGCCCCAACGCGAAGGGCGAAGCGCTGCCGCCTTTCGTCTGGAACGAATCCTCCGTAGGGGCGGAAGGCCTTCCGCCCCTACAACGCACGGCGTTGAATCAAGTCCATCGAGACTTGGGCGGCAGAATGGTCCCGTTTGCGGGCTGGGAAATGCCGGTGCAGTACACGGGAATTTTCGAGGAGCATCTTGCCACGCGCAACGCGGCCGGGCTGTTCGATGTTTCGCACATGGGCGTGTACGACGTGCGCGGCGCGGATGCGGCTTCGTTCCTCGATACGGTCTGCGGCAACGACTGCGGCGGGCTGCTGCCGGGCGAGTCTTTGTATTCGCACTTCCTCACGCCCGATGCGGATGTGATTGACGACACGCTCGTCTATCGCCGCGGCTGGGATAATTATCTGGTGGTCGTGAACGCGTCGAACGATGATAAGGATCGCACATGGCTTGAGAGTGTGCGCGACGGAAAAGTGATGATTGACAGCGGGCGACCGTGGGCGCGGACATTCGGCTACGAAGCGGAAATCCGCAACCTGCGCGACCCGAAAGCTGGTTCTGACATGCGGGTGGACATTGCCCTGCAAGGACCGAAGAGCCGCGACATATTGTTTGCGATGGGAATGGATGAGGATACGAAGTTACGAGTTGCGAAGTTGAAGAGAACCGAGTTGTGTGATGCCGTGATCGGCGGGTTCGATTTGATCGTTTCGCGCACGGGCTACACCGGCGAGAAAATGGCGTTTGAGTTATTCGTCCACCCTGAACGCGCCGTGGAATTTTGGCTAGCGGTGATGAAGGCGGGCGAGCAATTCGGCGTCAAGCCCATCGGCTTGGGCGCGCGCGACAGCCTCCGCACCGAAGCAGGTCTGCCGTTGTACGGTCACGAAATGGGACTTGGCTCAGGCAAATTCGACGGCAGAGATTTGGGTGTGGCCGAAGGCGGATTTGGTTCATACGTCAAAACATACAAACCGTGGTTCATTGGTCGTGACGCTTATGTTGCGAGAGAGAAGGAACGCAAGGGCGCGGTCATCCGCTTTACGTTTGATGACCAGCGAGTCCGCATGGCACACAACGGCGACCCCGTGGTCAACGCGAACGGCGAACGCATCGGCTTCGTCACCTCCTGCGCCATT
>DYDH01000133.1:968-7476 GCA_020717985.1 Herpetosiphon sp. | reverse complement strand
CACGCCAATCCTCATTCATCAAGGCGGCGTAATGGATCGTCCCGCCACGGCGGCGAAGGTGGTGAGTAGGTTTGCGAAGTTATAGGTAATATAGACAGGCTCTCACATAATGTGAGAGCCTGTGTTAAAAGAGGAAACATGATGACGCAGAAACAACAGGAAGAAGCTGAGCAAGAACAGAAACAAAAAGTGCGGCAACAGGAACGGCTGCAACTGGAGCAGCAACAGGAACAGAAACAAAAACGACTCCATCAGGAACGGCTAGAATTGGAGCAAGAACAGGAAAAGAAACAAAAGCTGCGACAACAAGAGCAACTGCAATTGGAGCAGGAGCAGGCAGAGAAACGAAAGCTGCGTCAACAGGAAGAGGAAAAGAAGAAGCAGTAAAAGATGTAGCTGCGGCGGCGAAGGTGGTGAGTAGGTTTGCGAAGTTGTAGGTAATTGGTGATTAGGGATTAGGAATTGGGACGACCCGAGGGTGTGGCGGGTCGTTCTTCTGTTAACTTGACATTCTGGACGTATTGCATAGAATTAACTATAGATTTACATAAACAAGGTTAATTTTATGAATACAGCAATTAAGTCGGCTCTTCGAGTTTTTGAAAATAATAAGGTCATGCGCTCTGCTCAAATTTTTGCACAGGGGATTCAACCGCGCACACTGTATCAGATGCGCGATGATGGGCTGCTGGTTCAAGAAGGGCGCGGGCTGTACCGACTTGCAGACGAACAAATATGGAGCGACCCCGATCTTGCGCTCGTGTCGCTACGTATTCCAAAAGGTGTGATTTGCCTAATATCGGCTTTGTATTTTCATCAGGTCACTACGCAAATTCCGCATGAGGTATATGTGGCGCTACCGAAGGATTCGGAGAAGCCGCGTATTCAACATCCGCCAACGCGTTTCTTTTGGATTTCCCCCGAGCCATTCAAAGCAGGGATCGAAAAACATACAATTGATAACGTGGACGTTAAGGTGTATGGCGTCGCAAAAACAATTGCAGACTGCTTTAAGTTCCGAAATAAAATCGGAATGGATGTCGCATTGGAAGCGCTGCGAGAAGGATTGCGCCAGAGACTTTGTAAACCCGAACAAATTTTGCGTTTTGCGCGGGTCAACCGCGTAGAGCGGGTCATACTTCCCTACCTGGAGGCATTGGCATGAACACTGAAAAGCGCAACCTGCCCGCTTCGATTCATCAAAGATTGTTGAATAAATCGCATGAAACAGGACGGTCTTTCAATGAGTTGCTGCAATACTATGGCATCGAAAGACTCTTATACAGACTTTCCATATCGGAACATGCTCACAAATTTATCCTCAAAGGCGCGTTGATGTTCAATGTGTGGGGAATGACAAGCCTGCGCCCCACGCGTGATATCGACCTGCTTGGGCATACATCCAACGAGATCGAATCCGTAACGGAAATTTTTCGCGATATTTGCAGCTTGAAAATCGAAGCGGATGGTCTGGAATTTGACGACCTTTTACAATCTGAGTACATCAAGGAGGACGCCGACTACGCTGGCATCCGCATCACGGCCTTTGCTCACTTGGGAAAAACAAAATTCCCTATTCAAATTGACATTGGCTTCGCGGATGTGGTCACGCCTGCTCCTGAAAAATTGAATTACCCGACCCTGCTCGACCACCCAGCCCCATGTTTATACGGTTATCCGCGAGAGACGGTCATTGCGGAGAAATTTCAGGCAATGATCGTTTTGGGTATGGCAAACAGCCGTATGAAAGACTTTTACGATATTTGGAGTTTGCTTGGGCAATCTGAATTTGACGGTGAAGTCATACAAGCCGCGCTCGAAAAGACCTTCCAAAACAGGGACACAGAACTTCCCCGGGAAGACCATATTATTTTCTCAGACGCCTTTTTGGAAAATAAAACGATACAATGGAACGCCTTCATAAGAAAACTCAAAGTTGAAAATGTAACGGAGATGAAGGACGTACTCAAAGCAATAAAGGAGTTTTTTCTCCCCGTGATGAATGCCAGACAACAGGGCGCTGTCTTCAACAAGAAATGGAAAAACAGATGGCGGTAATGTTCTTTGTCCATGTTTTACAAGGAAAACCGCACAATTGCAATAGAAATGTCGTGTTTTCCTTGTAGTTTGGTCTGAACAATATTACAGAATGTTGTACGTTAAGCAGTAAAATAGAAACGTCCCACCACGGCGGCGAAGGTGGTGTCAAGGTTTGCGAAGTTGTAGGTAATTGGTAATTAGGGATTAGTAATTGGGACGATCCGAGGGTGTGGTGGGTCGTCCCTTACAGAACAATGGGATTATTTTATGAAAATAGATTTCACATTATCTGAACAACACCAAATAATATTGGGATTGATATACCAAGAGGGAGGAGAACTCACAATTGCTCGGTTAGAGAAACTCTATTATTTAACGAGTTTTCTACATGATGATGCGGTTAAAATTGATGTAGCAAAAATTCTTCCCTATATGAATTTGCAAGTGCTACAAACGGATATGCCAATTAAGGATTTGGAAAAGGATATTCAAGGATTGGAATTTATAGGGCTTCTCACAAGAGGTTTACTTAGAGGGCGACAAGGCATATGGTTAGTTCTTACAGAAGAGGGGAGTCGCTTAGCAAAGGCCATTCAAGAAAACAGAAGATTAATTCTTCGCCCTAAACATTCCTTACAGACTACCGTTTTTATCGCGTGTGCGTTTGGATATTCGGATGTGGATGAATTGTATAATTCTCATCTCGCAGATGCCTGCGAGAATCTTGGCTACAAGCCTGTGCGCGTGGATATGACTGAGCCTCATCAAACCATAACTGAAAAAATAATGGAAGGAATAACCGTTGCTGCTTGCGTAATTGCGGACTTAACTTATGCTCGCCCATCTGTTTATTTTGAAGTTGGCTATGCTGTTGGCTTAGGCATTCCCCTTGTAGCAACATGTCGTAAAGATCATTTTCGTGGGGCTAAAGACGATCAGCGAATTCACTTTGATTTAGAACAATATAAAACAAGTTTTTGGGAAATAAACCCAAGTGGAGGTTTTACTTGGCAAAGTGAGCTAATGAGACCAGATAAGCGGTTGACGCTAATTCTTCAATCCCGCAAATAGACAGATAAATTTAATCAGAAATGGAACACCCCAAAGGCAGGGACATCGTCCCGTAATTATACAGGGCTGTTTTTTATTATGAATTTTTCAAAACTCATTACTAAAAAGAATTTGCTATTAGCTTGGCGACGCATAACTTCATCAAGTGATGCGCGTTACAAAACCTTCTTTCGTCATATTCTCGAAGCATACGAGTTGAGTTTTGATAAAAACATTGAAGATTTGCAAAGAAGATTGGCAAACAGTGAGTATACAGCACAATCTCCTATTCGATTTTATGTACCTAAGCCATCAGGGTTACAAAGACCTATAACCCTTTTGCCAATTGAAGACCAAATCGTATATCAAGCTCTCGCCAATTTATTTGCAGAGAAAGTCAGGGAGAAAAGAAATAAACTGGCCGGAAAATACGTTTACAGCAATAAACTTGGAAAGAAAGATTCACCGTTCTTTTTGGAAAAATGGCAATTGGGCTACTCTCAACTTAAGAGGAATTTGAAGTCAAAATTCAAAGGTGGATATGTCTGGATTGCAACCTTTGACATTTCTGCGTTTTACGACACCATCCCCCACGAAATATTATTGAAGGTTTTATCAACGAATACAAAAGGTGATTTATATATTAACACGAAAGGCTGGCTAAAAATCTGGAGTTCAGATAAAGAAAGTGACCAACATAGTCATGGGATCCCTCAAGGCCCGATGGCATCTGACTTTTTAGCAGAGTGCATTCTTCTCGCCATTGACGAGAAGCTGTCTGAGCAATATTCCTATTTTCGATATGTGGATGATGTTCGCATACTTGGAAAAACAGAACTCGAAGTGCGGCAAGCATTGGTTTATTTGGATATTCTGTGTAAAAGCAGAGGTTTGATTCCAAATTCAGATAAAACAAAAATTAAGAAAGTTTCTTCTGCTGATGAATTAGTTGAAGGAATTCCTGATGTCAAGTCATATTTTGACAATGGAAGTGGATCCGCTTTGTCCAAGACAGCTGCCGAAAAGAGAGTTCTCGATGCTGTTGAGATAAAAGACAAGATTGAAGTAAAAGACAGAACTCTTTTTCGATACATCTTATTTCGTACACATCAGTCAGAAGATATTTTGAAAATCGTTTTAGGAACTTGGGAACATTACCCTGAGCATACAGATGCTTACGTGGCTTTTCTAGAAAATTATCAAAGAAGTATTGGTATTGTTTCGCTAGCTACTCGGCTGCTTGAATCAAAATATCCATATGATTACGTCCAAGGGGAACTCTGGAAACTTGTGGCACGCATGGGTAGTAAATCCGAGCTGAGTCAGTTAGTTCAACTGGCTATTGATACGGTAAGAAATCCGAACAGCGGAACAGCCTCTAAGTTTGGCGTTTATATTTTCCTTTGCCAATGCGATAAGATAGGTCTTGGTGATTATGAAAAATGGATTATGTATGAGAAAAAATCACTTGTACAGGCGCTGGTTGCTCCGTATCTACAAATTAGTACTAGCGGTGGTATAGAAACCAGTAAAGTATTTTTATCTCGCACATTGCCAGATACATACTTGGGCTTAGTAAGACCGTTAGTTGAATCGGGAGTAAATCTTAATTCTTTCGGAAAAAATCCTGCTCAATTTCCTGTTGTGGCGCAACAAGTCTATAACGCCGCAGGAATAAGCGGACATATCATTCCAAGTCCCGATGCTATAGGAAATTTGATTGCCAAAAGATATTCTGTTAAAAAGTGGAATAAATGGAAAGACCTTTTACAAGGCGAATATGACCATGCGTTTATGGAACTCAAGTTTGCTGATTCTCATTTTGAATTTCATTTTTCATCTTGGCTAAATTATCAAGATGCGTTCAATGAAATTATGTTTCTGTCTTTACAAATCTTTTTAGCTAATAAAAATGCTTCAGGCGCAATTTCATTAGTTGACAGAAATGGCAAACGCCTTGATTATGGCGTTTTATTGGGCAATCCAAATTTCAAATCAGCTTTTCCTATCTTGCAAGATGGTTTGCAAAAGACACACAATAGAAGAAATTCAGTGCCAGGTTCCCATCCTTATGATAAGCATACTGGTAACAAAGCAAGTCCATTGAAGAAGAAAGAAAAAGAGATTTTGAAACAATACCTTGATAACATATTTGACCAAATTATCAAAATAACAGAAGGCTTGGGTATATAAGTTTTGCAACAGAAAAGGAAAAGGGAGGGAACATGGTTATAAGCGTCGGGGTGGGGGCGGTTTGTGAGTCGTTTGGGATAGAAAAACGGTAAAATTACGCCATGAACAAAAAACACCTCGGAAGCAACTTCGATGATTTCTTGAAAGAAGAAAAACTTCTCAAGAAGACACACTCGGTGGCGGTTAAGCGCCTTGGAGTAAAAGTCAATGGAAGGAATCAAATTACTCTTCCACGTAGAGTGCGGGAGAAGTTGAAAATCAAAACTGGCGATTATTTTCTTGTTAATGTGCAA
Organism: Herpetosiphon sp.; assembly: GCA_020717985.1. Taxonomy (GTDB): domain Bacteria; phylum Chloroflexota; class Anaerolineae; order Anaerolineales; family Villigracilaceae; genus Villigracilis. Next base: position 1,900 of record DYDH01000133.1, on the reverse strand, counting down.
GATGGGATGCTGATTTTGATTCCACAGTCTAAAATTAACGCAGACCACATGCAAGGTCTACATGCTGAGATTTGGAAAGATATCAACACAGAAAAATATCTTGACTAAGAAAGAAGACCTTGGAAAGATTGAGCAATTAAAATGTCCGCTCAGTCAACAATCAAGTTATATAATGCCCCCTGGGTATCAAACCGACAGAATGGAGTTCTCCATGCTTGAATACGTCAACCTCGATCTGGCTTTGGAACAAGAGGAATATAAAAAACGATTAAGACCGTTGCAGCAGCGCCTGTATGAATTGGAACACGCGGTCTTCGACGAGAAAGTTCCAGTCATCATTGTGTTCGAGGGCTGGGCAGCCACGGGCAAGGGACGATTGATCAGTTTGCTCGCGGAGCGATTGGACCCGCGCGGCTTCCGCGTCGTCCCGATCACACCGCCGCGCACCGCCGAGTTGCGTTATCCGTGGATGTGGCGCTTTTGGCTCAAGATCCCTGCCCGCGGGCAAATGGTCGCGTTCGACACAGCATGGTATCGCAGGGTATTGATTGATCGCTTGAACAAGACGATCAACAAGGATGAGCTGCGCGCCGCGTACCAGGATATTGCCGAATTTGAAGAGATGCTGGCTGCCGATGGAACGGTCATCTTAAAATTCTGGCTGCACATCGGCGAAGCGGATCAGACGAAACGCATCAAAAAATTGCGCAAGGACAAGCTGACAGTCTGGCAGGTGGGAGTGGAAGATGAACTGCAAAACAAGCGCTATGAAAAATATGCGGGCTTTGTCGAAGACATGATCGCGCGGACTGATTCGCCGCACGCGCCCTGGACGATTGTCGAAGCAACCGATCGTTATTACATGCGTATCAAGGTCTTTGAAACGATCATCGCTGCGCTCGAAGCGCGCCTGGGATTGCCCGCCTCTTCGG
>DYDH01000133.1:0-932 GCA_020717985.1 Herpetosiphon sp. | reverse complement strand
TGAAAGGAGCCGTCAATGCTTGAGCGTCTTGATCTTACACTGGCAACTGAGCGCGATGAATACGATAAGCAGCTCAAGGCTTTGCAGGCTGAGTTGCATGAACTCGCCTTTCAAGTCTATGCACAGAAGCGCCCCGTGGTGATTGTCTTTGAAGGCATGGATGCCTCGGGCAAGGGCGGCACGATCAAGCGCCTGACCGAACGCATCGATCCGCGCGGCTATGTGGTCTGGCCAATTTCCGCGCCGTCGGGCGAAGAAAAAGAGCGTCATTATCTGTATCGGTTTTGGCGGCGACTGCCCGAACAGGGACAGATCGCCATCTTTGATCGCTCATGGTATGGGCGCGTATTGGTGGAACGCCTGGAAGGGTTTTGCACCGAAGCGGATTGGCGTCGCGCGTATAGCGAGATCAATCAGTTCGAGCGCCAACTCACCGACTTTGGCACCATCGTCCTTAAATTCTGGATGCACATCAGCAAGCAGGAACAACTGCGCCGTTTCAAGGAACGCACGCGCACCAATTACAAAACATGGAAGATCACCGATGAGGATTGGCGCAATCGCGGCAAATGGGAGGATTACATCACCGCCGCGGAGGAGATGCTGTTGAAGACCAGCACGCCCGATTCTCCCTGGACGCTGGTGGAAGCCAATGATAAATACTTTGCCCGCATCAAATCCCTGCGCACGGTCGCGGAGAAATTGCGGCGGGAGTTGAAGTAGAAGTGGAATAAAGTCCTGCCTCAGCCCGATGGGTTTCCACGCGAAGCGCTGAGGCAGGGACTGACCGTCTGCAAATGGGGAACAATCGCATCCAGACGCGCATCCGCGTATCGATATCACAATCCGCCGCGATTGTCTTTCCCTGTCAAAACCTGTAAAATGAAAAAAACTCTTATCGCAAGAGGATGGAGGCTGAAATGGTGAACAAT
>DYDH01000418.1 GCA_020717985.1 Herpetosiphon sp. | reverse complement strand
ACCGCAATTACGAATCACGGAAAATCCCAGAGAGCTAAAGATAATGTCTCAAACTCATTTATGTCCCATTTGCGGCGCTTCCACAGTCATAAAACAGATTGATTATATTGACTGGAGTAACGGGCACATCCTGGTGATCCGTGAAGTGCCCGTGCGCGAGTGCCGTGACTTTGGGCATCAATTCATGGCGGCCAGTGTAGCAAAAAAAATCGAATCCCTATTTACCGCTTGTTGCATAATTTGCTAAACTTTTTGGCAGAAATTACGAGTAGAAATTTGAATTCTGGTATCTTCTCAATAAATAGGGGAAGCCTCAAAACAGGTACGGCCATATATGGAAAAAAAGGTATCATCTCAATCAATAGGGGCAGGCTTGGCAGGGGTGCGGAAGGTATTTCGCTAAAAAATCAAGAACTGATGTCCTGAAAAAGTTGACAGAAATACAGTATCTCACAGGAAAACTATGAAGTAAACTCGGAGACATGTTAGAAGACATCGAGCTCAGCGCGATCCAAGATGAAAACGCCCGGCAATTGATTCGGCGGTTGCTGAATCTGATTGAGAAATTATCAGCGGATTTGCGCGACCTGCGCGCAGAGAACCAAGTCTTGCGAGATGAAAATAACCATCTGAAAGGGGAGCAGGGGAAGCCAAATATCAAGGCAAACAAACGGAAAGGCGAAGAGCCTTCTCAGCATTCGTCGGAAAAAGAACGCAAGCGACCACGCCCACGCCACAAGTCGAGCAAGAAAGCCGAGATTAAGATTGACCGCGAAGAAGTGGTGAAGGGCAAGCCGGAAGAGTTGCCATTGGATGCCGAATTCAAAGGCTATGTCGAAGTGGTGACGCAAGACCTCCAGTTGAAGACCGACAATATACTCTTTCGGAAAGCGAAGTACTACTCGGCTTCCAGCGGAAAGACCTATCTGGCAAAACTGCCACGCGGATACGAAGGGCAGTTTGGTCCCGGCGTCAAAGCGCTCATCCCTGCGTTGTATTTTGGAATGAGTGCGAGTGAGCCGAAAATATTAGAGTTCTTCAAGGATACCGGACTGCGGATGTCCAAAGGACAGTTATCCCATCTGCTGATCGAAGACCAGGATGAGTTTCACGCTGAAAGTGATGCGGTATATGAAAGCGGGCTACGCAGTTCAACCTGGCAGCAAAGCGATTCGACGACAACCCGTGTGAACGGACAGAACCAGAACTGTCACGTGGTTTGCAACCCGGTGTATACCGTGTACCGCACTTTGCCGCACAAAGACCGCTTGAGTGTGCTGGATGTGCTGCGCAATGGGCGTCCGCGCCGCTTTCGCTTCAACCAGAATGCCTTGGATTGCTTGGTCAACGTCCAACTCTCGCAGGCGACACGCCAAACGTTGGCAGCCTGTTGTAGTGAGCTGGAACTGGATCAGACCAATTTTCAGGAACACTTGACCTGCTTGCTGCCCGACTTGGGAAAACAACAGCGCAAGGAAATCCTCGATGCCGCCGCGATTGCGGCTTACTGGGCGGAAACCGACTGGCCCGTGATTGAAACGCTGGTTTGCGATGACGCGCCCCAATATAATAAACTGACCCGCTGGTTGGCGCTGTGTTGGGTACATGATGGGCGTCCTTACAAAAAACTGCACCCGGTTGTGCCGCTCCATCGTGAACTATTGAACGGCTTCCTGAAACGCTACTGGGATTACTACCACGAACTGCTCGACTACAAACAAAATCCCAGCGCGACAGAATGCGTCCGATTGGAATCCGTTTTTGACGCTTTATTCGCCACCCAAACCGGATACGAAGCCTTGGATGAGCGCATTGAAAAAACCAGAGCCAAGAAAACATCCTTGCTATTGGTTTTGAAACACCCCGAACTTCCCTTACACAACAACGCCTCAGAGTTGGGAGGCAGACGAAGGGTGCGTAAGCGGGATGTCAGTTTTGGTCCGCGTACAGAAATGGGCAAGCATGCCTGGGATACTTTCATGACCCTGGCTGAAACTGCCAGAAAATTGGACGTCAGTTTCTATGCCTATATGCGCGACCGGATTACCGGCACTGGCGCCATTCCGCCTTTGGCTGATTTGGTGACACAGGCGGCTAATAAACTCTGCCTGAATCAACCTTGCCCTACCCCAA
>DYDH01000417.1 GCA_020717985.1 Herpetosiphon sp. | reverse complement strand
ATTGGGAACGTTCAGGGTGCCATCCGAGCTGCTCTTGACATTCGTGATGATATACTTGGAAGAGCCAGCGCTCAACGCATACAGAATTGGTGTGCCGTCAGTGAAGCGTGCTGATAGTTCAGAACCCGGGATAGTCGTTGTGCCATTGCTATACAGCTTCAGGGAAGCGGCGGAGCCGGATTCGGAAATTGAATTTCCGTTGACATCCCAGGCAGAAACGGTAATGGTTGCACCGGTAGAAGACAAAGAACCGGACATATCGGTAATCTTAATCGAGTTCCGGGAACCGATGGAATTGGATACAATTCGGAAATACGGCATAGGCAAATCTTGATAAACGCGCACATAATCGACATACATTTTTGCCGGCAACAAGCTGTCACCAATGGTATTTCCGGGGAATTCGCCTCCAATAGCTAGGTTAAGCAGGATGAAGAATTTATTCTCGTTAAATGCTGTTGTTCCGCCGGTATTGCCACCAATGAAGAACTGGTTGTATTGGTTGCCATCAACAAACCACTTGATATACTGGGAATCCCATTCGATTGAGTATTCATGAAAACTTGAGATCGCCGCGTTAGTGTTTGCGCTGAAATCGGCCTGCGCACCATTGGCCAACCAGTGGGTCGAGCCATAGACAGTATTGGCCGTGTTGATCTGCTCCATGATGTCAATTTCACCACAGGTGGGCCAGCCGACGGGTCCAATGTTATCGCCCAACATCCAAAAGGCAGGCCATTGGCCTTGAAAAGAGGGCATAGCAATCCGCGCGACTATTTTCCCATACTTCCAGGATTGATGCCCCTGGGTTTTCATTCGCGCCGACGTATAATTAAAACCTCCGACCGATTCCTTGTTCGCGGTGATAACAAGCATGTCATTTTCTATTGTGGCATTTTGGGACTGATAGTATTCTTGTTCATTGTTGCCCCAGCCACCCGATCCGTTGCCGGTTTCAAATGACCAATCGGAGCTGATACTTCCGTTGAATTCATCCGACCAAACGAGTTGCCAGTTTGCTGAATGAACTTCTCCCGGTGAGAGGTGAAGCATCACTAGAAAGAATAAATATCCAGTAGCCTTTAATTTTCTGTGAATTGGTATTTTCATATTGATGTTTTCATTTTTCTATTGTTCTACCGGTTGTGTGAATTTGTGATTCTTCATCATTGCCTGGCATGTGAATGAATTGCCCTGCCTGGTAAAACCATCTGTTTGCTTCTTTAACGAGGAACTCATGCAGCATGAATCGGCCACATGGAATTGAGCGGTTCATTTATATTCCCCCAGCCACACCGCTTGTGTATACGCTTGGAATAGTTAAGGTGCCTGCCGTATTGCTGGTTACATTCGTGACTATATACTGCGATGATCCGATAGTAAACTCGTATAAAACAGGTGTACTAGTTGGGAAACGGGCCATAAGGTCAGTGCCGGATATCGTCGTCGTCGCATAGCTGTAAAGCTTTAGCGGGGTGGCACTCCCGGACTCAGAAATCGAAATCCCGTTGACATCCCAGGCGGCAACGGCAATGGATGCCCCGGAGGAAGACAGAGAACCGGACGCGTCCGTAATCTTGATGGTACTGCGGGAGCTTATATCATTTGACGCATACGTGGTCGTTCCACTTGTGTATACAGCGGGAATGTTTATGGTGCCATCCGTACTGCTCTTGACATTCGTGATGATGTATTTCGATGAACCAACGGTAAACTCATACGACATGGGTATTCCAGACGGGAATCGTGCCGCAAGGTTAGTACCGGTTATGCTAGTTGTTCCCCGGCTATACAGCTTCAGGGAAGCGGACGTCGCCGTAACTGTGATTGTCTTGGTGTACTCGTTGTCGCTCTCATTGCCCTCTGTGATCACCCCCGTGGAATCAGTCTTGATCCGGATCGTATGCGTCCCGGCCGCAAGTGTCCCAAGCGAATAATCCAGGGACCCAGTGTAGTAATTGACGTTCAGGGGCGGATCCGTGTACCAGGTGGCCTTCAGCACGCCATCCACATACAATTCCGTATAAAACCGCACCGCCGTGGTCCCCGTCCCGTTGTTGAGCACCGCCCAGTCCACGTACAACGTATCCGTCGTGTACAACGGACTGCTGTCCGTGTTCGTTCCCGTCGCCTTCGAAACCACAATCTTGTCAGACCACCCCGACGGCTGGCATGGTGTCAGGTTCGGCTGCGTGGGCGTCGCCAGAACTGTGATTGTCTTGGTGTACTCGTTGTCGCTCTCGTTGCTCTCTGTGATCACCCCCGTGGAATCAGTCTTGATCCTGATCGTATG
>DYDH01000132.1:12634-12965 GCA_020717985.1 Herpetosiphon sp. | reverse complement strand
GATTGTTATCCGATTGACCGATGGGGATGTAGCGCACCTCGCCTGGCAGGGACGGTAAGCCACTTTCGGGAAGTCCGCCGTCGGAGACGATGACCACCGTGGATTTGGCGTCGTTGCGGGTCGCTCCCGCCGCCAGCGCGAATGCGGCTGACCAATCCGCGCTGCCCTGGGTGACTTCCGCTTTCGAGAGCACCGCCTTCAGCAGGGACTTGTCTGTCTCGGAGGCAATGAGGGTTTGCGGAGTCTGCGCCGCCAGAATCAGGGTCATGGCGGAGTCGCTGGTCAGCCCGTTGATGAGAGTCAGCACGGACTTGCGCGCCTCTTCAAAACG
>DYDH01000132.1:2349-12590 GCA_020717985.1 Herpetosiphon sp. | reverse complement strand
GCATGACGATGACCGAACCCGAGGTGACGACTTTTGTCTCCAGCGCGGGGCGAGCCAATGCCGCCACCAGCGCGGCGAGAATCAACAATTGCAGAAATAATAAAAGATTGCGTTTGAGTTTTTGCCACGGCGCGTTGGCTTGCTTCTCGCGCAGAAGTTTTTCCCACAACATCGTCGAAGAGACCTGAGTCTGCTTGCGGCGCAGTTTGAGCATGTATAGCAATATGATGGGAATTGCTAATGCGGAGAGAGCGAAGGCGAGCGGGGTGAGGAACTGCATGGTTGTTTTATATACTCTGGTGGTCGAGTAGGGCAAATGCTTTTCTTGCCCGTATCGAGACCACCATGTTTCAAGTTGCTTTTGTAACTCGGTGGTCTCGATACGCCCCTCAAAGAGCATTCGGGGCTACTCGACCACCAGTGTAACTATTTCACCATTCCAGTGCGACGCATTTCGAGCAGGAGCGCTTCTTCCCACGGCTGGCTGGTGACCAGATCCAAATAGCGGATTCCGTGTTTGCGGCAGTCGGTTTGGATGGACTGAATCCAGTCGCAGACGCGGGCTTTGTACAGATTACGCAAACCGCCGTCAATTGAGACATCCTGTTGGAAGTCCGTTTCGATGTCCACCAGTTGCAGGTCGCCTGCGAGGGGCGGGTCAACTTCATCGGGCGAGAGGATGTGGATCAACGCGGCTTCGTGTCCACGGCTGAGCAGTTGACGCAAGCCTGATTCGTATCCATCCGCGGCGAACAGGTCGGAGATGAGAACCACCAAGCCAGCGCGGCGCGGCGGGATGGAATATGCTTTCAACGAGGCATTCAGATCGGTGTCCGCTTTGGCTTCGAGTGATTCCAAAAACTTGAACAGGCGCGGCAGCGCGTATCCTCCGCGAGAGGGACTGAACTCCGCGGCGACGCGCCCGCCTTGCAGAAATCCGACCGAGAGCAAATCGCCAGAACTGAGCGCGATTGAGCCGATGCCCGCCGCAAGTTTCAGGGCGTAGCTGAATTTGTGTCCTTCACCGTCGCCCCAATCCATTGAGCGGGAACCGTCAATCAAGACGTACACCGCGAGGTCTTCCTCTTCCTCCAGTAATTTGATGAAAGGCTTTTCCAGCCGTGCGTAGATATTCCAGTCGAGACGGCGCAGGTCATCGCCTGCGGTGTAGTTGCGATAGTCCGCGAACTCCACACTGCTGCCGCGATGCGAAGAACGCCGCTCGCCTTTGATCGCGCCCGAGCGCACGCGCGATGCGACGAGGGTGAGTTGGTTTAGCTTGCGGAGGGTGGATTCGGTGAAAATCATAAGGATGAGGGATGAATGATGAAGGATGAAGAAAAAATCTAAATCCTCCCCATTCGTTTCTTGATTTTGGTGACGATGGTGGTGAAGATCGCAATGAGTTCGTTGGTTTCTTTGATGAGCGCTTCGGCTTTTGAGGTTGGGAGAATGCCGCTTCGCACAAGCAGGTCAAGCCAATAATCGGTTTCGTCTAGTTCCTGCAAAACGGTCTCAAATTTATTGACGATATCAGGATCAGATTTTGCGCGGTGTCCTTCGCGGTAATTCGCGCCGACAGATGTTCCAGAGCGCAAAACTTGTTTGCCGAGAACTTGAGCCTCGGTCGTCTTCGGCAGACTTGAGTAAAGTTTGACAATCCGCAGGGCAAAATCCGACGTCCGCGTTCGCAAATCTTGGGGAGCTTTACTTTCCATTTTCGCCTTTTTTGTTCTTGAACTTATTCATCCCTCATCCTTCATCATTCATCCTTGCCTTGACAAGTTCATCAACCACATCATCCGCCTTGACTCCCTCCGCCAGCCCGTCAAAATTGAGTAAAAGCCGATGCCTTAGCGCTGCCTTCGCAACCGCATGGACATCCTCGAACGCTACGTTATATCTTCCCGCCATGAGCGCGGTGACTTTTGCCCCAAGCACCAGCGCCTGCCCGCCGCGTGGGGAGACTCCGTAGCGGACATATTTCTTCACCAGCGGAGATGCGTTTGGGTCTTCGGGATGTGTGGCGAGCATGAGTTTGGCAATGTATTCCTTGACGTGTGAGGCGATGGGAACTGTCCGCGCCAGCGCGCGCATTTCGACGATGTCCGCGCCGCTGACGGCTTTGTTTGCGGCAGGCGATTCCTTGCCTGTGGTGCGATCTAAAATCTCGACCATCTCACTGACGTTGGGCAAGTCCACGTTGACCTTGAAGAAGAAGCGGTCAAGCTGCGCTTCGGGCAGTGGATACGTCCCTTCCATCTCCAGCGGATTTTGAGTCGCCATCACGAAGAAAGGCTGTTCCAGTTGATAAGTCTGCTGTGCCACGGTGACCGACGCTTCCTGCATGGCTTCGAGCAGGGCAGATTGAGTCTTCGGCGTGGCGCGGTTGACTTCGTCTGCGAGAACCAGATTTGCAAACAAGGGTCCCTGTCGAAAGCGAAACTCGCGCCTGCCGTCTTCGTCGCTGAGTATCTCTGTCCCGACGATGTCGGCAGGCATCAGGTCAGGGGTGAACTGGATGCGCGAAAATTTCAAATCCAGCGCCTGTCCCAGCGTGCGGATCAACATCGTCTTGCCCAAGCCAGGCACGCCTTCCAGCAGCACATGTCCGCCCGCGAGGATGCTCACCAACACATGCCGCACCACCTCGCCCTGTCCGACGATCACGCGCCCGACTTCGGTTTCAACTCGATTAGCATATTCAACAAAGTTTTCTGTAGAAAGTGTCATCCTTGCTCCTTGATTTAATCCGTGTTACGTGTAGCTTGTTCCGTGATCTTACGCAACAAGCTACACGTAACACGCCCCAGCCCTACGGCTGCAACGAACCAAAATAATTTCGAATCAAATCCATAAATTGTACAGGCACTTCTCCATTTTCCAGCGCCTGACGGTTGAACTGGTTATACTGCGAATACACTTCGGTGTACGGCACGAGGCTTTCGCCGTCTTCGGCTGTTGTTGGGCTGGTGCCAATCACTTCGCCGTCTTCACCCGAGGTGGGCACGCCGAGCATGTCTCCGCCCGCGCCGCCCAAAAGCGCGGGAGCGTAGATTTGTTCGTAAGCCGATTCGCCGCCATCAACCGCGCCGTTATTTTGGGGAATGGGAGAGCTGGATGCTTCGCCCCCAGACTGGTTGCTCTGCGGCGCAGACCCTGACCCTGAGCCTGACCCGCCGCCCCCGTTGTTTTGCCCACCCGATTGATTCCCCTGCGCCATCGCGCCGCCCTGTGACGGAGTTTGTCCACCGCCCGCCGCGACGATTTTTTCCGCGCCCTGTTGCAATTGACCCGCCGCTTGATTTGCCATCTGCGCGGCAGTGACTTGCTGACCTGCCTGCGCCATCTGACTTGCTGCGCTAGACATAGCCTGCTGTGCGGCTGCCATATCGCCATTGCGGATTGCCTGTGCCGCGTCCATCAGTTGCTGTGCCAGTTGCGGATTTGTCGCCGCGAGCGAACTTGCCATCGCCTCCAACTGCTCGGCAAGTTTTTGCAACTGTTCTGGAGTCATCTGACTCAAGTCCATGTTTGCCAGTTTGGAGGCGGCACCCGCAAAATGTCCTTTTGCCAAATCTTTGCCTACTGCTTCCAGCGGAGTTCCTTCCTGTGCGGCAAGCGAGCTGCCCGTTTGAGTCAATGCTTGCTGGGTCTGTGCCACTTGTTGACTGTCCAACGCTTTCAACTGCTCGCCTGTGCTGACCAGAGTCGAAACTGCGCCTTCCATTGAAGGATTATCTTTTAACTCTTTCAGCGCGTCTTCCAGCGGTTTGGCAAGCGCTTCTTTTTGCTCGTTGGTCAAAGACTCGCTGGTGTTGATTTCCTTGATGATTTCTTCGATTTTGGTTTGCTCTGCGGCAATGGCTTCCTCGACGGCGCGTTGCTGGCTGGCGGCGTTGAATAAAGTCTCGCCGCGAAACCAAAGGATGCCAATGAGCAAAGTGAAGAAAACTGCCAGGGCGATGTCTAATTGTTTGAGATGCAGAGGCAGGTCACGGCGGGGATTGATCCGGCGCGAAGCGCTTATCGCATCATCCAATTGTTTTTGAATAATTTCCACCGAATGACTCTCAGCCTGCAATTCCAATGCTGTGCTGACGCGTTCTTCGAGATGGAAGGCGCGGTCGAAATATCGCGCGGCTTGAATGGTTTGGATGCGCCAAAAGTAGGCGGCAATCGCAAACGCCACAGGCAGTGCGACGACGCAAAAAATCACCAGCGTGAGAAATTCCTGCTTTAATAATTTTGCTTGAAGCAGGCCCGCTCCGCCCGCCAGCAGGGATATTGCCAGCGCTGCGGCAAGTCCGCGCACAGCCCAGGTCAATGCGCGTTGCAGGCGAAGCCAGAGAATCCATTGTTGCAGGATGTGGGAGAGGGTGTTGATGCTTGTCATTTTATTTATCGCTCATAACGGTTAAGGTAAAACACAATTAACCATACCATGAAAAAAGTCATTGCCGCGGCGAATGTTAGATAAAGTATCCACGGGGAAAATAATGCGAGCGGAAAATCGGGAGGATAAAACACAAAATAATTTTGTTCTTCGGTGAACATGATTTGTGTGATGGCGGCCGCAGTGATCGGATTTGTCGAAAGGGCAGTCCACGCAAAAAGTATGATGATTCGCTGGGCTTCGATGGATGGCGTCGAGAGGTCGATGCCGCCATTGTCGAGCATGTAATATAGAACTGCAAGAACAATTGCGGGAAATAACAGGGTTACATACGAGAGGGTGGTTGCGATTATTGTGCGCTTTGTGATGCTTGAGAAATACAGTCCCAACATGCAGAAGAGAAATGCCGAAGATGCCAGGATCGCCACGGAGATGACCAGTTCTTCCATGCCCACGCCACCGAGGAAAAAAGCCAGACTTTGCAAGGGTAGTGCGGCGATAATCAACAACAGCAGATACATGACCGTCGAACCGAGTTTACCTATTATCAAGGAACGCGACGAGAGCAGGGAGACGCGCAGCAGGTCGAATGTACCGCGCTCGCGTTCGGAGGAGATCGCGCCGGAGGTCAATGCGGGACCGATAAAGGTGATCGATAAAAGTTCGATCAGAACCACTGTGTTGAAGACGCGCTTGCCCATTTCTTGCAGGTCGTCGGGCGTGGCTCTTGTGATGTTTAAGTCGTTTATCGTATAAAAATACACGCTGGCAATGACCAGACTGATCAACGTGAGGTAGGCGGTCAAGAGGATAAATCCCAGCCTGCCGCGCATCCTGCCTTTTAATTCCTTGGCGATGATCGGATTATCCAGCAGCTTGTTGGCGAACTTCCAGCGGATGGGCATTTCCTCTATCAGGGACGTTGGTGTTTCCAGCTTTGTTCCCATGGCAGATTATCGGTCTGGGCGGTTGACAAAAAATATACTCAGGGCGATCAACACGATGGTCAGGATGATGTAAAAAGCGATGTAAATGATCCAGGGGGAAGGCAGGGGGAAGGAGGAATAGCCAATGGCATTGCTTGTGGTCAAAAAGAGACTTTGCTCGTCTATCAAAATTACTTCGCTCATGGTTGCGGCAAAGAAGGGGTTTGTGGAAAATAAAAACCAGGTCGAGGCGGTCACAATATCTTCCATAATAGGCGACGGGTAGGCGTTGTAGGAGCCGACAGCGCTGAAAAAAATGAGCAAAATAATGAACGCAACAAAAGAGATCAGAATTGCGGAGTAGGAGAATACGGTTGCCATCAAAGTACGCTGCGAGAAACTTGAGAAGAATAACCCAAGTGTGCAGAAGAAGATTGCGGTAATCACCAGCATCATGGTCGAGATGACCATTTCGGCCATGCCTACGCCGCCGAGAAAAAAAGCCAGGCTTTGCACGGGAATGGCAGTGAAGATCAGGAGCAGAAGAAACACAACGGCCGAACTGAGTTTTCCAAAGACCAGCGCGCTTGCTGAGAGCAAGGATGTGCGCAGCAGGTCAATTGTTTTGTGCTCGCGTTCCGAAGAGATTGCGCCAGCGGTAAAGGATGGGCCGAGAAATCCGATCATCAATAATTCGAGCAGAACCACTGTGCTGAAGATCACCTTGCCGATTGTTTGCAGAAAGCCTGGGTCGCCTCTTGAAATGCTTCCATCCACTGCGAGGAAAAGGTAGATGAGAATAATAAAAAAACTGATCAGTGCAAGATACGTGGTGAGTGTGACGAAGCCCTGACGGCTCCGCATTCTGCCTTTTAATTCCTTGGTGATGACGGGGTTGTCCAGCATTCGGCTGAAGAAATTCATCCGCGCGGCGGGTTTGGTGGGATTTAATGATTCCATAAGATGTTCGCGCCTACGAGACGATTCCCTTGGTGGTGCGCATGAATACTTCTTCGAGATTTTTCGCTTCTTCGCTGAAGTGGATGACCGGGAATCCCTGCTCCAATAATTTGGCAAGCAGTTGGTGGATGGTTTCGTCGTCGCCGATGAAATCCACTTCGAGCGCGACCTTCCCATTTTCCACTGCGCGGACTTCGGATACGCCGGTCATGGATTGCAGCATGACTTGCGCTTCGTCCCTGCGGCTTAACAAGCCGATGTGAATTTGGCGGTGCGGCATGACGTGTTCGCTGAGTTGTTGCAATGTGCCGATTGCCACCAGTTTTCCATCTTCGATGATTCCCACGCGGGAGCATAATTCGCCCACGTCGGCTAGGATGTGGCTGGAGAAGAGGATGGTCTTGCCGAGGCGCGCCACTTCGAGCAATAACTCGCGTATCTCCACCCGCGCGCGCGGATCGAGGCCTGAGGCGGGTTCGTCGAGGACGAGAATGTTCGGGTCGTGGATCAAGACTCGGGCGAGTCCGAGCCGTTGTTTGAGTCCGGTCGAGAGGGTATCCACCATGTCGTCGCGGCGGTGTCCCAAATCCACCAGGTCGAGCAGGTCGGTGATCAAATGCGCGCGCTGGTGCGGATGGATCTTGTAGCATGCGCCGAAGAAATCAAGATATTCCTGCACGGTCATATCGCCGTACAAGCCGAACGAGTCTGGCATGAAGCCGATCTGGCGGCGGACTTCGTTTGGCTTTTTGCCGACTGAAAATCCGCCGACGAGGATTTCTCCGTGATCGGGTTTGAGCAGGGTGACGAGCATACGCATGGTGGTGGTTTTGCCCGCGCCGTTTGGACCCACCAGCCCGAAGATTTCTCCGCCTTCAATGTTGAAGCTGATGTTGTTCACTGCAACGCGCGTTTTGAAACGCTTGGTAAGTTCCTTGATCTCGATGATTGGACTCATGGCTGCACCATTAGAACGAAGTCAATGGAGGTGATTTGGATGTAATCATTTGGATCGCCGCTAATGTTCATTAATATCTCGCCGTCCATGCCCACATACTGCCAGGCTTCGGGGATGTTGGTATCGCCTGCATTCAAGGCGATGGGTGTCCATGTTTTGGTTTCGAAATTCCAAAGCATGGTTCCTGTTTTGCCGGGTGTGGCGCTTGTTCCGATGGCGAGTGTCAGCGAATCTACTTTGTTAAAGTGGACGGGCGCGATGGGTTGAAAGCGTATGCTGTACCCGTCGTGAGTTAAAGTATTATTGGTTATCAAAAATGTGTTTCCCAACGTTGACTCCCATGCGTACAGGCTGGAAGTAAGCATCAGCATTCCCGCTTCTGTTTTAAGCGCGGGCGTAAGTTTTTCAAAATAAAGCAGGGTGTCTGTGGCGTTTATCTCTTGATCTCGCAGGTTGACAGGCGCATGGATTTCATTATCCACCCAGCCCATTAAATAAATGCCCGATTTGGTCTGGAGGGTGCCGTCGTTGGATGTTGTGACGGTTTCGAAGAATGAAGCATGTCGTCGTTTCACCAGGTCGTCTGAATAGGAATCCATTCCCAAATTGGACATAATTGTATACCGGTCCGTAGATTGATAATTGGAATTATTAATGAGTGAGACACTCACATCTTTGCTTTCTTGCGGCGCAATATCTCCAATTAATTTCCAGCCGGCGGGCGTTATGAATACAGCGTCTTTTAAAGTGTAAATGCTTGCGTTGGTAATACTTCCTTTGAGAAAGGGAATATTATCTGTGAGTGTGAGCGTAAGATCGTGCTGGATTGCGAGAGAAGGCATGGCGCCTTCGATTCCGAGCGATTGCATCCCGCCAATTTCCACACGGACATTTGGCAGGGTGTTCCCTGTTTCACTTTTAAGCGACAGCCAATTGTTATTTCCCTGCAAATTTCCATTAAAATCTGGAGACGGAAAGATCAGGAATTGGTCCTGGCTTTCCACATTATAGGTGGTTCGACTTGGCGAATACACGCCGACCAAGGCGGCGGCTTTGGCTTGATCCACACCCTGCCAGGCTTGCAACAGCGTCAGACGATTCAAAATGGGGCTAGTGCCTCGATATAAATATCCTGAAAAATAAGCGAGGCTGGTAAAAATGATGACCAGCACAGGCACGGTAATCCACGCCAGTTCCGCACGTTTCATGCGGCGCAGGACAAAATAATTTACTGGACCAATGACCGTAATGTATAACCCAAGCCAGCAGCATATATAAACAAAAGACGGGAGCGCAAGTTCGGGCAGGGTGGCAAGCGCGGCGCTGGCTTGATAGGAACCAGTCCATACACCGGCTACCCAGGATGGCTTGGGTGATTTGAAGGCAAGCAAATGCTCGTAAATAGCCTGCATCCCGATCCAATCATTTAACGGCTGCAAGGCAGGGTCGGCGGCAAAGTAATATACTTTGCCAAACCCAATTATTTTTTCGACCAACACCGGAATTCCATTTTGCTCGACAAGGATGTTTGCATCTGCATGCACTTTGCCCGTCGCTAAAATTGCTTCCGTCTCTGGCAGAGTCGAATCCATTGCGTACGCAGACAAGGCGGACAGCCCTGTTACTTTTTTCGTGGATGTTAATTCGATTGGCAGGAAGCCGCTTATACCAGCCGTAGTGCTTTGCCATTGAATACCGCCTGTGACAAATAATTTGCCACCGTTCGCCAGCCATAACTCAAGCGCTTGTTTTTGTTCAAGGTTCAACGTGCCAGTATCTACATTGGAGATGATCAGCGCGTCCAACATACCCCAACCTTGCGTGCGGTCTGGCAGGTCTGCAATATCTAATCGCGCAGTTCGCGCTGCGCCTGTCAGCGGGCGTACATTGTTCAGCAAAGTGTACGCAGATGGGTTATCCGTCAACACGCCGAACAAGGTCGGGTCGCTGGCGCAATTTATGTTCAGGTTTTTTTTCGCAAGCGTTTTATCCCCACTTATCACGCTTACGTTAAAAGTCCGCATTAATCCTTCGGGCTTAACATATAGAAAAAATTCCTTGCGCGACGTGGCAGGCAGGGAAATATCCACGCCATTCACAGTTTGTCCGCCTGCGCTGTTTTTATAGGAGGTTTGCACACGCGCATTAATATCCACGCCTGTGTTTTCAACTGTAATATGCACCGGCAGCCATTTGTCCGCTTTGCAAAAACCACCCAACCCGGCTTGCGCGGTGATCGTGATGGTTTCCTGCGCCTGCGCGTGAACTTCCCGCTTCAATTCAAATGGAATCAATAGCGCGCACAGCATTGCAAGGAAAATGAATTTTTTGAAAGAACGATCCAAGTGCGTCCTCCATGCTTGACGAATTCCGAAATCATATCATAGATGAGTTTATACTTGAAATATGTTTGAGCCTGAACGATTCCACACTTCCACTTTGCAAGCGCATCCACATGGCAAAGCCGTGATGCGTATATTGGCGTCTGCATTCAATGCGGTTGAGCCGGGCGCGGCGGTGCAAAAATATTTGCGCGAAAATCCATTGCCTGCCGCGCGGCGCATATTTTCTTTTGGATTGGGAAAGGCGGCTTTGGCGATGACCTCGGCATTGGCAGACGAAACGGAATTAAGCGACAGCCTCATCATCACCAAGCACGCTTCGCCGCTCCGCCTTGAGCCTGCTACGGTTATTCTGGGAGATCATCCAGTTCCGGGCATGGGCAGCCTCGCCGCAGGGAACGCTGCGTTGAAATTTGTTTCCCCACTCGCGCCTGATGACTTGCTGGTTTGTTTGATCTCAGGCGGCGGCTCTGCCCTGATGACCGCGCCGAATGTTCTGCTCGCAGATTTGCAATCGCTCACCTCGGCTTTGTTGGCTTGCGGCGCGCGGATTGACGAGATCAACATCTTGCGCCGTCATCTTGACCAACTCAAGGGTGGTGGATTGGCACGTTCCACTCGCGCGCGTATTGTCAGCCTGATTCTTTCGGATGTGGTGA
>DYDH01000132.1:0-2270 GCA_020717985.1 Herpetosiphon sp. | reverse complement strand
AAAATATGATCTGAAAGATAAAATTCCCGCTTCCGTTTTTCTTTCGTTGAATGAAACTTTGAAGCCCAACGACTCTATTTTTGCGCGGGTGAAAAATTCGATTGTCGCAAGCAATTCAATTGCGCTGGGCGCGGCGCAGGTTCAAGCGCAAAGGGAAGGATTTCAAACAAAAATCATCCGCGCAGATTTACAGGGTGAGGCGAGTGTCGTCGGGCGTGAGATGGCCTTGCAGTTGAAAGAAGCGGCTCATACCATGCTGCGTCCGTTTTGTTTGCTGGCGGGCGGTGAGACAACCGTTACCCTTCGACACGGTTCGAATGGGAAAGGCGGCAGGAATCAGGAGCTTGCGCTCGCCGCTGTGGATGTGCTGGCTGGCTTGCAGAATGTGATGCTGATCTCGGTCGCAACCGATGGGGAGGATGGTCCCACGGATGCTGCAGGCGCGCTGGCGACGGGCGAATCTGCTCACGGGGCGGAAATGCTTGGGTTGACCGCCCCAGCCCATCTGTCGAGCAATGATTCGTATATTTATTTCGATGCGCTGAATGATCTCATCCGCACCGGCCCGAGTGGAACCAATGTCAACGATTTGGTCATTTGCTTTGGGTTTGGGAGGGATTCAGTGATTCAGCGAAACGGCGATTCAGCGAGGTAGCGAGTCAGCGGGATAGGAGTGCAACGAGTCCAAATGTGACGATGATCGCGCCTGAGATGCGATTGATCCATGCCATGTGAACGGAGGTGAGGCGGTCGCGCATCAGACCGACGCCGAGGCTGAGGGTGAGCCACCAGGCCGCCGAGCCTGAAAATACACCCGCCACCAAAATGAGCGGCGAGCCTGTTTTTTGCGCGAGCATGGTTCCTGCGAAGATCGCCGCGAAGGAAAGAATGGTCATCGGGTTGGTGATGGTCAGAAAAAAGGTGGAAAGATACGCGCTGAAATATCCGCTTTGGCTTGCCTGCGCGGCATGGTCGGCGGGCTTTTCGAGAAAGGTTTTCACGCCGAGATACAAAAGAAAACATCCGCCGATGATGCGCAGCCAGAAAGCATTATCCACGAGCAGGCTTGTGACGACGGTTAATCCAAAGGCCGCAATTGCGCCGTAGACCATGTCTGCGGTGGCTGCGCCCATGCCCGATAAAAAGCCGGTGAGTTTTCCGTCGGAAAGTGTGCGGCGGATGCACAACACGCCGATCGGTCCGACAGGTGCGGCGATGGAAATTCCGATCAATAAGCCGCGCAGGAAAAGGAAAAAGTTTTCAGTCATATTATTTACATGGGACGCGGAAGGCATCCAACTCCAGATTCTTTTGCAAGGCGTTGAATTTCAATTCATTTGCCTGCGGACAAAATTCTTCAGCCGAAGTTTCATACTCGATGACAAAGACAGGCTTGCCGGCCTGTATAAATGGCAGGAGCAATTCGCATTCATTGAAAGAAAAACATTCTTCGTTGAGTTCCCAGTCAAAATACGGCAGCAGTTCTGGAATTTGTTCGAGATCGTTCTTCAAGCCGATCTTCAATCCGCGCTGGTGGGCGGCTTCGGCAAGAAAAATGTTGAAGGCGATCTGGTCTGCGCCTGTCAGCGGGAAGCCGGTATCGTTTGCGTAGCCGTTGACATTATCCGGGTCTACGCCGTCGCAATCTTTTTCCACAGCCAGGTCGAGGCGGGATTCGATGATGGGTTTTAGTTTTTCGATCTGACGAATATCCAGCCATTTTTCACCGGGCCAGCCTTGCATATCTTTTCCCAAAACTTCCTGCGGAAATTGATTGGCGTCAATGCGCCAATCTTCGAATGATCCGGCGCTGAAATAACACATGACAAAAATGCCGCGCTCATGAAGCTGGGAGATGACGTCGGAGTTTGTATCAGCCAGGTCGAGATTGTAAACATCCACATCAAGGGTCGGGTCAATTTCTCCCGTGTATTGGATCTGCCAATCGGCATGAATGGGGAGGTCGGGCACCGTGCTGTTGATGTTTGTTGCGGGCAGGGTATGTTCAAAAACGGGTGAGGCAGTATGTTCTGGCGCTGACGCGCATGAACTGCTTGTCAACAAGATCAATAATAGAATTCCCGCAATGTTTTTCATTTTCGAATTGTATCAAATCAAAGGATGAAAATGTAGGTCACGTTTGAAATGTGATACGGTTTTCTCAAAGTCAAAAAATCTTAACGCGAATTCCGCGAAAAAGCGAAACACGCGAATTTTTTATTGAGTTCCGCGAAAATTCGCCCAATTTGCGCTTTTCGCGTTAAGCCTTT
>DYDH01000416.1 GCA_020717985.1 Herpetosiphon sp. | reverse complement strand
AAACCTGGGCGTGACCATTACCATTGAAAACCTCGAGCCGGATAAATATTACGATCTGCTGTACTCCGGCCAGCACGGACAGCTTTTCTCCGGCGGCTGGTGTGCGGATTATCCCGACCCGGAGAATTTCGCCGACGCGCTGTTCCATAGCGGGGCGCAGCAGAATATCGGCAATTACAGCAACCCGGCGCTGGATGCCGTCCTCGACCAGGCGCGCACGGAGCAGGATGTAAGCAAACGCATCCAGTTCTACCAGCAGGCCGAGCAGATGATCGTCCAGGACGCGCCGGTGCTGTTCATCATGCACGGCGTCTCCTACGAACTGGTCAGGCAGAGTGTGAAAGGCTTTGTGCTGACGCCGATCAGTATCCCATTGGAACGCTATTTGTGGCTGCAACCGTAAGATAGCCCCTTGCCCACTTCGACAGGCTCAGTGCACCGCCTGGACCCTTTCCCATGCGGGAGAGGGTCCAGGGATGAGGGCTCCTGGCTTTAGGAGGATATTGTGGATAGCGAGCTTGGCAACATCACCCAGAACATTGAAGTAAAATAGAATAAATGTTTGCTTGACAATATCACCTTTTTTGACGATAATGAGGCATATCCCCCAGTAGTAGCTTCGGCGAACCTGGTGCGAGACCGCCTCACGGCGGTCTCTGTGTTTTATCAAAGATATGAAAACAAACATCTACATTGACGGATTCAATCTCTATTATGGCTGTGTCAAGGATACGCCTTATCACTGGCTGAACTTGGCGGAGATGTGCCGTCTTCTGCTCCCGAAGGATAAGATCCAGCGTATCAAATACTTCACCGCGCTGGTCACATCGCGTCCGAACGACCCCGATCAGCCTCTGCGTCAGCGAGCATTCCTGCGCGCGTTGCAAACCATTCCCAATCTTGAAATCATTCTGGGCAGTTTTCTTTCGCATGAAGTAATGATGCCGCGTTCCCCGATAGGCACTGGCTATGTCAAAGTCATCAAAACAGAAGAAAAAGGTTCCGATGTGAACATCGCCACGCACTTGTTATTGGATGGCTTTCGGAATGACTATGAACTTGCCGTTGTGGTCTCGAACGACTCCGACTTGCTGATGCCAATTCGAGTTGTTACGGAACAATTCGGCAAACCTGTCGGCTTGCTCAACCCGCAAAAAGATCCAAGCGTTGCGCTTTTACCCCATGTAATGTTCGTCAAGAACATTCGCAAGAACGTTCTCAAAAGCAGCCTGTTTCCTCCTGTGCTTTCCGACAGGAACGGAAAGTTTTCCAAACCCGAGACCTGGTAACCCATGTAACACTACTTCGCCCCTTACGAACAGGGTTTTCGTGCCTGGTGGGATTCAAGAACATTCCCCGGAAACTGCTTCCCCAAAAAGCCAAAGAAGGTTCCTGGCTTCAGCTGGATAGTGTGGATGGCGAGGTTTGCAACATCAAAATTGACCAATCTCTTCCCATTGTTTGACAGATTCCTGTCCCTAAAAATACTCCGGAACTTCCCGGCTGCCCGCCATTCCGTATTCGCTCGCCGAACAAGTGTTGTTCAACGGCGTTACCTGGTAGTAATAAACCGGGTACAGCGGGTCAAAACTGTAAGTTGTCCCTGCCTGGGATAAACAATGCGCCGCCGCGTCCGTACAATCAGAGCCAACCGGGTACAATTCCAATCCATACAAATCCGCCTTGGCCGCGCTGCTCCAGGAAACTGTCACTTGTTCGCCTTCCGTGACGCTCACTGCCCCGCCGTCTAGCGGGCTTAACGCCGGCGTTCCCGGTGTCCCCGCGTCGCCTGTCCCGCACGTTCCCCCGCACCCATCCCCCTGCCCGCACGCCGGACTGCAACTGGGCGTACAAGCACGCCCCGCAATCGCTCGGACAACTCCCGCAATTTTCGCTCCCGTTACAGCTCCTATCCCCGCAATACGTTGTCATCTGCGCACAACAACTGCCAGAATGATTTAGCCAAGTTACAGGACATTGACCGCCAATAGGGGTGCTACTTCTACAAACACCCCAATTTCCCGCAAGGTAATAAAAACAATCGGAATCACAAGTTATTTCATGATACGGCCAAGCCTCCCATAACTGTTTACAATAATAAGTACCACTTGGATACTTCCTCCTCTCGCATCCTGATGCAAATTGCACTACTGTTGTACCCGCACAGTAGTATCCCGACGGACAACCTGCCCAAACCCTATCAGGAAAAATCAACCCAAGAAATATTATAATTAAA
>DYDH01000131.1 GCA_020717985.1 Herpetosiphon sp. | reverse complement strand
TGGTCATCCGCGCGGGTGTGCAGGATCGTGAAATGGTCGAAGCGCTGGGCATCAACGTGCGCCGCGTCTTCACCATGGTCTTCGCCCTCGGCGTGGGACTCGCCGCTCTCGGCGGAATTCTCGCCGCGCCTTCGATGGGACTTTCCAACGCAATGGGCGAGAGTCTCTTCCTCAACGCGTTGATCGCGCTCGCCATTGGCGGCTTGACCAATTATCCTGGTGCGGCTCTCGGCTCGGTCTTGGTCGGTCTCATTCAACAGTTCATCATCAAGTATGGGCAGATCGGCATCGCCATTCCATTCACGGATATTATTTTCAAACCCACGCCGCCGCTGGTGCCCGCCTCCACAGTCTTGCTGATGGTTATCATTTTGCTCATTCTCCCGAATGGCTTGCTCGGCAAAAAGGAATAATCCATGACTCAACCAACCAACTCCCGCTTGTCAGCATTCTTTTCGTCCAACCGCGCGGCGCTGTTTACATTGCTCGCGCTGATTCTCTTGCCCTTCATCGTCGGCATGATGGACGGCGAATCTCCAATGATGGTCTTCGCCAACGAAAGCGGCAACTCAAAATTCGCGCAGGGACTCGCAATCGAGATTTTCATCCTCGCGCTCTATGCCCTGAGTTTTGACTTGATCTTCGGCATCACAGGCATGTTGTCTTTCGGGCATTCCATGTTCTTCGGCGTCGGCGCATACCTGACGGGTATTTCGATCAAGACCTTTGGCTTGTCCCTGCCCGCCACACTTGGATTGGTTTTCATTGCCGCCATCGTGCAAGCCATTTTGTTCGGGCTGGTTTTGCCGCGTGTCAAAGGAATTACCTTTGCCTTGGTCACACTCGGCATGGGATCAGTTTTCCACATTGTGGTCATGTCCAGTGAACTGGGACCTTACACCGGCGCGGATGTAGGCCTGCAAGGCGTGATCGTGCCCGCATTCATCAGCCCCGCCAATGAGAGACTTCGCTTCTATTTCATTGCCTTGTCGATATTGATTCTGGTTTATCTGCTATATAAACGCTTTGTCGATTCGCCCACAGGGCGAGTCTGTGTTGCCATCCGCGAAAATGAAGGACGCGCCCGCATGTTGGGCTACAACACTTTCTATTTCAAACTTGCCGCGCTCACACTTTCATCATTGACCGCTGCGCTGGCTGGTTTCATGCACACGCTGTATCAACCCATCGTCAGCCCGAACATCGCCAACATGGGATTCACCGTCACCGCCCTGCTGATCATCCTCATCGGCGGCGTGGGCACGTTGAGCGGTGCGTTGGTTGGCGCAGTTGTTTACCGCCTGCTTGATTTTGGTCTGCGCCGCTACATCGGCGAAAGCGCCAGTTTCATCAGCGGCGCGGTCTACGTGCTTTTTGTATTGTTCATTCCATTTGGAATTGTTGGCACTTGGAAGATGAAATCCTTGCAGATCAAAGAAGGTTTGCAACGTCTGCAAAAGTTGTTCGGCTAATTTCTAAACCCAAAAAGAATTCATCCGCAGATTGTGCAGATTACGCAGATAAAAATCTGTGAAGTCTGTATAATCTGCGGATTGTGTTTAACAAATCTCAACTCTCTGGTGAATCATGAAACCCTATTCCTCCCTAAAATCTGTTCTCGCTGAATTTCTAAATCTCAACCGCACGCTCGCCTCCGATGACATGGATAAAACGCTCGCCATTATCGGCTCATACATGCCCGACTCCGCAAATTACGCCACCGAAAATTACGCCCCACTCACGCAGGTGTGGACATGGAAAGTCCCTGAGCGGTACGTGGTGCATGAAGCCTATCTCGAAACTGAAGACGGCGAGCGGATCGTGGATTTCAAAAACAATCCGTTGCACATCATTTCATATTCCCTGCCGATCGATAAAATTCTGACATGGGATGAACTCGCGCCGCATTTGCGATTCAACGAAAAGCGCCCAAATGCCATTCCGTGGGAATTCAAATATTACGAACGCAGTTGGGGATTTTGTCTTTCAAAAAACACATTCGATCAATTGCCGCGCGACAAAAAATATCATGCAGTCATCCGCTCCGAATTCACCGCCGACCCCGAAAATGGATTCCGCATCGGCGTGGGCGTGGTTCACCCTGACGGCGGATCAAACCCCGCAGCAGGCGAATTCATCATCCAATCCCATACCTGTCACCCTGCGCAAGCCAATGACAACGGCTCTGGCGTAGTCTGCGAGATCGAACTGGCGCGTCGGCTGGCTGAGAAACCATTGCCGGCTGGCTCCATGAGCGTCCGCTTCTGGTTCGGACCTGAAACCATTGGCACGGTTGCCTATCTTGCCAACAACGAAGAACTCATCCCAAATTTGCGCGGCGGAATGTTTCTCGATTCCACAGGCAATCAAAGCACACTGGCTTTGCAGCGCACGCGACAAGATAATCACCTGTTGGATCGCATTGCCCGCCATGTGATTTCCAAGCAGAACAAGGATTTCCGCGAAGGCGAGTTTGCACAAGTTGCGCCCAACGACGAGCGCATCATCAACGGACCTGGAGTCAACGTGCCGTGTATTTCACTCAGCCGCTTTCCGTATCCCGAATATCACACCAGCGACGACAACCTCGACATCATCCACGAGGGCATGCTTCTTAACGCCGTGGACGTAGCCGAGGAAGTTGTCCGCATTTATGCCAGCAATTACATTCCACGGCGCACCTTCCGCGGACCGGTTTTCCTCAGCGGCTACGGTCTCTGGGTGGATTGGCGCGAAAACTGGGACCTGAACCGCGCCATCGAAAAGATCATGAATAAATTCGAAGGCAAGCACAGCATCTTCGATATTGCCGAACAAGTTGAGCTGGATTATTGGGTGGTGCGTGAATACGTGGAGAAATTCCTTGCGAAAGGGTTTGTAAAGAGGCTGCCAATTCCCTCTGAAGCGGATGAAGAATAATTACCTACCCGATGCTATACTTGGTGCGATCATACGTAAAGCGTGCGGTTTTATTTCGCATGTTTCGCGGGGCTTACACCTGCCTTGGCAGGCGGTGCCAGGGCAGCCGCCTGCTCAGTACATAGGAACCCCTCATTTAACCTACTTGTGGGTAAATGAGGGGTTCCTGCATAAGGTCAACTATCCTTTCAACAAAACACTATGTTCGTTATCCGGCTCCGCTGGCACGGCAAGCGGCGGCAGTTCAATGATCGAGCCCAAGCCAAAGTGCTGTAAAAACTCCGGCGTGGTGGAATATAAGATCGGGCGGCCGGGACCATCCGTCCGTCCTGATTCCTGAACGAGCCCTTTGCTCAACAAACTCTTCATCATACCGTCGCTATTCACTCCGCGGATCGAATCCACCTGTGGGCGGGTGCAGGGCTGTTGATAGGCAATGATCGCCAAAGTTTCCAGCGCGGCTCGGCTTAGATGCGTAGTCGCATCCAATCCAAGGAAAAGCTCAACAAGTTCAGCCAGT
Organism: Herpetosiphon sp.; assembly: GCA_020717985.1. Classification (GTDB taxonomy): domain Bacteria; phylum Chloroflexota; class Anaerolineae; order Anaerolineales; family Villigracilaceae; genus Villigracilis. The sequence goes on along the minus strand of DYDH01000131.1, from coordinate 9,569 downwards.
TCGGGCGCAGTTGTCAATTGCACGCGCCCCGCATTTCGTTGCAGCCGCAAGCCGCGGGTCGAGAGTGTTTCGTCCAGTTCTTTAAGTCCCCGTTCAACAACAGAGGTGGTTACATCCAATGCCTGTGAAAGCTGCGCCACTGGCACAGGTTCGGCGGAAACGAATAACATCGCTTCGATTTTCGCCGCAAGTGACAGCCCCGCGTTGGCAGCTGCCGCTGAAGTAGATTGAGAGTCGCTCATGCTATAATTGCTCCGCTTAATAAATTTGCCTAAAAAAGATCATAACCATGAAAACAAAAACTTTTTCCCTTGCGTTCTTCTTTATCGTTCTATTACTTACATCAACAGCCTGCACAATTTTTATCGGTGGACCAGAGTATTCTGTTCAAACCATACCAGTCTCGACAGACGAAGTGCAAACCATGCAGTCGCAGATCGAGCAAGCATTAATGGCAGGCGCAGAGACCGGCGTTGTCACATTGCAGATCACAGAAAGCCAACTCACGTCTTATATCACGCTCAAGATGCAGGAACAACCCAATCCACCGTTCACCGAGCCGCAGGTACTGCTTCGCAACGGTCAAATGCAAATGTACGGCAAAATTGACCGCGGCATGTTTGCCGCGAACATGCTCATCACCATGAATATCAGCGTGGACCCAACTAGCGGCCTGCCTAAAATTGAAATCGCCTCGGCAGACTTCGGCCCATTCCCTGCCCCCGAAGGATTGAACACAGCCATGAGCGCCATTATCGCAGAAGCATTCACCGGCTCACTGGGACCTGTTGCACTTGGCTTTCGCCTTGAAGCAATTTCAATCGCCGATGGCATCATGACGATGACAGGTCGAATCAAATAGCGGCTGGATTATACCCGACATGCCCCGCATCCGACTCAGCCCAAGCCTGCTTCTGTTTCTACTTGCATTTGCCACGCTGACAGTTTCCTGCCGCTCCCCACAGGTTGGTGAGGAGATCACTGTCACCATCACCACAGACGGGACGACACGCAAATTAGCTGTCACAGCAGGAAGCACGGTCACACAGGCATTTCAAACTGCGGGCATCGCACCCGGAAATTTAGACCGTTCCGAACCTCCGCTTTATACTGTATTAAATAATGGCGACTCGGTCAAACTAACACGAGTGGAAGAAGTATTTGAAACCGAACAACTTGTCATTCCGTTTGAACGGCAGCTTGTACGCAACGAGACGCTCCCGGAAGGCGAAACAAGACTCGTCCAAGCCGGCGCAAACGGACTGGAAGAAGTAACCTACCGCAGAATTCTCGAAGATAAAGTTGAGATCAGCAAGTCTTCGGTCAAAACCGTAGTCTTGAATGATGCCCTGCCAGAGATCGTAATGGTCGGCGCACAATCCTCCTTCACGCCGCTGAACATCCCCGGCACAATAGCTTACCTCGCGGGCGGTAATGCTTGGATCATGGAAGATTCCACAGCCAACCGCCGCATTATCGTCAGCACCGGCGACCTGGATGGGCGGATTTTCAAGCTCTCACCCAATGGTGAATATTTGATCTTTACCAGAAAATCCAAAAAACCTGCCACTGAAGAGATCAATACACTGTGGGCGGTACGCACTAAAAACCTTGAACCAAAACCCGTTTGGCTGCAGACTTACAACGTGATCCATTTTGCCGAATGGATTCCCGGCACAAACTCGGTTGCATACTCCACAGTGGAGCCGCGCAGTACATCACCCGGCTGGCAGGCAAACAACGATCTGTACCGCGTCAGCCTCACGGGCGGCAGTCCACGCAAAATGTTGGATGCAAACAGCGGCGGAGTGTATGGCTGGTGGGGCATGTCGTTCTCATATTCAACAGACGGCAAACTGGCATATGCGCGTCCCGATGGAATTGGGCTGGTGGACCAGGACGGCGGCTACCTCAAACCGTTGCTGAACATTACCCCACTCAATACACACAGCGATTGGGCATGGATTCCCCCGATCACCTGGGGCGCAGACGGAAAGACTTTATTTTATGTAACACACGCGCCCGCACCCTCCCCCATTATCAGCGAAGAATCACCTTTTTTCGACATCTCAGCCACCTCGTTCAGTAATGAAACGGCGGTGACCATGGTTGATTCGGCGGGCATGTTCTCCTATCCAAGCGCATCGCCTTCAAGGTGGGATGGAAGAGAGAAAATCTATCAGATCGCATATTTGCAGTCCATATTCATTGAGCAAAGCGAAACGAGCCGCTATCGCTTAATGGTAATGGACCGCGATGGTTCGAACAGCAAAGCGCTCTTTCCGCCAACCGACGCAAGCGGCATTGAACCACAAGCTCCCATTTGGTCACCTGAACCGCTTGAAGGACAAACGGGGGATTTTATTGCCGTGGTTTATCAAGGCAATCTCTGGCTTGTGGATAGTGGAAGCGGTCAAGCTTTTCAAGTCACTGGCGATGGGCTGATCAATGGAATTGATTGGAAATAACAGGTGACAGTCACTTTGGATAACCCCTACCCGAAGCAACTGTTAATAGTGACTGTCACCTTATTACAACAAAAAAGGAAAAACAAATGAGAATTTTAATTACAGGCGCAGCCGGATTCCTCGGCTCACATCTTAGCGACCATCTGCTGGCAGATGGTCATGAAATCATTGGCATGGATAATTTTGTGACGGGCAGTCCGGATAATATTGCACATCTCGCAAACAATGAAAAATTTTCTTTTTACAAACGCGATGTGTCAAACTATATTTTTGTGCCCGGTAAAGTGGACGCAATCCTGCATTTTGCTTCACCTGCCAGTCCAAACCCACAGTCCAAGTCTGGTTACTTTAATCTGCCGATCCAAACCATGAAAGCAGGCGCATTGGGAACGCATAATTGTCTCGGGCTTGCGCGCACGCAAAACGCAAGATTTTTACTCGCGTCTACCAGTGAAATTTATGGCGACCCTGAAGTGCATCCACAAGTTGAGACTTATGCCGGGAACGTAGACCCCGTCGGTACACGCGCCGTCTATGACGAAGCTAAACGTTTCGCCGAGTCATTGACCATGGCATATCACCGCTTTCACAACGTGAATACCAGCATCGTGCGTATCTTCAACACCTATGGTCCCCGCATGGATCTGGAAGATGGACGCGCCCTGCCAAACCTGCTCAAACAAGCCCTGCTTGGGCAACCGCTTACTGTTTATGGAGACGGAGCGCAAACCCGCTCATTTTGTTTTGTAGATGATCTCGTAAATGGCATTGTAAAGTTGTTGTATTCCGAGGAACATTTCCCCGTCAATATCGGCAATCCGGTGGAGATGACCATGCTGCAATTTGCTGAAACAATCAATAAAGTTACAGGCAATACAGCGGGCATCATCTTCGAAGATGCCCGAAGCGCCCGCGATCCTCAGCGCCGTCAGCCGGATATTACCCGCGCCCATAACATCTTGAATTGGGAACCAAACGTAGACCTTGAAGAAGGCGTACGCCGCACCGTTCCTTTCTTTAAACAAAAACTGGGGCTTGTATGATCCTAACCGACACAAAAGAACGCACTCGCTTCTTCAAATTTGCGCTGGTTGGCACGCTGGGTGCGGCAATAGATTTTGGCGTGATGAACCTGCTTTCGCATTTTGCGAACATGCAACTGGTCTACGCGGGAACCATTTCGTTTACCTGCGCTGTAATCAGTAACTTCACCTGGAACCGTTTTTGGACATATCCCGAATCGCGTTCGCGTCCGCTGCTGAATCAATTGGGCATGTTCTTTCTTGTGAATTTGGCGGGCATTGCGATCCGCATTCCCATCCTGCACTATCTTGAACCACCCTTGCTTCGTTTTTTTGAAGGCTTGCTCCATGCATCCTACAACACCGCGGAGTTCTATGCAAAAAACCTCACCCTCGCGGTCGCTGTTGGAATTGTAATGTTGTGGAACTTTTTTGTGAACAGGTATTGGACTTATAATGATATAGAATAGATCAGTCCAGTGAGGTTCAAACATGAGTAACAAACAGCCTCGCCTTATTCCAATTTTCACCACCAAAGGTGATGCGGAAGCATTTTTGCTTTATCCCTATCTGTTCAATCGCAGCGGAGATTGGATCGGCTTTGTTACAGCCAAACGGGAAGTGTACTCAGTGCTCGGAGAATACGTTGGAACTTTGACCAATGATCCACGCATTATCGGCAAGCGAACGACATCCACGATCAAGCCCCGCCTGAAGCCGCCTCCCGCACCTGAAAAAATTTGCCCCGCCACAACAATTCCCCTGCCACCCATGATGACTGACCTAAGTTATTCTGAAATTGACGTATTGCTTGACGCCCCTGAGCGCCTGCATACAGTAGATGCAGGCGAAAACCGCCAGGACATGGATTAATATTTGAGCGTAAACAACATGACGATCTCTCCCACACCTAAAACCCCGCACGCTTCACGCATCAGTATCGCGCAATTGATGCAACCCGAACACGCCAACAACCTCGGACACGTACACGGCGGCTGGATCATGAAACTTGTAGACGAAGCGGGCGCTCTTGCCTGTATGCGCCATGCTCAAAAACGTGTGGTCACCGTAGCTGTCGATTCATTAGTCTTTCGCGAACCGATCAAGATCGGTGATCTTGTCATCCTCACTGCGGAAGTGACTTATACTGGTCGCACGTCAATGGAAGCCGAAGTTCAGGTCGTAGCAGAAAACCCTGTCACAGGCGAACGCACGCACACAAACACAGCCTATCTCGTTTATGTGGGACTGGACGACGAAGGACGACCAACGCCCATCCCTGCACTGGTCATGGAAACAGATGAAGAAAAACAGCGCATGGAACAAGCTAAAAAACGCCAGGCACATCGTATCGCGCAGAAATAAAGTGACACCTGCCCGATCTGTCACGTTACAAACGTGACCTACAAAAAATTCCCATGCAAAAAATACGCCAACATCCCATTCTTATTCTGTTGATCATCAACATTGTGATCGGCTTGTTTACCTTTCGTAATTACGGCTTGTCATGGGATGAGCCGCTCTTTTACGATTACGCCAATGCCCTGCCCTACGCATATTCACCACAGGAATGGTTCAGTGGGAATTTCAATCTTGAAAATGCGTACGGCACCAGCGGAACCGACCACGCCAACCGCGGACCTGCCTATATTATCCTTGCACACCCAGTCGTATCAGCAGTTGAATCCCTTGGACTGGACAACGCATCCGCGTGGCATTTGGTCAACTTTCTTACGTTTCAACTTGGCGTGTATCTGCTCTATCGGCTGGCAAAACGCTGGATGAGCAGTTCCGCCGCCCTGGCTTCTGCCGCATTATTTGCATGGCAGCCGCTCTTGTGGGGACATGCCTTTTTCAATCCCAAAGACCCTCCATTTCTTGTTTTCTTTATCGGTGCTGTTTGTTTTGGCTTTGAGATGATTGATGCTTTAGAGAAAGATCCAAAAGGTATGTGGAAACCTTTAGTATCTACCCTGCTAGCCGCGTTCTTTTTGGGAATCGCCACATCCATCCGTGTACTTGGTCCGCTGGCAGGTGTATTCGTAGGGATTTATGCGTTCAGCAAATTAAAAATGCCCGCGCTTATCAAACATCTTGCCATGTACGCCGCTCTCGCCATTTTGTTCACATTCATCGCCTGGCCCTATCTTTGGACAAACCCACTGCAAAGATTCATCGAAGCCTTTGGGTTCATGTCCGATAATCCCACGCAGTTGAAGGTATTATTTAATGGACAACTCTACAGCGCCGATGAACTGCCGCGCCGCTATCTTCCCTTTTTACTGGGGCTGACTCTGACAGAATCCGCCTTGCTTCTTTTTGTCATCGGAATGTTTGTGGCTTTTTGGAATCAAATCAAGAAAAACTCATCACTTATTATTACTTCTTACTCATTACTGCTCTTCTGGTTTCTCATTCCATTCGCCTATGTCATTCTTCGCAAACCGCCGATGTACGACGGCTACCGTCATTTTCTTTTTATGCTTCCGCCGATATTCATCTTTGCGGGTTTCGCGTTCGAAAAAATATTTGAACTCATCAAACCCCGTTGGGCGATCGGCGCGTTGACCTTCATTCTGTTTGCGCCCGCGATTTATAATTTAATTCAATTGCATCCCTACGAATACACGTATTACAATTCGTTCGCAGGCGGCACCAGCGGAGCATTCCGCGCTTACGAAACAGACTATTGGCTGACCTGCTACAAGGACGCAGTTGAACAATTCAATTTGCAAACCCTTCGACAGGCTCAGTCCGAACTTTTCATCAAACGCGAACCGTATATCGCGGCGTATTATGCAAAAGATAACATCACCATTCGTGATTACCGCGCAGAGTTTGGCAAAATCCAATCCGGTGATTATGTCCTTGTCAATACACGCGCAAACGAAGACATAAAAACTTTCAAGGACGCGCCCGTCGTCCTGCAAATCCGCCGCGGCAACGCGGTATTCTGTGAGATAAAAAAAATCCCATGACCACACATCGTGAACGTATCCAGGCATGTCTCAACGGCGAAACCCCAGACCGAACTCCTATTGCCCTTTGGCGGCACTTCCCGGTTGATGACCAAAACCCCGAAACCCTCGCGGCATCCACTTTGCATTTTCAAAACACCTACAATTTTGACATAGTCAAAGTGACACCCGCCTCCTCCTTTGCCGTCAAGGATTGGGGCGTGGAAGATAAATGGATGGGCGACGCGGAAGGCTCGCGGCGATATACAAAACGCATCATCCACAAACCTGGTGACTGGGAAAAACTTAGCGCGCTTGACCCAGCCTCGCCGCACCTGGCGGGACAGTTATATTGTCTCCGTTTACTGAGAAAGAATCTCAGCCCTGAGACTCCGCTCATCCAAACCATATTTAATCCGCTGTCGCAGGCCAAGAATTTAGCGGGCAATGATGTGCTAATCGCCCATCTCCGGGAATATCCCGAAGCCGTAATGAAGGGGCTGGATACCATCGCAAAGTCCACGTCAAAATTTATCGAAGCCGCCCGCGATATTGGCGTAGACGGCATCTTTTACGCAGTGCAACACGCGCAGGCAAGCATTCTGGAACTTAATGAATACAAAACGCTCGGCTTGCCTTATGATCAAAAGGTACTTGAGGCAACAAAAGATTTGTGGTGCAATATGCTTCACCTGCATGGCAAAGACGTGTACTTCTCACTGCTTCGTTTGTTGAATTTTCAGATCGTTAATTGGCATGACCGGGAGACGTACCCGTCGCTGGCAGAGGCACAAGACCTTTTCAAAGGGACGCTGTGCGGCGGCTTGAGACAGGATTCTCTCGTTTTCGAGAACCAACTCAAAGTTAAGGAAGAGGCGGAGGATGCGATCCGTCAAACGAAGGGACTGCGTTTCATCCTAGGCACGGGATGTGTCGTGCCAGTCATCGCATCGCATGGAAATATAACGGCGGCAGTGGAAAGTGTTGGAGGCAGGGAATGAGCCTGCGTGTAATCTCTGGGAGCGCGAGAGGAAGAAAGCTAAAGTCAGTGCCTGGCGATACCACGCGCCCCGTGATGGATCGCGTGAAAGAGGCATTGTTCAACATCCTCGCCGACGATGTTATCGATTCAAATTGGTGGGATTTGTTCGGCGGCACAGGCGCAATTGGAATTGAAGCGCTAAGTCGCGGCGCGACTTTTGTGCGCTTCTCAGATTTGAACCGCGCGCCCGTGGATACGATAAAAGAGAACGTGGAACATTGTGGATTTTCCAAAAAGGCGGAAGTCCGCAAAGGCGATGCGTTCAGTATGTTGTGCGCGCAAGCCGATAGAAAATTTGAATATATTTACATCGCGCCGCCGCAATATCATGAGATGTGGGTAAAGGCGCTGAAATTGGCTGAGGGAAATATTAACTGGCTGACAGATGACGGGACGGTCATTGTACAAATTGACCCGACAGAATATCAGAAAATCGAGTTGAAAAATTTGGAAGAAACCGAGCAGAGAAAATACGGCAGCACACTAATCGTTTTTTATGACCGCGTTAGTTGATTTAGGTGCGTTTCAACTGGAACATATTTCGTATTGCGTGTTCCGTTTTGGAAGTTTGCGAAACACGCAATACGTTAAACGAAATAAAACTTCTCTACGATAGGAGACTGACATGCCAGAAAATTTTCGGACTGAAGAATTCAAAGTGGAAGGCGAGAAAATACTCACCAAAATCAAGGAATTGATCCACGAAGGCAATATCCGCAAAGTCATCATCAAGGATAAGGATGGCAAAACGCTGATGGAAATCCCAATGACTTTTAGCGTGGTGAGTGTGCTTATTGCGCCGCAACTCGCCGCCATTGGAGCTATTGCGGCATTATTGACCGAGGCGACCATCGTGGTTGAAAAAGGCGAATAACCATGAGTGTCTTTGAAATTGTCTTTTGGGGAGCCATCGTTGCCGAAATGGTAATCCGCGCGCCGATCAGCCAAAAGCAGAGAAAAGAAGCCAAGTCTGAACGCAGGATAAGCAGGCAGGAAACGATCCTACTGGGACTGTTGTTTCTTGCCATGTTCCTCTTGCCGTTATTTTATTCCGCGACGAACTGGCTGGACTTTGCAAATTATTCGCTGCCAGTTTGGGCGGGCTGGCTTGGCGTGATTTTGATTCTGCCTGCCCTGCTTGTCTTTTGGCGTTCTCACGCAGACCTAGGACTGAACTGGTCGCCTTCACTTGAAATCCGCACCGAACATAAACTTATAACAAATGGCATCTTCGGCTACATCCGTCACCCGATGTATGCCTCGCAATGGATATGGGTCATTGCCCAACCTTTGCTTCTACAAAACTGGATCGCGGGTTTTCTAAATTTGTTAGTGTTCGTTGTATTCTATACCTTGCGAGTCCGCGCCGAGGAAAAAATGATGTTGGACACTTTTGGAGAGGAATATCGCGAATACATGAATAAGACGGGCGCGTTGTTTCCAAAAGGAAAATAATTTTCAACCTGACACCACATCACCAGCAATCTCTTGCTGTTGATGAAAATAGGGGTGCTATTCAGTGTGTTTCCAAATTACGCAACAACTTTGGCGGCAAACTTTCTGCCCATATCCGGATGGCGTTCCAATCGCGGTGGTCACCTTCCGACCAGACGCCGAACAAGACACTTAAGCGGAACATCATACGGACTTGCCAATAGGGAACTTTGGAAACGTCCAACGCGCCCGCAAACTGTCCCTCGCTGACGGGTTTGACCATCATCCGCACAGGCGCGAGAAACTCAGCCACAAAGGGGCGATAGTTTTCGCCGTTCTTCATGGCAAGAGTCATGCACACCAAAAAAGCCGCGAAAGGCTTGCGAGAAAGTTCCGCTTGATGCATCTTTATGAACTGCACTGCCTCCGGCAACCAACGCTTATCTTGAATTGCACTGCCGGCCACCACTGCTTGATATGAAGAAAGGTCTCTGACTTCCTGCATAGGCAACACATCCACCAGCGCACCGCCCTCAGACAGGGTCTTGCCAATCGCTTCAGCCACACCAACAGTGGAACCGGTACAAGTTGCATAGGTCACAAGAATTTTGTTCGACATTTGAATCATCCTATTCCTTTTATGTTT
>DYDH01000130.1 GCA_020717985.1 Herpetosiphon sp. | reverse complement strand
AGGCTCTGACAGGTTTTTGTACACAGTTCCAATTACTCACTGATGTTACGCACCTAGCCGTGATTCCCTGAGCGGAGCGAAGGGTCTCTACGGTTGAAATACGAGATGCTTCGCTTCGCTCAGCATGACACTGCGTAAGGTGAGTGATTAACCTATATGGTAAAATTCCGTTTGATAGCCCCCGTAGCTCAGTGGATAGAGTATTGGCCTCCGAAGCCGAGGACCGCAGTTCGAGCCTGCGCGGGGGCACAAAAAGTCCGCTATCAAGCGGATTTTTGGATACAATAGGTTTGTGCATCACAAAATTATTTTCCCATTGATTATCACAATAATCCTTTGTGCGGGGTGCAGCGGGAATATTGCCAGCGAAAACGCAGCCACAGCGACACCTGATTTTTTCACCGCGACTTTGCCTCCCATGCCGTCTCCGCAGGCGGGACAAACTTCAACCCCGCCCGTGCCCGTACCCAGCACCACCGAAGAATCAAACATATCCCTTGTGGAAGGGATGACGACCACACAGGTGAATGTACGCGTGGGACCTTCCACTGCAAGTGAATCGTTGGGGATGATCGGACCCTTCGTCAAAGTGCAAGTGATCGGCAGAGATGCGAGCGGGGGTTGGTATCAGATCATTTATGCGGAATCGGGAAGAGGGAAAGGCTGGCTGCGGACGGAGTATGTGCAGGTAAATGCCACAGCGGAGATTTCGCTCATCGAGAGCACCTCAGGTTCAGGATCGGCAGTAAGCGGGCTTGCCATCCAAAAAATAAATGTCCGCAATGGTCCCGGTACAGAGTATGAATTGCTTGGCGTATTAAATTCCAAGGATGTTGTTTTTATCACGGGGAAAGATGCAAGTGGGAAGTGGATACAAATTGAGTTTGCAAGTGCGCCCGATGGAAAGGGCTGGGTGACGGCGGAATTTTTGCAAATGGGGAATATAGAGGCTGTGCCACTGATTGGAGACTCCATTGATGAAACAGCAACGCCGACAGGCGTGACCTCAACACCAAATGCAATTGCGGCATCGGCAATGCTGGATGGCGATTCGATGCAGGCTCCGCTGGCAATAGTATCTTTCTCACCGACAGGTTCACGCGCTTTACAGTTAAACGGTGATGTCTCTGCGTCGAATGGGGATACGGAAGATTGGATACAATTTACAACCAATGGCGGGGTTGTCTCAATCCAGGCGACATGTTCAAGCAATACCCTACGTATGGAGCTATGGAAGGACGGGAAGCCTGTGGATGGTCTTTTGCTTTCGTGCGGAGACAAGTCTTTTGTGACTGTCACATCAAACAGCATTTATTTTTTGCGGCTTTCAGCAGTGAGCGCAAACGAACCCGGATATGTAAGTTACATTTTAAACGTGGAAGGCATTCGCTAAAATGGAACCTCTTAGCTTTTATTCGCGGTATTTGTGTATTCGTGTAATTCGCGTTAAGAATTTTCCGATCTTGCTACAGCCATGTGCCATTACTTATGGTCTTTGCAAAGTCGCTTGACAAAAACGCAATATGTCGCCCTGAGCGAAGCGAAGGGGCTCTACAATGGCTAAGAGACTCTTCGGTCGCGGAAAACACGCTCCCTCAGAGCGACAAAAACAGACTTTGCAAAAGCCATGTGCCATTACTTGTGCGTAATTGTACGAAATCGCATTTTATGGTAAATTTACTCTAGTATTTCACAAAAATGAGGATACAAAAGTGAACGCAGAAAAAATCCCTGATATTATCATTACACGCCTGCCCGTTTATTTACGTGCGCTGCAACGCATGGCAGATAATGGAATAAAAACCACGTCTTCACAAGAAATGGGAGAACGTGTTGGCATCTCTGCCGCGCAGATCCGCAAGGATATTTCCCAATTCGGTGAATTTGGAAAACAAGGCACAGGATATTCCATTCCCTACCTGGTTGATAAACTACGCGAAATCCTCAAAGTAGACCGCATGTGGGATGTGATCATTGTCGGCGCGGGCGATATGGGACACGCGCTGGCACGTTATCAAGGTTTCTCCAACCGCGGCTTCAACGTTGTCATGATATTTGACAACGATAAAAATAAAGTCGGTCAAAAAATCGGCGACTTCACAGTAGAAGATACAGCCATTTTAGTGGAGAGAGTGAAATCCGCCGGCATAAAAATTGCCATGCTGACCATTCCCGCCACAGCCGCGCAGAGCGTAGCCGACAAACTTGTGGAGGCGGGCGTCAAAGCAATTCTCAACTACGCCCCCATCAGCCTCAGCGTACCCAGCGGCGTCAAAGTGCAGCATATTGACCCGGCCACTCACCTGCAACGAATGACTTATTATTTGTAAGGGCAGGGAAAAGGGCGGAAGTAAAAAGTATGAGGTAATTGGTAATTGGTAATAGCGACTCGCTTAAATTGTAGCGAGTCGCTATTTTGTTAATCCGCTTTGGTTGTCACTTTTTACCTCCCTTTCTCTTTACCAAATCTTCATAATTCCTTTGTACGACGTAAACAAATAATTATTACACTCCACTCAATATAAAGTACAAACGCCGCGGCAACCATTCCTCCAAATCCGAAGGCCGCGACACAAGGAGAATGTAATGAAATTTTTTGGCAAACGACTCTTTAGACCCCGCAGTATCTGGATCAGGCGCGTGGTGCAATGGTTCTTCTTTCTGCTCATCGCGCTGATAGCAATCAACCATACGTTGGTTGAAAATGGCGGCGGAATTCCCTTTCTTTCAACGGCATCACTTCATGCGCTCTGTCCCTTTGGCGGCGTGGTGACAATTTACCAATACGCAACCGTTGGGACTTTCGTGCAAAAGATTCACGACTCCTCGTTCATTTTGATGATCCTTGCCTTCGTGCTATCCATTTTGTTTGGACCTGTCTTCTGCGGCTGGGTCTGCCCAATGGGAACTGTGCAGGAATGGGTAAGCAAATTGGGAAAGAAAATTTTCAGACGCAAGTTCAATCATTTCGTCCCTGAAAAACTGGATAAAGTCCTGCGATACCTGCGTTACGTGGTGCTTGTCTGGGTGGTTTATGTCACAGCGACCAGCGGCACGTTGATCTTCGCAGAGTACGATCCCTACTTCGCGCTCTTCAATTTTTGGACAAGCGAAGTCGCAGTCGCCGGGCTCGTCATCCTCGGCGTCACGCTTTTGCTCTCGCTCTTTGTTGAACGACCCTGGTGCAAATACGCCTGTCCGTACGGCGCAGTACTCGGCATCACAAACCTGTTCCGCGTCTTTCAAATCCGCCGCGTCGAATCTACCTGCAAAAATGACGGCGCGTGTTCCATCATGTGTCCGATGAATATTCCTGTGGATGTGGTGAAAACTGTCCGCGACCACCAGTGTATCTCGTGTCTCGAATGCACCTCCGAAGCCATCTGCCCCGTCGCCAAAACCGTTGTATTCAATGTTGGAGGTGTGAAATGAACCTGACATCCAAACCGCTCGCCGCGATCATCTTCGTCGTCTTCTTTGGCGGCATCGCTCTCACAACTGCCACGGGTTGGTGGCAGACCACGTCAAGCAAGGAAGCCGCCACCTATACCGAAGGAGAGTTCGCGGGTCAAAGCAATCCCGCCGATATTCGCGGCTCGTATACTTTTGGCGATGTCGAGAAAAACTTTGGCATCCCGTCCACAATTCTCGCGCAAGCCTTTCTTATCGAAAGTAATGACCCCGCCACTTTCGCAGTCAAAGGTCTTGAAGAAATGTACGCAACCAGCGAATTCGAGATTGGCACAGCGTCTGTAAGACTCTTCGTGGCTTTTTATAACGGACTGCCAATTGACCTCAGCACAGATATGTACCTTCCTGAGAATGCGGCGGCGCTGCTTAAGGAGCGGAAGCTAACTCCTGAGCAGTTGACTTATCTCGAAGCACACACAATCCCGAACCCCGCCGCCGCATCCGACTCATCCGAAGTTGTTCCTGCTCAAGGGGCAGAGTCAGCGCCCGAAGCAGAACCCACTCAAAGCGCGGCCATGAGCGAAGCGTCCACTGAAAAATTAGTCAAAGGCAAAACATCCTTCCAGGAAATTTTGGATTGGGGTGTGAGTCAGGCAGTCATCGAGCAGGTGATGGGCGCGCCGATGCCGAACCCGTTGACAAAGGTCAAAGATTATTGCGCCGAAAAGGGGTTGGATTTTGAAACCATCAAGCCAGCTTTACAGGCTGAAGTGGATAAAGTGAAATAAATGGGAACGTCCCAAAGGTTTCTTTCAACCTTTGGGACGTTTTATTTAATGGTAATATCACGCGCATGAGCAAAATCTGGAACGCCTCCGAATACGATATTTCACGCCGCCGCCTCATTCCATGTTATGACTTATTCTACGCAACCGCCGCAGAGCTAACCGCGCACTCGATCAAAGTCCCATCACCTGCCATCCTCGACCTCGGCGCAGGAACAGGTTTGCTGAGTGAATTCGCGATGAAAAAAGTTAAATCTGCTTCACTGTATTTGTTGGATGAATCAACTGACATGCTGGCAAAAGCGCAGCAGCGCCTGGCGCAATACAATCCCACAATGCTCATTCAATCCATGACAGAGCCGCTCCCTGCAATAAAGTTCCATGCCGTCGTCTCATCTGTGGCGATCCATCACCTCCCCGATGCAGACAAGCGTGACCTGTTTAAGCGCATTTATCAGTCGCTTGCGCCAGGCGGAGTGTTTATCAACGCCGAACAAATTTTGGGAGAAACCAAGTGGCAGCAACAATTGTATGAGGATATGCATCTCAACGGCGCGCGCGCATTGGGCAGTGACGAAGATGAAATCCGCGCCGCGAAGGAACGCATGACTTATGATAAGTGCGCCACGCTTTCAGATCAAATTTCATGGCTGAGGGAGATCGGTTTCCATAATGCGGATTCTTTCTTTCACTCTTTTCGCTTTGCGGTGTATGCAGGGTGGAAGGAGTAAAGAGGGAAGCATTTGTCGTTCCGTAAGGCGGGCGTATAATCTGTTTGCAGGCAAGGAATTACACAGCCAAATGGCTGCGTCGAAGTGAAAACCAGCATTTCGTTTCGCGAACGTCCAAAAGGCTTTAATACGGCGCAAAAATATCACAGTTATTATTGACGGATCATATTCATGTTTTTTATCGCAGGAAGTGCGATGTGAACGTACGTCTCATGTTTCTTTTGAAAGAATTACCCGGCACATTATGTGGAGGGCGCGTGAAATGATAACTGGCACAAAACTGCGTTGGTATATAAAGATACCCCTCAAAATCATTATTGCCCGCATCCCACTGTCTCATGCGGTCTGGAACAAGCTTGGAATATTCAAACACGGGGAAATGCAGGAGTTCTCTTATGCCCGGGGTGTTTTTAGCGGACACCTGAAGAGAGCGGGTTTTATGGAAAAAGAGAAAAATACCGACAAGGTGGTAATGGAGGTGGGACCGGGTGAATCTTTATTTTCTGCCTTGCTTGCAAAATCTTATTGTTTCAAACGCTCCCTGCTCCTGGACGTGGGCAATTTTGCATTACCGGCTCTGGATGTGTATAAAAAATTATCAGGATGGCTCGCAAATGAAGGACTACCCTGTCCGTTCATAAATAATTGTAGTTCCATAGGCTCCATGTTAACTGCTTTGGATTCTCAATATCTTATTGACGGACTGAATTCACTAAAAAATCTTCCTGGTGAAAGTGTGGATTTTATATTCTCCCATGCGGTCTTGGAACATATCCGCAAAAATGAGTTTATCGAAACCTCAAAAGAATTTTGGCGTGTTTTAAAACCAGGCGGAGTAAGTTCACATGTGATTGATTTTACAGACCATCTTGAGGAATCGATCAACAATCTGCGCTTTAGCGACAGATTTTGGGAAGCCGAGTGGGTTGCGTCCTCTGGTTTCTACACAAATCGTCTTCGATTGGGCGAGATGACACGAATTTTTGAAGACCATGGGTTTAAGGTGGATGTGCTGGAGAAAACAGAATGGCAGGTCGTTCCAATTCCCAAAAAGCACCTCAGCACTCATTTTATGTCCATGACTGATGCGGAACTAAAAACATCGGAAGCCATACTTCGTCTTCACAAACCTGCATGATACCGGACAGCTCCATCTAAAATCATAAAAACTGTTATTTAGTAACTGCTCAGCCATGTCGTTGCGAGGCGGGCTTTTGCTCTTCCCGCCGAAGCAATCTCATGTCATTAGGAGACTGCTTCGGCACACCTGCCCTGGCGGGCGGTGCCAGGGAAACCAAGAGCGCCTCGCAGCGACATAATTAATAGGCTGAGCAGTTACGAAAAAAGTCAGATAAAAACAACCCGATCAGAAATGATTGGGTTGTTTTTTGTGACCATGAAATTAAGTTATACCAAGCGCGGACATAAATTGCGTTTTTTTATTCCCGAGATTTGCGGGGCTGAAGCCGCCTGCTCAGACCTTGGAAGCCCTTCGGGCTGGGAACAAGTCGGCTTTTAGCCGACTTCCATGAACTGAGGCAGGGCTTTAGCCCGACGGAACCCGTTGAGCAAAAGCGCAATTTGTACCCGTTTTCAGTATATACTCCCACCCATGACCACTTCATGGACTCATCTCACAGGCATCCTCATGCAAGGGCATCAGGTCGCATCACGTCCGTCCAGAGCATATCCGTATAGCTCACTTGAAAAGCAGAAACCATATTTCAAAGACCGTGGACTTGACCTCTCACCCTATTTCAATGGCACGCTGAACATCTCCATCGCGCCATTGGAATTTGAAATGACCAAACCTGAGTTCACATTTCCACTGGTCGAATGGACTGACCTGCATCCGCCTGAAACATTTTCGTTCTCACAGTGCAAGGTGAGATTTGAGAAAAAAGAGTATGCAGGCTGGGTGTATTATCCGCACCCTGAAACCAAGAAGACTCATTTTCAAAATCCTTCGTTGATCGAAATCATCACCTATGAGATTGCCAATATCAAGTATGGCGATGCGATAGAGCTTGAAATCAACTCCCGGGAAATCACCATAAAGCAATAAAGAGACTGTCACCATTGCGAGTGACAGTCTCTTTTTATTTCCCTGACGGGTTATTAACTGATGTTACGCACCGTCCCGAAGGTTTGGATGAAAAACAAATTTGATTTACAGCAACCTTCGGGACGTTCTGCGTAAGGTGAGTTATTAAATTGTATACGCTACCGTGGGCGGCGGGGCAATCCGCACCGCGGACACAATTTTAATCTGATCGACACCGTATAATCACGCGGACACTCGCAATATTTTGTATCATCCGCCGGGCGCTTTATCTGGCTGCAGTCAACCCATTTCTGCGCAGCGTTCATTTCCTGTTTCTTCTTGCATTTTTCGCAATAACGAAATGTGCCTTCATATACATACATCCATTTATGAAAACCCAATTTACACGAATCCATATTACCTTTTCCTTTGGTTGAGCGCCCAAAAATCACAAACTACTTCCCATACCTCTTTCTGATCTCCGGCAGGAAATAATCATCGAAGAAGCGATCCACATCGTAACTTGGTTTCCAGTTCCAGTCCTTGCGGGCAAGGGAATCATCCACATCTTCGGGCCACGAATCCACAATGCCCTGCCGGCGCGGATTTGGCTCGAAACTGATCCTGGCATTGGGAAAAGCCTGCAACGCGCGCCGGCGGAATTCGTCCGCGGTGATCGCGAATGCTGCGATATTATATACATTATTGGAGAGTTTCCCGCGCGGCACATCCATGAGCATCATTAATGATTTGATCGCATCGGGCATGGCCATAAAGGAAATTTTTGTGTCGGCGCGCACAAAACAGGCATACGGTTTATCCTGCGCCGCCGCGTGCAGCATCTCAGGGCCATAGTCGCTCGTCCCGCCGCTGGGCAATGTAAAGGCGCTGATCAGCCCGGGGAAACGGATCGCCCTAAAGTCCAGCATGGTCGGCGGAACCGCATCCAAATGTTTCTGTCCATAGTATTTTCCGTAATACATCCCCAATTTTTCGCAATATAATTTATTGCATCCGTACATGGTATGCGGCGTGTTCCAATCCTCCTCCTTCACCACACCCGCGTTTTTCTTTACCGCCAGGTTCGACATTCCATACACGGCAATCGAACTGGGAAACAGGAACTTAACAGCCTTGTGATATTTTTCAGCGCGATATGCCGCCAGCATCAACAACTGCATCGTACCTTCCACATTAATACGATGCGCCTCCTCCGTTGCAACTTCCGCCTTTGAAGAAAGCGAGGCCGCGAGGTGGAAGATGGTATCGAAATCATAATCATAAAAGGTCTTGATCTTATATACCAGGTCTCCCTGCACATGTTCCGCTGAAAGGCTTTTGATCGAATCAGGCAGCGGCATAAAGTCGGCGGTAACAATTCGATATCCGCCCCGCTGTGCCAGCCCTTGCACCAACGCCTGCCCAATCTCACCGCACGCTCCGGTCACAAGCACCTGCTTCTCGCTCATGTTCGCTCCTTATATGCTAGAATGAAGTTCACTTAATTTTACGACACAATCCATGAAAAATTGTCATCAAATACTTATCATGTCGTTACGGGGAGCCGCTGGTCGAGTAGTGCGAGCGCTTTTCTCGCTCGTACCGAGACCAAAACGACGACACTTGCGCCGCACTGCGTTCCCTGGCACCACCCGCCTAGGCAGGTGTGTTGCAGTGCAGGTGAGCAATCTCCGTATTAGTTGGAGGTTGCTTATGGCTGTTGCCCTTGCAATGACATTACTGACAAGTTCCTGCTCCGTGCTGGATGCGCTGAATGCGACGCCCGTTCCAATTACTGCGACGGAAACCCCGCTTCCCACCCCGACCATTGTCTGGTTTCCCGCTTCGTCCACTCCCACGCTGGGAGTTTTTTCCACCAAACCACCCACCCCAGAGATGCGCCCCGGAATCGGCACAACAACCCTGACCGACGACTTTTCCGATCCGTCCCTGTGGGATACAGCGGCATCCGACCAGGCCAGCGCAAATATTCAAGACAACCGCCTCAACCTCTCTGTTCAAAGTAAGGTATATGTGATCAGCCTGCGCCACGATCTCTCAGCAAGTGATTACTACGCAGAGATCACCGCCCGCCCTGGCTTGTGCCGCGGCGAGGATAGTTATGGATTGTTGATACGCGCCAATGCAGTGGCATACTATCGCTTTTCGTTATCGTGCAATGGAAATGTCTACGCAGAACGCATCAGCGGAATCAAACGTGAATTATTACAGGAATCCCTCTTAAGCGGCGATGTGCCTCGCGGCGCGCCGGGCGAAGTCCGCATTGGGGTGTGGGCAGTCGGCACAGAGATGCGGTTATTCCTCAATGGACGATACCAATTCAGCGTTAGCAGTTCAAATTATCCAACCGGAACCATTGGTGTATTTGTAAATTCAGCGGGTGAAAACCCCGTGATCGTGTCATTTTCCCGCCTCACCATTCAAAAAGTGGATTACATACTCCCCACCATGACCCCCATGCCTAAGTAGGTCACGCTTAAAACGTGACTCTTAGCCAACCCAAACGGGTGCATTTCAAATGAGTTGAAGGAAAGAACGTCCCGAAGGTTTCTTGAGAAAAATTGGTCGTTTTTGCCAACCTTCGGGACGGTTACAACTGAAATGAAACACACCCAATTCAAACAGTCACGTTGCAAACGTGACCTACGTATCTATTTCATTGATTCAATGATCTGCCTGGCCAGCATGGATAACTCCCTGTCGGCACGGTTGGATGCAATTTCCCGCAATGCAGGGATTGCGCGTTGGTCTCGTAATTCACTGAGCGCTTGCAATGCTTGTAATTTCACATCTCTCGCAGGGTCGCGGAGCATTTCAAGCAATATGGGGAATACGCGGACGTCTTGAATTTTGCTTAATGAAGCCACTAAATTTTCACGTATCTCCGCTTCGGGGTGATTCAAGGCTTCGATAAAAATATCCACCGCGGGCGCGCCAAATTTGGCGAGCGCTTCGGCGGCGGCTTTTCCAACTTCGTTATGCAGGTCATACAACGTCATGCCCAATTCTTCAATCGCGCGCAGATCGCCCATTCTACCAAGCATGATCGCCGCATACTTGCGGACTGTGCCTTCCTTGTCACCGAGCGCCTCGATCAATGGCTCAACCACTGCGGCACCCATGTTTTCGATGGCGGTCAACAGGTCTTCGGCGGCTTGCTCGCGCTCGAACCACCATGATGAATCGCGCAGGGCTTCCATCAAAAATGGGATCGCGGCTGGGTGTCTTGTCTCGCCCAACGCGCGCGCCGCAGACTGACGCACTTCGATCATTGGGTCATCCAACAAAACGTTTGTGATGTCATCGAATGTCGAAGGGTCGCGGAATTTGGCAATGGCAACACATGCAGTCATGCGGACTTCGCCATCATTATCTTTAAGGAGAGGCAAAAGAGCAGGGATCACACTTGCATCGCCGATATTCCCCAAAGCAAGCGCAGCGCGTGAACGGACTGTAAAATATTCACCTTTCAAGGCATCAAGTAAAGCGGGAATGGCTGACCTGTCTTTGCTCATGCCAAATACTTCAGACACCCGCCCGCGCACAATGGGATGCGCTGTTGCAAGAGTCTTTGTCAATATGGGCGTTGCTGAGGAAATTCGGGCGAGGATATGTTGATAGATCAGGATCAGGCTCGGGTCTTGAGTCTGAAGCGCATCGATCAACGGCGGCACAGAATCCGCTCCTAGCTTGATCAACTCCCGTGCGGCGGCATCGCGTCTGGTTGAATCGGCAAGTTGGGCAATCAGCCTTTTTGCTTCACCCTGAGGTCCGCCTGTGAGCCAGTTCATATTTTTATTGTATCTTAAAAAGAAACTCCCTGCTGCCGCAGAGAGTTAATAATCCACCAGTGGAAGGTTTTTAGAGACCCTTAACCAAAAGGGCGACCACCAGTAGAGCAAAGCCGATGAATAAAAGCCAAAAGGCTTCGATCGGGAGCAGGGTAAAAACGCCGAGGAAGCTGAATAAGCCAAGCAGTCCTAAAGCGACGGCGATCCAGAAAGTAATCTCCTTGGGCGGTGTGAGTTTAAGATTCATGATCATTCTCCTTGAGATAATGGTTAATAATTTTTAGCGATTTCCGCTATTGAATGAAAGTTGATTTCATTTTATTTTACACACCATCCAAATACATCCCCCAACTGATGGATTTGTATCTCATCCACTTGGGGGAGATACGGAGAGCTGAACATGAAACATCAAAGCCCCTCAGGCAAAATTTGGATAAAAATTATCTGATATAATACGATGTTTGCCTAATAAGCACACCGCCAGAGATACTCTGGTGTTATTTTTTGCAATCTTTAGCGGAGTAAAAGTAAATGAAGAAAGAACAGCAACTCGATTTGTATTATCAAATGGTATTGATCCGCCGTTTGGAAGAACGCGGCGCAGAGCTATACCAGCAAGGCAAGATCGGCGGTTTCATGCACTTATACATTGGGCAGGAAGCCGTCTCGACAGGGCTGATAGCGGCACGCGAGCCGCGTGACCGTGTGATCACTGCATATCGCGATCATGGCGTGGCGTTGAACTGCGGCATCTCAGCAAATGAAGTAATGGCGGAACTGCTCGGCAAAGCAACAGGCATGTCCAAAGGCAAGGGCGGCTCGATGCACATGGCGGATACATCCAAGAACATGTGGGGCGGACATGCCATCGTCGGCGGTCACCTGCCCATCGCTTCGGGCTTCGCCATCGGCGATCAGTATGCGGGCAACGACAACATCACGATTTGCATGTTCGGTGACGGCGCGAGCAATATCGGTTATTTCCATGAGGCATTAAATATTTCCAAGGCTTGGGGCTTGCGCGTTTTATGGGTTTGCGAAAACAATCAATACGGCATGGGCACCGCAGTGGGACGCGCCTCGGCTGTGACCGAGATCCGCCAAAAGGCGGAAGGTTACGGCATGAAGAACGGTCAGGTGGATGGCATGGATGTGACGAAAGTTTACGAAGCGTCAAAAGAAGCGCTTGATTTTATCCGCAAAGAAAGTCAGCCTTATTTACTCGAAATTGATACTTATCGTTTCCGCGGACATTCAATGGGCGACCCCGAGCGCTATCGCAAAGCCGAAGAAGTGAAAAGATGGCAGGAGAACGACCCGATCGGTATTTTCAACAAGCAACTGCTTGAAAAGAAAGTCGCCAGCATCAAGGCGTTGGATGAGATCGAAGCACGCGCGGAAGAGGAAGTCGTGAAGGCGGTTGAATTCGCCGAGGCTTCCCCCGAACCTGCAATGGCAGAGTTATTTACGGATATTTACGCGGATTAACTAACCACAAAGGAGACAAAGGGTCACAAAGGTTTTCCTTCGTGTACCTTTGTGACCCTTCGTGGTAAAGGAATTACAACATGGCAAAAATTACAATGCGCGAGGCGATCTCGCAGGCTCTTATGGAAGAAATGGACCGCGACCCTGCTGTATTCATCATGGGCGAAGAGGTCGGCGTTTGGGGCGGCACCTATGCAGTGACCAAAGGCTTTTTTGACAAATATGGCGCGGCGCGTGTCAAAGATACACCCATCGCGGAAAATGCAATTATCGGCGGCGCAATTGGCGCGGCGATGGTGGGGCAGCGTCCCATTGCGGAATTGATGACCATCAACTTTGGTTTTTCTGCGATGGACTATATTGTTAATCAAGCGCCAAAGCTTCATTACATGTTTGGCGGACAATTCAAAGTGCCGCTGGTGATCCGCGCTGTCGGCGGCGGCGGACGTCAACTCGGCGCAACACACTCGCAGACTCCCGATGCCATCTTCGCACATTTCCCCGGCTTGAAAGTGGTCAGCCCTGGGACGCCGGAAGATGCCAAAGGATTGCTCAAATCAGCCATCCGCTCGGATGATCCGGTTTTATTCCTCGAACACGCCACTATGTATCAAGTCCGCGGTGAAGTGCCCGAGGGCGAGTACACCATCCCGATCGGCAAATCCAAAGTACAGCGCGCTGGCAAAGATGTCACCATTGTCACGTACTGCAAAGGTCTCGAGCTTTCAATGAAGGCGGCGGAAGAAATGTCAAAAGAAGGCATTGACGTTGAAGTCGTTGACCTTCGCACCCTGCGCCCGCTCGACATGGATCCCATCATCGAGTCGTTCA
>DYDH01000415.1 GCA_020717985.1 Herpetosiphon sp. | reverse complement strand
CCACAACGTGCGTGGGGTCATCCCCCACTGATCCGCCCAGATTCAGCGAATGCCAGGGCGCGGCGCTTATACCGCCGCGACGCGTAAAAACTCCCTGCTTAACGGTACTGGGAAAAATATCAAAACTGTAATAGCGAAGTCCGTTATGTTCGTGGAAGGACATTACTTCGAAGCCTCATGGACTGCAAATTTTTTGATGTAATACTGGCGCGTTTCATTCATGGACTCTTCGATGTTGGGATAGGCAAACCACGCAGTAGCCAGTCCGAAAAACGCGCCGGTAAGCGCACGCAGGACTGGTGTACTTTCACGATACGGTATCATGGACGCAAACCATACCCAGTTAAATTGACTCAAGAGTTGTGAGAAGCCATCCAGTCCAATGGGTCCAATTCCAATAAACAGCCATAACATCCAATGCAATGATTTAATGCGACGGCCTGTTAAGCCAAAGACGATTCCAAAAAGCAGGATGGCAAGATAGATCGCCACATCACGCTCGCAAAGCGCAATTTTATAACCAACCACATCATTGCCAATATAATTACGCGCATCAAAACGTGTATAACTGTATGGGTCATCCAGGTTTGGTATGCCAGTCGCCTGCTCGAACGTTTTTACCCCGGTCACATTCGCCTCAGCCAGCGGATAAAATGCCTGCTCTCCATAAAGGAAGAATGAACGAAACCCAAATTGATGACAAAGAGGGCTATAAATTCGATAGATTGCCTTTGCAGGAAGTGTCGCGCCAAGTTTCATTAAAGTTGGGGCGAGGAAGGGCAAGCCAACATAAAAAAGCATGAACAGGTTCAATAAAAGCAAATAACGGCGGGCGATCCAAAATGAAACGCGGTCTCCAGTGGTCACTTTTTTTCCTTTCTTGATTCGCATAAGGTATTCAGGGTCGCCGATCTGCTCCAGTTGATTCTTTCTATCGGAAGCGGCGCCGAGGGTCATCTGTAATTTCTGGCGCGTGATGGGGGCTTTCAGGCTGTATGGTCCCACTTCTATTACAGGGATTTCCAACCCAAAATTTGCCTTCAACGCGGTGTCAGACTCAATATCCACTTCCACCAACCGATGCGGATATTGGGATTGCAACTCACTCAATTCAGCTTTCACTTCATCGCATAATTTGCATCCCTTGCGGGTGTAAAGAGTTACATTGAGCATGGGGTTCTACGGGTTGGAAAGTTGAAAGGTTGCAGGATGAAGGTTTTTCACCACAGGCGCTTTAGATACCTCAGACACCTTGCTATATCCCGAAATCAAAGAAGAAGAATTGGCCTTGCTGGGCGATCAATTCAAATGCGCCTGTAAAAAGCATGACGCCAATAATGACCAGGATCACGCCCATTGCAATTTCAACATAGCGCATGGTTTTGCCGTATTTCTTCAAAATGGCCGTCACCCAGCCGATGCCAAGCGCCGCAACCAGGAATGGAATTCCCAGTCCGATCGAATAGGCGGTGAGAAGCATCGCGCCGAGAGAAATCGAACCGCCATTGATTGCCAGCGTAAGGATCGCACCCAGTACAGGCCCCACACAAGGAGACCAACCTGCGGAAAAAAACACGCCCATCAACGCAGAGGAAAGATAGCCCCATTTCGGGTCTGGCGCTTGTTGAACGCGCGTATCGTACGCTAGAAAAGGAAGGTGAAAAACGCCGATCATGTGCAAGCCGAAAACAACGACAACAATGCCGCCGATCTTGCTCAGCCAGAAACGCAGGTCGTAAAGCAAACCGCCCGCAAAGGAGGCGGCCACGCCGAGCAGGACGAACACTACGCTGAATCCCAGCACAAAAGCAAGCCCGTGACTAAATGTAAGCCAGCGGTTGGATTTGCCAGTCACCCCACCAGCCGCAAGTCCGCCGAGATAGCCAACATACGCCGGTACCAGCGAAAAAACGCACGGAGATAGAAAAGATGCCAGCCCCGCAAGAAACGCAAGTCCAATTGATATTTGAGAAACTTCCATTCAATACCTCGTAAAAATCATAAATGACACATCAAAACAAAATACAAAAGCAGACTTTTGCACTCCAACGTTTTATGACGTAAATTGATTATCAGTAGATCACGAAAACGACTCTGGACTCGGACAGCTTGCTGTCCATTTGACACGAGAAGTATGGAAATGGCGATTCGTAAATGTTTTCACCCGTAAAATAGACCTCCGTCAGGGTAAATTCACAGCTAAAATTTACTTCAATCCATCAGCAAGCTGATGGATTCCAGAATCGCGATCTACTGATTATGCTTTCAGCTCTGTTAC
>DYDH01000129.1 GCA_020717985.1 Herpetosiphon sp. | reverse complement strand
CAGTTGCCCAAACCTGTCGCGGAATTCAGAGCCGAGCGCGTCGAGTTCGGTTTCATCGCGCAGATCCGCAATGCGACGATACAGCCGCAGACGCAAATCCTGATCCGAAATATAGTCGCTGGGAATGCCGACAGCGAGAGGCAGGTCTACATTGACGGGGAGGGAGAGAGGTAGGTTGAAGGTTGAAGGTTGAAGGTCAAAAGTTGAAGGTTGAACGTTGAACGTTGTTTCGCCTGAACCTGCACCCTGTAACTTTGAACCCTTCGACAAGCTCAGGGCGGCGCTTTCAACGCGGCGAAGCCGCCGCACCGCATCCGACAACATCCTCGTGTAAAGATGAAAACCAACCGATTGAATATATCCGTGCTGACGCGTGCCGAGCAGATCGCCCGCGCCGCGGATTTCAAGATCGCGCATGGCAATCGAATAGCCCGCGCCAAGTTGCGTATTTTCGGCGATGACTTCCAACCGCTGTTGACCATCCTGCGTGGGAGTCATTTTGTTGTGGCGAAAGAAATACGCGTACGCCCGCATCGCGCCACGCCCCACACGCCCGCGAAGTTGATAAAGCTGCGCGAGCCCAAACGTATCCGCGCGATCAACGATCAGCGTGTTGGCATTCGGAATATCCAAGCCTGATTCGATGATGGTCGTGCAGAGCAAAATATCAATCTCGCCCATGTTGAAGCGGTGCATCACGCTCGCAAGTTGACCTTCCGCCATTTGCCCGTGACCAATATCCACGCGCGCTTCGGGCACAAGTTTGTTGAGATGCGCCCGCATCGCGTCAATCGTGTTGACGCGGTTGTGGACAAAGAAAATCTGTCCGCCGCGTTCGAGTTCGCGCAGAATGGACTGGCGCACAAGTCGCGGCGAATATGGACCGACATGTGTCACAATCGGCAGGCGTTCTTCGGGTGGCGTGTTCAGGTTGGAGATGTCGCGCACACCTGTCAGCGCCATGTAAAGCGTACGCGGAATCGGCGTGGCGGTCAGCGTCAGCACATCCACTTCGGTGCGGAGTTTTTTCAGGTGTTCCTTGTGCGTCACGCCAAAACGCTGTTCCTCGTCGATGATGACCAGACCCAAATCCTTGAATTCCACATCCGCAGAGATCAAGCGATGCGTGCCGATGATGATGTCAATTTCACCGAGCGCAAGTTTGAACAGAATCTCAGTCTGCTCGCGCGGCGTACGGAAGCGCGAAAGCATTTCCACTTTGACAGGGAACGCCGCAAGTCTTTGCGAAAATGTCTCAAAATGTTGTTGGGCTAAAACAGTGGTCGGCACAAGCACAGCCGCCTGTCTGCCGCTCATCACTGCTTTGAATGCGGCACGCAAGGCAACTTCTGTTTT
This sequence comes from Herpetosiphon sp., assembly GCA_020717985.1. Taxonomy (GTDB): domain Bacteria; phylum Chloroflexota; class Anaerolineae; order Anaerolineales; family Villigracilaceae; genus Villigracilis. Next base: position 11,816 of record DYDH01000129.1, on the reverse strand, counting down.
TCCATAGCCTACATCACCGCAAAGCAAACGATCCATCGGACGCGCGCGTTCCATGTCGCGCTTGATATCTGCGATGGCGCTCTTTTGGTCTTCGGTTTCGACATAGGGGAAACTATCTTCCAGTTCTTTCTGCCACTGCGAATCAGGCGCGAAGGCAAAGCCTTCCACCACCTGACGCCGCGCATACAGATCGAGCAAATCTTCTGCGACCTGTTGCACCGCTTCTTTGACCCGCGCCTTTGTTTCGCCCCAAGCCTGCCCGCCGAGATGATCGAGCGCAGGCTTGCCGCCATCCGCGCCGACGTAGCGTGTGAGTCGATCCGCTTGGTGGACGGGGACGAAGAGCGTATCGGAGTTGTCATACTCAACGGTCAGATACTCCCGCTCGTGACCTTCCAACTGTCGCTGAGTCAGACCCGCAAAGCGTCCGATGCCGTGATCCACATGCACCACATAATCGCCAGCCAGCAAATCCGCATACAGTGATTCGGGAGTCTCCGCGCTTTGTTTTTGACGAATGCGCGACTGAGGACGCTCCCAGCCGAAGATTTCTGAATCAGTGATGAGGTGAATTGGGATTAGGTGATTAGGGATTAGGGTGAAGCCTTCGGAGAGGGAAGCCTCAATAAACTGTAAATTGGGAAATTGGGAATTGGGGTAATGTTCATCCCACATTTCACGCAGGCGCGAAGATTGACGCGAGACGATGAAGACCTGCTCGCCTCTTTCGACGATGGGCGAAAGATAATCAATGAACGGCTTGAGCCTGCCGCCGAAGCGTTCATCATGGCTGAACTGCTCTGCCAAATTAGTAGATTGGGAATCGGGGACTGGTTCATTGGAATGACCAAATTCAAGCAAAGTGAAGCCGTCAATCGAGTCATGCAGTTCAGACCACGGAAGGTACGGGATGGGAAAATCCTTCGAGAGCGTGCCTTCCTGAATGCTCTCCTGCCGAAACTTGACCGCCTGCTCCTCGACCTCGTTTGCCATCGCCTCAATCAAACTCAGATCGTCCAGCACGATCAAGGATTTTTGCGGCAGGTAGTCGAGCAAAGACGCGGGCATTTTATGCAGCAGTGGAATTTGAAATTCGGAAAATTGAATTTGCTCATCCAACGTATCCGCCAAAAATTCACGCGCAGGCGTAACAAGAATCGACTCCAGTTTTTCAACCGTGCGCTGCGTGGCAGGATCAAATTGGCGGATGGTTTCGATCTCGTCGCCGAAGAAATCCAGTCGGACGGGATTCGCTTCGATGGAAGCCCACACATCCAGCAATCCGCCGCGATGCGAGAATTGACCAGGTTCGAGGACGGTGTTCACCCGCTGGTAGCCGATCCGCGCCCACTCACGGATCAGGACTTCGGGTTGGATGGTCTGGTTTACTGACAGCTTTTTGCACGCTTTGAGAAAGTCCCGCCGCGGCAGGGTGCGCGTCATCAACGAACGCACAGATGCCACAATGATCGGTGGAGTCTCTGGCTTTTTTGTAAATGGCAAGTGGTAAGTGGAGAGCGCAGTCAAAACCTGCAAACGGTCGCGGCGTGTTGCAACTCCCCACGCGGCTTCTTCATAGAAAAGCGGATTCGGCTCCGCAAACAAATAGCGCGGCGACTTGACCCAGAAGCCAAGTTCATCGAACAACGAGAGGGCATGGTCAGCGCGGTCGGTGATTAATAGGATTGGGAGATTTAAGTCCGCCTGAAACGAAGCAAGGATCGGCAGCCTTGTGGCGCGTGGCAGTCCCAAGCCAGGGGATTTTTTCCCCGCTTGAAGTTGTACCAATAAATCTTGATACGGTTGAAGATCACGAAGTTTATTGAGAAATTCCATTTGCTTAAATCATGCTTTCCAAATATTGCCATTAAATCAAAATACCAGGTGGCAGTCATCTTAAAGATGGCTGTCACCATTATGAATTCATGGTTGCTGGACTTTCAAGGCAAACAATAGCGTTACGCATTTGTCAGCCAATCCAAGAATTCCCGTCCTGAAACGATGGGGATGGAACGAAATTCTTTGAGGGCAAGCAAGTGGTTATCTCCGCTCACAATGAGATCAACCTTTCCCGCAACTGCCGCCTCGAGAAATTTATCGTCTTTCGGATCGTCTTCAATAAACCGAATTTGTTCTTCGGGGACGACAAATTCAGAGAACTGATAGATGTATCGAGTGATCTTGTCTATAGTTTCCTGTGTCAATTTGAATTTTGGGCGATTGAGCACCTCAAAATACTCGCTGACAACGTCCGTTGTGACAATGACCGTGAATTTTCCTTCATCCCACTTTTCCAAAACTAAAACCAGCGCGCCACCCAACGCGCTGGAAATGATAATGTTCGTGTCCAGAATGACCCGCTTCATTTGCCATCCCGCACGGCGCGAATTTCAGCGTCAATATCTTCCTGTGTAATGTTATATTTTTTCGCTGTGGCGCGCGCGTCATTCAAGGCTTCCTTGAAATCCTCCCTGATCTTTTCCTCATCAGGCAGACTGATTTTGAGGAAACGAATAAATGCCAGCACATCCGCATGACGGGATTCTGGCAGGGTGGAAACTTCACGGAGAAGGGTTTGTTCAAAAGTAGTCATGATTCACCTCTGCTTCAATTATACAGCCTCAGGCAACACGAAATACGCATTATGCTTCCTTTATATCGCCATTAAATTTATTCATCGCCGCATTCAAGCCGCGCATCACAAATTCCAGTGCGGCGTCGGCGGCTCGGTCTAAAACTTCGGGGAGGAGTTTTAGGTCATCTTTTGAGAAATCCTGCAAGACGTAATCCTTTGGGTCCATGCGCCCAGGCGGACGTCCAATGCCAAGGCGAAGGCGCGGAAAATCTTGGGTGCCGAGTTGCTCGATGGTGGATGCCATGCCGCGTTGTCCGCCAGGTCCGCCGCCAGGGCGGATGCGGATCGTGCCGAAGGGAATATCCAGATCATCGTGGGCGACAAGCAGATTTTCCATCGGCAGTTTGTAGAAGTGCAATAATCCCTGCACAGATTGACCCGAGAGATTCATATACGTCTGCGGTTTGGCAAGGATGATTTTGCGCTCTTCGTACAGCGCCGACATGACAATGGCTTTGGATTGCAATTTCATGCCACGCGCGTTAAGTCGCACCGCAACGCGGTCAATGAGCATGAAGCCGATGTTATGGCGGGTATCTTTATATTCGCGGCCGGGGTTGCCGAAGCCGATGAGAAGATAGGAAGTTTCAGGGGTCATGGGTCAGGTATCAGGTTACAGGTTGAAGGTTGAAAGGTGATGATTTAGTTTTTGCGGAGGCGGAGGATCAAAGAGAAGATGGCGAATAAGATCAATGTCAGCAATGCGCCGCGCGCGAAGATCGAGTAGATGGAAGTGGATGTCACCGATGCAGGGTTGAAAGGCAAAGGCGTGGGCGAAGGAAATGTTGGGAGCGCAGTGACAGGTTGAACTGTCGAAGTCACCACAGGGGACACGAGAAGCGGGTTTATCGTTATCGAGTCAGGAGTCTCAGTTGCGGTGGGCGTGTCAGTAGGGAGGGGTATATCGTTGCGTATCTTCAAACCCGAGATCATGACATCTTGAGAGGAACCGTCTTGAAGAAAGACACGCAAATGTAGAATGTAATCGCCGTCTGTAATTGTGGTCGTGTCCCAGACCGCGAGGGTGGAACGCTCCGCACTCACAGCCTGGGAAAATGTCTGGATGGTGAACCACGCCAAGCTGTCAGCGGAGGTAGATGCATAAGAAAATGCCAGTTCAGCGGAGGCAAAGTTGGGAACGTCCATATTCCCAACAATATTGACCTTTCCGCGCAAAGTCTCCCCAGACAGGGGCGATACAATCGAAACATCCGCTGTTTGGGTGAGGACTAGGACAAGGAAAATCAAGAGATAATTGAACATGGCAATCGGTAAGTTTAACATGAAGGAAGGGGACGGTCAAATTATAAATTTTTCGGAATTGAAATGTGCTGACAATTCTCGAATAATTATTTTTCTGGTAAACTCAAGGCGTTCAATCACACTTACCACATGGCGGGGGTACCCGCTTAATTAGGAGATCAAGTTATGGCAAAATCCCGCTCGGAACAAATGGTGGAACGCCTCCGCAGTCTACAGGCATCCGCACCCGATATTGAAGCCTCCGCCGTTGTTTCTGTGGATGGTCTCATCATGGCATCGGCCTTGCAACAAGGCGTGGAAGAAGATCGTGTTTCAGCCATGTCTGCGGCTATGCTCAGTTTGGGTGAGCGCATTTCCGGCGAATTGGGGCGCGGCGACCTGGAGCAGGTTTTCATCAAAGGCGACAAGGGCGCGATCGTGCTGACAGCCATCGGCGAGGAAGCCGTGCTGACCGCCATGGCGCGCCAGGATGCCAAACTTGGCATGTATCTGCTTGAGATGCGCCGTGCCGCCGAAGACCTTGTAAAACTGGTCGGATGAACAGAAAGAAATTTTTAGCCAAAATAATTCACAACCCCGAATGGGGAGGGCTTAAACGCCCTCCCCATTCTCTTTGTATTAACTACGTCCTGAGCGACACTTGCACCTGCGTGCAGTGCAGGTGAGCCGAAGGACATCGATCATAGATAACAGCCCTTCGACTACGCTCAGGGCGAATCATAGAGAGGTTTTTATATGGCCACAAAATATTTGTTTTTCACAGGCGGCGTTGTTTCATCGGTTGGCAAAGGTGTGACCGCTGCCGCAATGGGACTTCTGCTCAAGGAACGCGGCTTCAAGGTTGCCGTACAGAAACTCGACCCGTACATCAATGTTGACCCCGGCACAATGTCGCCATATCAACACGGCGAAGTGTACGTGCTGGATGACGGCGCAGAAACCGACCTTGACTTGGGTCACTACGAAAGGTTCATTGACAACCGCCTGACCCGCGTCAGCAATTTCACAACGGGACAGGTCTACGCCGAAACAATTTCAAAGGAACGCCGTGGCGATTATCTGGGCGGTACGATCCAGGTCATTCCGCATATCACCAACGAGATCAAACGCCGCATCGGACTGGTGTCCAAAGAAACAGGCGCGGAGATCGTCATTCTCGAAGTCGGCGGGACGGTCGGAGATATTGAGTCACAGCCGTTCCTCGAAGCATTGCGCCAACTCCGCAATGAAGTGGGACGCGAGAACTGTCTGTTCGTGCATGTCACCTGGCTGCCCACCATCGGCGCGACGGGTGAAATTAAAACAAAACCCACTCAACATTCGGTGGCCGCGCTGCGTTCCATCGGCATTTCGCCCAATATCATCATCGCCCGCGCAGACCAGGATGTGGATAAAAGTCTGTGTGAAAAGATCGCGCTCTTCTGCGATGTTGAAAAAGATTCCGTCATCCCGATGAAGACTGCAGATGTGCTTTACGAAGTGCCGTTGCTTCTCGAAAAAATGGGCGTCGGCGAATTGGTGCTTAACAAACTTAACCTGAAAGCGGAACGCCAGCCAAACATGGAGCCCTGGGAAAAACTTGTGGAACATGTCCGCAAGCCGAAGCCTTCTGTGAAGGTAGCATTGGTCGGCAAGTATGTCGAATTGCAGGACGCCTACATGTCAGTGCGCGAGGCGCTCAAACATGCCGCGCTCGCAAACGATGTGGAAGTTGAGATCAGCTGGGTGCATTCCACTGACCTTGAAAAAGATAAAGGATGGGATGTTGTCAAGCAAGCGGATGCCGTACTTGTGCCCGGCGGCTTCGGTTCACGCGGCATTGAAGGCAAAGTTTTTGCGGCGCGTTATGCGCGCGAGAATAAAATTCCCTATCTGGGCTTATGTTTGGGAATGCAGGTGATGTGCATTGACTTTGCGCGTAACGTCCTCGGTCTCGAAGAAGCCAACTCTTCCGAATTTGACCGAAGCACCGAGCACCCTGTGATAGACCTGATGATTGACCAACGTTCGATCACCGATATGGGCGGGACGATGCGCCTCGGACTCTACCCTTGTCTGCTTCAAAGCGGGACGAAGGCGGCGGCCGCCTATGCAGTCCCCAGCGTGGACGAGAGGCATCGTCACCGCTTTGAGTTTAACAATTCCTATCGTGACGACTTCGAAAAACATGGCATGGTCTTCTCAGGCTTATCCCCCGACGGCAGACTGGTCGAGATCGTTGAACTGGCAGATCATCCTTACATGGTCGCAAGTCAATTCCACCCTGAGTTTTTATCGCGTCCCATGAGACCGCATCCATTGTTTGTGGGGTTGTTGAAGGCGGCAAAGGAGCGGGCGGGGAAGTAACCATATATGAGTGCGTCGCACCTAACGGGTTGGAATAATCTGATTATATAGATTCGTCTACTCGACAGGACTCGTCCCATTAAGTAAGGTGCGACGCGCTTTTGAAAACCAGGGCAAAGATGTGAACATGCATTTGACGGGGGATATAAAACAAAGTCCCATGCGAATTGAAAAGCGAGGTCAGTGAACAATTTGCAATGGTCAGCCGTATGATCGAGTTGTATTAATTGAGTTCATCAACAACCATGTAATATGATTGTCAACAATTATGCTACACTATTCTCAAAGACATCGCAGAGGTCAAGCAGAACCATAATTAAATGATATGAACGAGGGTTCTAGCAATTGCGATCATCTGCCTGGCGCATCTTCATTAACATGGTATCCAACAAACCCGAATCAGAAACAGACGACCTCATCCTGCTGGCTCTGAAATGTGAGCAGGCCGGGGATATATCCGGTGCGCTGCGATTGGCACGTCGTGCGTTGGATGTTGCCAGGACTGATAACCTGCCATTGGAATGTGCCCGTGCGCTGACAGCCATAGGTCGTTATCGCTTCCGCCTTGGGCAGTATGAAACCGCCCGCCAACTTGCCCAAGAAGCCTTGGCGATGACTGATCCATCCCAGGAACCACAGGCTGTTGTCCACACAGAGACGCTGATGCTGTTGGGAATGTGCGCCCTCGAAACCAATTCCTTGGCCGAGTGCGAGCAGTACTACCGCAGCGCCGCCAACTTGGCGCGTGAAATTGGGCATACATTGCTGTTTCAGCGCGCGCTGCACAACCTGGGCAGCGCAGTCTATCTGTTCCACGGGCAGTTCGACCTTGCTATTGCCGCTGATTCTCAATCGCTTCAAATCTGCCATGAGAATGGCTATTCCGATTGGTCAATTTATCCCCTGATAACCCTGGCGATTGCCTACCAGATTACCGGCCAGCAAATGCGGGCTCAAGAGACTCTTACGGAGTTGCGTGCATTATCGAGTCCGGGATCGCCCGGCGAGGGTTATGCCTGCTATGTATCAGGTATGCTTGCGCTGGATAAAGACGACTTCCAAAGCGCCGAAGCTGAATTGACCCATGCGCTCAAACTAGCCGAGGCGATGGGCGACCCCAGCATGAACCTGGATACGCGCCTGGGTATCTGTCGCATGTATCGGCTGCGCGGGGATGGCTCCAAAGCGCTGATCTGGGCTGAGGATGCACTCGGTTTTGCCGAGCGGGTGGGTTACCGCATTTACCAAGGCCGGGCACACCTGGAACGGGGGCGGGCAGCCTGGTTAACTGATGACCTGGTTTCCACTGAAAACGACCTGAACCAGGCCGAAGCGATTTTCATCGAGATGGGACTGCACTGCGACTTGGCCGAGGTACATCTCCTGCTGGCTGCATTTTACCGGCAGCAAAAGCATTCACGTGCGGTCACCCTTTTATCGCAGGTTTCTACAGCCATCCAGTCCAGGGGTTATGGCTTTCTGCTGGAACGCGAGCGTTCCTTGGTGTATCTCCTGGCAGATTATCTAAATGATCCAGACCCGCAAACAGCCAACACAGCAGCCAAACTACTGGAAGGCATCCAATCCGTGCCGCCCAAGCCGCTCCGGGTAACCACATTGGGAGGGCTGTCAGTCTGGGTGGGAGCACAGTGGGTCAATGCCCGCTCTTTGCGCCAACGTCACGTTGGGGAACTCCTGGCACTACTCCTTTCCAGCCCAGGTTTTACCCTTTCAGCAGGTCAGGTGACCGAGGCGCTGTGCCCCGACAAAGATCCCGAGGCGGCAGCACATTTTTATCATCATGCGATTTCGACCCTGCGGCGTTTGCTCGAACCGGATTTGCCTGATCGGCGTTTCCCCTGCCGCTACCTTGAAGTGAACGAAGAGCGCGTCACTCTCATTCTTCCACCTGGCTCCAAAATCGATTTTTTGCAATTCGAGCAGTGTGTACATAATAAAGATTGGGAAAAGGTGATAGCGATTTATCAGGGTGAATATCTGCCCATGTTCAATTACCAGGAATGGACAATTGCCCTGCGCCAGCATTTTGCGGACCAGTTCGAGCAGGCTCTGCTGGCTTTGGCAGGAGAACGATTAAATGCCGGAGCCGCCTCTGCCTGTCTTGATCTGATACGGCGGGCGCTGCTCAACAACCCATGGCAGGAACAAGCGGTTGAGTTGGGAATGCGTGCCGCGCTGGAATTGGGTGACCGCATGACCGCCATCAAGCTATATCAGCGCCTGGAAAATACACTCGACAAAGAGTTGGGCATTGCACCGCAAAAGGAACTACAACAACTTTATTCCGAGATCAGAAAACGATCCAGGGGAGAATAGCGTTCTTGTAAATTTTCACCAGATAAAGATGGATTGGAGATGTCTTATCTCCCCACCCATCTTTTTTGATTCAAAAAGCTGCGGGCATCCTCCATTTTTGGCAATCAGGTGGCAATCCAATCTGGTACAGTTATTTCATAATCCTAAAAGGAGATCGCTATGAAACAAAAATTTTCACTTTCTGTCCTGGTTCTTGTATTATCACTCAGTATAGCCATGTCATCTTGCGCGCCTGCTGCAACTGCTGTGCCAACCGTACAGCCTCCTGTTGAAGAACCTGCCACTCCGCTCCCATCTGTCACGGCTGCGCCCAGCCCTACTGCCGAACCCACTGCAACATCAGTTCCCAAGGAGCCTATCAGCTTTGTCAATCCACAAAAATATTCAGTGGACTACATGGTCATGATCAAGAACGACGGGTTTTCTCCAACGGATATTCGCCTTTACCTGCCTATGCCAGGCGAATGGGAAGCACAAAAAGATCTAAAAATCAACCATGTAACTCCAGAACCGCAATCTCAAGAAGCGGAGAAAAATAGTGGAAATGCCATGATCTACTGGCAACTCAGCGGGTCTCCCAAGAAAAACACCACGGAAAGCTTCATCTTGAATTTTGATCTGACAGCCTATGAAACCATCACCAACATTGACCCCGCGGCTCTTCAACCCTACAACACGGACAGCGCTGAATATAAGCAATATACTAAAGCTGAAAAATATATCGAGTCAGGCGACCCCAAAATTGTTCAACTCGCTAACGACCTTGCTGAAGGCGAAACAAATCCATATCTTCTGGCTAAAACTTTTTATGATTACATCATTGATAACACCCATTACAAACTACTGGGACAGGGCCTGAATGGAGCCAAATATCTCCTGGACAAAGGAAATGGAGAATGTGGCGATTATTCAGCGCTATTCATTGCCCTCAGCCGGGCAATGGGCATTCCGGCGCGACCAGTAGTGGGTTATTGGGCAATCTCCGGTAATGATCAGACTCATGTCTGGGCTGAATTTTACCTGGAAGGCATTGGCTGGATACCTGTTGATGCCACGATCGGACAACAAAGCGCATCCAAACGTGCTTATTATTTCGGCAACATGGATAATCAGCGCGTGATACTGAGCAAGGGATACAATACGACCCTGGTTCCCTCTGGACCTGATAACTATATTGCCCCCATCCTCCAGGTGCCGATGTGGTGGTTCTGGGGCAGCGGTGATGCCAATAAGATTAGGATGGATCGCAACTGGATGGTCACTGAAAAGGATTAGATATTTCATCACCTGACAGGAATAGGCAGTAGACACGAATTTCTCTGTCAGTAAAAGATGGATTGGAGATACATCATCTCTGACCCATCTTTTTTTGATTCAAAAGGCTGCGGCATCCCCCATTTTTGGCAATCAATTGGCAAACCTATTTGGTAAAGTAAATCCAACGGAGAGACAATGCGACTCATCAAGACTTTTATCCTGCGTCTATATACTGATTCCGAACTACAGGAAACAATCTGCGGCGACCTTCAGGCGCTTCCGGGACGCAAAACCTTCCCTTTTAAGGACAATGTGGAATTGCTTAATCGGTTACATCAATTAGCAAACGAGGAGTCCAAAGAATTACCTATGAATACTTTACAAAATGAAAACGAACCCAATTTGTCCGGCTTAAATCAGCCTATTGAATAACCTCTTCAGTAGGGACACGGCGTCGCCGTGCTTCTACGCCTCCCTTTTTTGGAGAAATCTGATGAAAAAATTTTTATTCTTTTACAAGTCTTTGTTCCGCTGGCTGACACTGTCCGTTTTTCTGTTTGGGAGTATGTTCACTGCCCAAACGGTGAAGGCTGCCAGTCCCTGTTCGGGAAACATCCATCTTAATACCATCGCCACCGATGAGACTTGGTGCGCTAGTCCTGATGCTACGCACTATATTACAGATAACGTGACAGTCCTGGCAGGAGTGACCCTAACCATCGAGCCTGGCGTTACGGTGGTCTCAGGATATGACGATTTTTGGAAGTACCTGATCATCCAAGGACACCTGGATGTGCTTGGAACAGCTGACCAACCCGTAGTAATGAAGCGCCACATCACCACCGAGCCTAATCTTCCTTGGGGTGGGATTTATTTCGATGGTTCGGCCGGAGATGGTAGTGGGGATATTAACTATGCCACCATCGAAGAATCCGGGGCAAACTTATGGCCGTCAGGTTTTAGCGACGGTTACACCCAAACTGCGGTGCTTGTGAAGAACCTAACAGCAGGCAAACAGGTCAACATCAGCCATTCGACCATCCGTAACAACGTCAGCAGAGGCTTATTTGTTGTCAACAGCACGGTGAATGTGACGGATACAACCTTCAGCCAAAACATATATCCGATCCTGATCGAGGGCGCTGACTCGGTTGTGACGTATTCAGGCAACACTTTTTCTGATAACGCTTATCCATACTATGACAATGCTGGATATACGATCCAGGAAGACTCGATTTTTATTATCGAGGATGCGTTAACGGGACAGAATTTCACCTTGCCCGCCCAAATCGGGCTTGAGGCCTATGTCTGGTGGGGCAACACCACCATTCCAGCCGGAGTGACGATGAGTGTGGAGCCTGGGGTGACGCTGCGCAAAGAAGGATCGCATTTCCTCACCGTTCAGGGTCATCTGGAGGCGATTGGCACGCCAGCGCTGCCCATCCGCTTTACCGGTATGCCCGGTTCAGACCCAGCCCTGATCCATAACTGGGGCGGTTTGTATTTCGATGGCGCGAACGGCGATGGAAGCGGTAATCTGACCTACGCTACTATCGAAGTTGGCGGGAACAACTACTCGCCGCCAGCCTGTGTAGGCGCCGCATGTGCCCCCCAAAACGCGGTCTTCGTGAAGGACTTGCCAACGAACAAACAGGTTAATCTCAGCCACTCAAGGATTGAAAAGAGCCTCGTCAGGGGCGTCTATGTCGTCAACAGCGTCGTCAATGTGACCGATACCACCTTCAGCAAGAATCCCTATCCCATCTGGATTGAAGGCGCGGCTTCAGTTGTCTCCTATTCTGGGAACAATTTTGTGGATAACACCTTTGGCTACGTCTATGGCCAACCCAATGTTAATTATCCCATTCCGTTGAATGCGATTGCGATCAACCCCAACGCGCTGATGGATCATAATTTTAGCCTGCCAGCCCAAACCGGGCTGGATGCCTATGTCTTTTGGGATGGAACCACCATTCCT
>DYDH01000414.1:499-2362 GCA_020717985.1 Herpetosiphon sp. | reverse complement strand
TTCATGTTACACAATTGCATGGGTGCCTCCGCTGCCCGCCTCACGCTTGGCTGGCTTGATCAATTTCCTTCCGGTGTTCTTTTTCCCTTTGCCTTTCCGCATCTTCATCTTCCGCAGCACTCCCTTGGCGTCAACATAACGCCTTTCGCCCGTATGAATGTGGGTAAAGATGGTGCGTTTATCAAAACCGCCTGCCTGCATGTCGCTCAATCGAAAAGTTCCATGCAGGAACATCTTCGATGGATCTCTGGTCACGCGCCAGGGACGCACACCATCATCAGGCATGATGGACTGCGTTCGCGGTCTGTTCCCGGTTAATCGTCCACGGTAGTTCAGCGGCGCACTCGTTGGATAACTCATTGTTGCTCTCCTCTCGTTTTTGATCGAATAAGAACCAGTGAACAAAATACGGTATGTCAATTACCTGCAAACGCCCTTTGAAAAGGTCCCGCAGAATTTTGAGAAATTCATTCTTCATGACCGCCGCCTTACGTCCATGCGAACCTGACCGAGGCAGCTCGTTCGTCAAAGATCAATGCCTTGTAGTTCTTTTCCCTGGCTTGTTTATGCAGGGAGATGCGGCGGCTCAACGGCAATACTGTTTCGTTGACATATAAATACTGTCCGGTTTCATCGGGACGGATGGTTCTTTCGTTGGGGTGGAGGGTGCCGTCATTGGGAACGATGGCGTATGCCTGATTCTTTCCTCCCCGCAGATTGGGATGGAACGCCAGTAATCTGACGGTTACAGAGTTGATCTTGATGACGGTGGGTTGATTGGATTTCATGGTTTATGCCCTCGCTGTTTCCATGTCGTTCCAATTGATATATGCGTGCGCAGTGTCCCAGCCTTGTGCGCGGATGTTCCCTCCCCAGGTGGCAAGGAAGGAGGTGACTTCATTGTGAAAGGGTGTGTCCACGTATTGATTCCCGTTTGCTTCAAAAAATTTCTCACGCCGTCCCAGCCACGCCTGGGTGACGGCTGTTGGAAACCAGGTGGGATAGTGAAACTCGACTTCAGGATCTGCGATCAAGTCGCCTTCCTGCTCAAAGTAGTGGGCGACGCTCACCAGTTCTCCATGCCGCTCGATGACCAGGCGGTCAAAGCCTGGCTTGGTGAAGCGCACGTGAAAGGTTTCCTGTGTCTGAAATCCTTCGAGCAGGTTGTGGGCTTTCAACAGCCATTCGATGTCTTTTTGAAATGCGCTCATGTCTTTGCTCCTTGATGATCAATTTGGGGATTTCCACCAATTCAGTGCAGGTCGTGGGATTCGGACCCACCCGATGACCTCGCCGTGCATCACCGCCATGCCTCGGAGACCCGCTTTGGCTGGCGATCAGGGATGCCAGCCGCTATACCGATAATGTCCCTGATCCACACTACATCCCGCCCCGTTACCTGTAATGAGTGGGACAGGGAAATGTCTTTGTTTATTTTTCTTGAGGAACTTTCGACCGGGGGGAATAATCACAATTGCGGCAACGCGCCCACTTGTCTTGCTTGACACTCATCGCCTCCCGTTCCGTCAGTTCGATCATGTCTTTTGTGTGGATACGTCCACACACCGAATGATACAAACCGTTTTCATCACGGGTGAGAATAAAGTGGGGATAAAACGCCCATTTGCTTTTCATCTTCATCCAGCGATTAATTATTTCTGTTTTTTGTTGCGCCATGCGGTATCTCCTTGTGAATTTAGGGGGAGTTTACATACTTAAGCAGTTTAAGTCAAGACCTTAGCAGTTTGTTGTTTTTCTGATATATTGCGTTTATTGGAGGCAGCCGTCATGACAAACTCAAAAACAAACGCACCTGGCTTGACGAATATCTCGGTCTATTCTCTTGATGAGAAAGAAGTTGTT
>DYDH01000414.1:0-459 GCA_020717985.1 Herpetosiphon sp. | reverse complement strand
AAGGGTACGCCTCCACATCCGTGCAGGATATGCAATCATCGATCAATAACTACACGGCAAAGGATGTCCGCATCCCGCAGGCTGCATTGATCCTTTGCGAAGCAGGCGGGCTAAACCGCCGCCTGAAAGATTATGCGCCTATAGGCGGCGGTTTTTACCGCTTTCCGCCTTCGGCGGCTAAAACAGTCTGAGACAATAAAAAACTAAAGAAGGGCTAAAACAAATGCAATCTCACACACAACAAATCGTTCGCGTTCTTGAAAAGATCACTGCCGCAGGCGTCAGGGAATCGCAAATCTTCGACGACTTTTTAGAGATCGTCCATGGCAGCCTGACCCGCCTTCCTGAACACGTTACTGCCATGAAGTTGACTGGGGGTGTATCGCAAGACCCGCCAGAGATGACAAAACGTTGGGATATTCTGCGCAGCCGCTACAAGAACAGCTCATATTATTTCGA
>DYDH01000413.1 GCA_020717985.1 Herpetosiphon sp. | reverse complement strand
AGAAGCGCTTGCGCAGCGGGTTGTTGAGCCTGCTGATCATGGGGATTCTGTTGACGGGATGTACGGGCGGCGGACCAACTGCCATTGTCCCCTGCCCGGAGCCGGATACGCCGGTCCCCACGGAGACGCTGACGCCTGTTCTGCCGACGCCGACAATTACGCTTGACCCATCCTTGAGATGGACATATCTGGCCGGCAATGGAATTACAGTAAACGATCTTGAGACAAGCTACTCGAATTTGAACTTTTTGAATGGCTTCCTGCGTTATTATGGTCTATACTTGCCCAATACGGATCCATCCTATTGGCAAAACGATATCATCAATCAAACCATTTGGGATGTGTCCAACCATTATCAACTGCCGCCTCTTTTCCTGAAGGCGCTCTGCATGACCGAATCGCAATGCGTACTGAACCCGATTGCCAATTGGGATCCTGGCAGCTCCCCACCGGCTAACGTTATCAATGCTCAGGCTGGCGGCATTATGCAAATCACTCCCTTGGGCGGCGACACGATTTTCAAGAATCTCCCAAACTCGCCAGATGCCCAAATATATTATGGCGAGATTTACCAATACGCTACCGTGACTGGTTTGTGGGAACCACCTTCTCGATCTATACCTTACCCCTCTTACACTAATCTTCTGTCAGACAAGCAAGAAGCCTTTCGAACCGCCGTGCAATACATCTACAATGGGAACTGTGACCACTTTGAAGCAGTGGCCGGTTTATGCATAGAAGGCATGCCGCGGATGGAAGATATGGAACCCAATATCAACCTCGGCGCATTGGGTGTCATTGCTACGCAACTTATCGTAACAGAATATATCGGGCAGAATACATGGGATGATTTGCCCAACACCGCTGTGACACAATCACTTATCCTGGCGGCTGGCTACAAGATGGGGGCCTATGGGATGGGGCAGATCACACAACAAGCTACAAATGTGAACAATGGGCAGCCACCCACATGGGAGCAGATTGCCGAACAGATTGTGATGAGCGATCCCCATTGTTCGGCGGATTACGAGCAGGCTCACGGCCCCACTGACTGCGCTGCCAACTATGCTGAAAAAACGCTCTGCTACGCTGAAAGCATGGGCGCACATGCCAATGTAGATTGCACTGTGCCAGGTAACTGGCAAAGGATATGGGTGACACCATGAAAAAGAATATCACAAAATACTTTCTGCTAATGGTTCTGTTTTTGCTGGGCGGTTGCACTCCACAATTTCCGGCTATCCAGAATACCTATGTATCGCCGTTAGATCTTGGCATTGTACTTACGCTTCATGGTTTAAATCTTGCCTTGTCATCAGATGGACAAACTATAGTTCTACGTTGCGGCGAGCAGATTGACCTTGAAACAGGAACTGAAAGCTATCCCTACCAGGGTTATGCTGGGACCCCAAAGGATATGTATTGTTTTATTCATGACGTTCGCAGCTGGTCATCCAATGGGCGTTATCTGGGAGTAACTGAATTTGTGTACGACAGCACAACGAATCTGTCCAAAGATCTAAACTGGGTGATTGATACACAAACGCAGACCGTTCAGGAAGTGCCGGGCAGGATATTCTGGGCCTGGTCGCCTTTCGATACGGGGAGGTATCTCACTCGCAACGAAGATTCCAAAGGGGTTCTGAGTGTTTACAATCTAAACGACCAAAGCACTCCCATTTTGCTGGATGGTACACATCAGTATGACTTTACCCAGGAGGATAAGGTTGGCGGAACTGGCTATTATTTATGGAGTAAAAGACTGGATTTGCCGGTAGCAGAACTTGTATCTCCATTGTCCGGCGCGGCAGTAAATATGCGATGGAAGAAACTTGTCATTTGGTCGTTCTTCGATCCGGGCCTTTCAGGCGAGAGGAAATATCAACAGACCATAATTGATGACCCGGCCGCGCATATTGTGGGTGCAATCTTCGACCCAACAGGCGAATATGTTCTGGTGGCGCAATGGGAATGTGCTTATACAGACACCTCTCACTGTTCCGACCTGGAAATACCGCCGGTTTTGGATGGTATCACCGATAGTGTATTCACCCTGATCCGCTGGCGAACAGGCGAAAGCCGCGAGTTATTCCGCCTTTCGACGATAGACGCGCAAAACGTTGTGACTTCTGGCGATCTATGGTGGTCAGCCGATGGCAGCACGATACTGATAGGCCGCATTGGGGCTTCGTTCGTTGTTTTGAAAGTCAAAGATTGATAATAACGATGAGATATGGGAAATGGTTTTGATAAGTATTGGTATGGCATATCTTCGCTGCTTGTCTCGATGGCTTTCCGCCTGACCCTGTGCGTGGACAACACCCCGCCGCAGGCCACGCTCGACGCTCCCACCGCCTTCTGTCC
>DYDH01000128.1:5189-13203 GCA_020717985.1 Herpetosiphon sp. | reverse complement strand
GCGGGTGAGGGTATAGCCAGGGTTGGATAAAAACGCTTCGAGCAGGTTGAATTCGGTGCGGGTCAGTTCGACGGATTGGGAATCCACTGTCAGCATGCGTTGATCCAAATCCAGTTTCAAGCCGCCGTTGAATAACACATGCGGCGCGGCATTGGGCGATTGATCCAGCCGCACGCGGCGCAGAAGCGCCTTGACGCGTGTCACCACCTCGCGCGCATTGAACGGCTTGGTGACGTAATCATCTGCGCCGAGTTCGAGTCCCAGGATTTTATCTGTGTCATCCACGCGGGCGGTGAGCATGATGATGGGCGTGGCAGCCAGTGATTTATCTGCGCGTACGATCTTTGTCACCTCCCAGCCGTCGCGGTTGGGCATCATGATGTCGAGAATGACCAGGTCGGGACGTTCACGGCGCAGAACGTGGAGCGCCATTTCACCATCATAAGCAGGCAGGGTCAAATACCCTGATTGTTCAAGGTAGGCGCTGAGTACTTTCACGATGGATTTGTCGTCATCGACGACCAGAATACGTTGAGACATGGAACCTCTTTATAAAAACCTGAACGCATCATAACATGCCATTCTCAAGAAAATCTGAAGGTTTGACAAAAAATCTGGAGGATATGCACAGGCTTTCTTGGGAATTTCTTCAGAAACGTTTGCGATAATTAGACCATCGCAATCAAACATTTTGAAGGAGAAAAATCATGAAAAACATTGTAAAAAAACTTTCCATTCTCGCGCTGACAGTATTGGTCTTGCTCAGCGCCACTGGCTGCGGACTGGGCAGTTCCAGTTCTTTCTCGGTTGAACCCAATTACAAAGATTTGGTCTACGCCCCCGCTTCCGCCACCCAGAAACTGAATTTATACATCCCCACATCCGGTACCGGACCATTCCCCGTGGTGATTAACATCCACGGCGGCGGGTTTAAGTTCGGCGATAAGGGCATGTTGAGCGAAGCAACCGGGACAGCCTTGCTCGATGCCGGTTATGCCGTGGCTTCGATAGATTATCGTCTTTCCGGGGAGGCTATCTTTCCCGCCGCAGTTCAGGATGCCAAAGCCGCTGTTCGTTTCCTGCGCGCCAATGCAGCCCAATTCAACCTCGATCCGGATAAGATTGCCGTCTTCGGTCAATCTGCGGGTGGCAATATCGCCTCAATGGTGGGGGTGACCGGCAATATCAGCGATTATGATGACGCCAGTTTGGGGAATGAAGGGGTTTCTTCAGCGGTTCAGGCTGTCATCAACCATTATGGTCCCACTGACTTTTTGCAGATGGATGACCAAGCCAAAGCGCAGGGCTGTTCCACCAGTGACCAGAAACATAACGACGCCGGTTCCTTCGAATCAGCGTATATCGGGGCTGAGATTCAAACTGTGCCTGACCAGGTCGGAAAATCCAATCCGATTACCTATATCAGCGCAGATACTCCGCCCTTCTTGATCCAAAAAGGTGACCAGGATTGCACTGTCCCGGTTGAAAACACCAAGATGCTGGCTGACGCGCTCAGCGCCACAAACCTGGATGTAACCTACACCTCGCTCGCAGGAGCCGGTCACGGCGGCGACCAGTTCGAGACCGACGAAAACGTAGCCTTGATGATCAGTTTTCTGGATAAGTACATGAAATAAGGTATTTGAAAAAAAGGCTGTCCGATTTTTCGGGCAGCCTTTTTTGATTTCTCTCCCGCAGATTATCGGGCATGTAAAACCTCAAAAAAACAACACATTCGCTTCAGATTTACTTCAGAATTGTTTGCGACAATACGCCCAACAAAAAAACAAAGGAGTTTGCAATGAAACAAAAAAACATTTCCATATTCTTTTTGATGGCGTTGATGCTATCAATACTTACTGGCTGCGCCCCCGCCGCACCAGCAAGCACACAACCGGCAGCGACGTTGGAAGCAACCGCTGCCGAAGTTACTGCCGCGAACACCGCATCTTTAGAAACTGAGGAGGCGCCAATGGATACCACGAAAGATGATGCCTACGCCGAAGCGCTCACCTTCAATAATTCCGCATGGAATTACGATGCCGAGAACGATGTCTACTGGCAGATTGGAGTGCAGTACGTCGCCACCCCTGAAACCACCGAGTACGAAACCTTGGGGATTTATGTCCCCGGCGCTTATATGACCGCCACAGCCAATAGCGATGGCTCATTTACTGCTGTGCTCAATGAGCAGGGCGCGGTCAACGGCTTTACTGCAAAAACCGCCCCAATGGTGTTGCCAGTGAACACCCCCGGCTATTCCGCGCAACAGGCTCCGGCAGCCTATGGCTACGACGAAATTTCCAGCTTTCTGAAGGCAGGCTTTATTTATGTCCACGCCGGGATGCGCGGAAAGGATAACGGCTACGACGCCAGCGGCAACCTGACCTATAGCGGCGGCGCTCCCTGGGGCGTAACGGATTTCAAGGCTGCGGTCAAATTTATCCGCTATAACAAAGAGATTCTGCCCGGTAATACAGACAGCCTCTTCGCCTTCGGCATGAGCGGCGGCGGGGCGCAGACATCCATCATCGGCGCTTCTGGAAATAGCGAACTTTATTTCCCCTATCTTGAGTCAATCGGCGCGGCAATGTATGACGCCAATGGACAATACATCAGCGACGCGGTCACCGGTGCCATGGCGTGGTGCCCCATCACCAGCCTCGATTATGCCGACGGAGCGTATGAATGGAACATGGGACAGTATGCATCCGCAGGGACTCGCGCAGACGGCACATGGACTTCCGCTCTGTCGAAAGACCTGGCTGCATCCTACGCCGAATATATCAACGCGCTCGGCATCAAGGATGAAAACGGCAATGTGCTTGTCCTGCAGGAATCTGAGAGCGGCATTTATGCGGCTGGAAGTTACTACGACTATTTGATGAAGACCGTTGAAACATCCCTGAATAATTTCCTGGCAGATACCACATTCCCGTACACCGAAAGCGCAGGTGGGTTCCCGGGCGGAGGGATGCCGGGTGGCGGAATGCCTGAGGGCGGAATGCCGCAAGGAAATCCCCCTGCTGGAATGGAGCCCGGTGCCGGCGCGCCAGAAGCCACCTCCACAACTTATCAAACTGTGCAGGAATACATGGATGCGTTGAACAAGGCTGGGCAATGGGTCGCCTACGACGCCGCGACCAATACCGCCAAAGTCACCAGCCTTGCGGGCTTTGTCAACAGCCAGAAGAATCCATCCAAGAGCGTGGGCGCATTCGACGGTCTGGACCGCGGTACGGCTGAGAACAATGCCTTTGGCAACGACGAGAGTGATTCCCTGCACTTCGATTCTGTGCTGGCAAATCTCCTGTCCGCCAATCAAGCAAAGTATGCCGCATCCTCCGATTGGGACGCCGCCTACGTGGATGCCTACGCAACCGACTTACAGGCTCTCGATAAATTTGAAAACGGCATTCAGTACCGCATGAATTCATATAACCCCATGTACTATCTCATGCCGTATTATGAGGGCTATCAAACGTCAACCGTCGCGAAGTATTGGAGAATCAACACTGGCATCAAGCAGGGAGACACCGCAACCACCGTCGAAATGAATCTGGCGCTGGCGCTTGAAAACTACGATGGCGTGGAAGATGTCCAATTCACAACCGTCTGGGGTCAGGGGCATGTCAAGGCGGAGCGTACTGGCGACAGCGACACAAACTTCATCGCCTGGGTGACTGAAATTACGCAGAAGTAAATGACTTGGGTGTGTTACGCCGCCCTTTGAACTGAGTTGAAAGAAAAACGTGTTGCGTGTTTCGTGAATTGTTCAAAACGAAACACGCAACACGCTACATTTTATCCCGCCCGCCAAATGGGACGGGTCAAGCAAGTCGGACCGCCCGTGCCTTTGAACGAAATATCATTCCCCTCGTAAGTCCACACCTGAGCGCCTGCTTCTTCGAGGCGCTTTTTGGTTATCGGGTTTCCAGCCAGCATCACACACTTGCGCGGAGCAACCGCCAATACGTTGCAACCGAGTGAGTCGTATTCTTCATCTGGCACTTCCACAAAGTTGAATCCGCGTTCCAGCAGCCACTCGCGGAATGGCACGGGCATCAGCCGCGAATAGACCACCGCGAGGTCTTGATCCACAATGCTGATGAAAGATAAAAGATGCAAGCAATCCTGCGGACCCGTCCAATACGGAAGTTGCACGGGAAAAATTTCATCCACTGAATCACCGAGCAAAACATGCAACTGCCGCAACCCTTCGGCGTTGGTGCGGAATCACTGTCCCACCGCCAGCGCGCGCTCGCCTACCCAAAGCACGTCGCCGCCTTCCAATTTGCCGTCGCCCGTGATTTTTCCAAGCACGGGCACGCCCATCTCCGCCAGATATTTTTCCGCCGCCTCAGGTTCAGGCGCGCGCGCCGCCTTGCCCATGCTGCACAAAATCGCGCCGCGATCTGAAATCACAAGCGGGTCGTGGACGTAGAGCGAGTCGAGGCTGGTGGAATCATCTTCGGGCGCGTAGTGAATTTCAAAATCAAACTGCTCCAGCACAGAGACAAATTTTTCATACTCCGCCAGCGATTTTTCAAAATCGGGACAGCCGAAATAAAAAAGCGACTGCCACTGCGCTTCGAGATTTTTCTGGTTGATAAACGCCTGACGCGGATGTTTGAGCGCCATGCGACGAATGGGCGCATACATGGACTGACAGCCAAAAATTTTCATTTGCCGCACCACTCGGTGATCATCGTCGCCACCACCTTCGTCGCAGTCAGCACTTCATCGAGCGGCACAAACTCGTTCACCGCGTGCGCCATGCCCACATCGCCGGGACCGTAATGGGTGGAGGGAATCTTCGCGTGATTGGTGAACAGCCGCATATCCGAGCCATAGGTCACGGCGCGAAAAACAGGAGCGGAACCTGTCACCTGTTGATGGACTGCGCCAAGTTTTTGCAAGAAGGGATGATCGAGCGGAGTCTGCCCCGATTCGAACTGACCCTCGAACCATTCCACCCGCGGCGGGTGTTGACTCAACCACGGATCAGACTCCGCCGTGAGCTGGATCGCTGCTTCGAAAGCATTTCTCACCGCCTCATTCGATTCGCCAGGCAAGACTCCCATGCGCCCCTCGGCGACCACTTCTTCGGGAACAGTCGAATGCCACTCGCCGCCGCGTATCGTGCCAATGTTGATCGGCGCAATATTATTTGGGTCTTCATACAATTCATGTTTGAAATTGCGGTGCCGCTCATCGCTGAGTTGATTGATGGCATTCAGAAGCAACGCGAATTTTTCGATGGCGCTCACACCATAGGGCTTCATCGCCGCATGAATGGAACGACCCGTCACGGTCAGCCGAAACGTGAGCGCGCCCGATTGCACAGGACAAAGTTCAAGCCGCGTCGGCTCCAGCAGAATCACCGCATCCGCCGTGTAGCCTTTGACAATGGTTGTCAGCGTGCCGATTCCGCCTGACTCTTCGCCGATGACTGATTCAATCAACACATCACGCGCAGGAGTGTAGCCGAGCCTCTGCAACACATCCACGGCAAAGATGCCCGCGCACAAACCTGCCTTCATGTCACACGAGCCGCGCCCAAACATCTTCCCATCGCGGATCACAGCACCCCACGGAGAATCATCCCAAAGGGTCAGATCGCCCACTGGAACCACATCCACGTGTCCGTTGAGAATGAGCGAATGCCCATCGCCAGCACCCGTCCCGCGCCAGCGTCCCACCACGTTGATCCGCTCCGTTGGCGAGAATCCATCGTCGCCAAATGCGGGGTGATTCCGCAAGTCGTCAAAATGCGAAGGGACAATTTCAACTTCGAGTCCCATCGAACGCAGTTTCTGCGCGATAAGGTTTTGCACATCATGCTCATGGTTTGGCAGGCTCGAAGCCTGAACCATTTTTTGCAAAAAAGCGATCAGGTCATCGCGGGCGGCATCCACCGCATGGGAAAGGTTGGGGAGTGTGTTCATGGGTTTCCTTTTTGAAATAATAAACCGAGTATACCTAAAAACAGATTCGCGTATAATCATCGCATGTCCAACGACCTCTTTGACCACGCCATGCACGAACGCCTGAAAAGCGAAGCCCCACTTGCCGCGCGAATGCGTCCGCGCACATTGGATGAATACATCGGGCAGGAACATATCGTGGGCGAAGGCAAACTTCTGCGACGCGCCATCGAAGCGGATAAACTTTTTTCGTCCATTATTTTATGGGGACCTCCCGGCACGGGCAAGACCACACTCGCGCAAGTCATCGCCAACACCACCAAAAGTCACTTCACGACCATCTCTGCCATTCTCGCGGGCAAAGCGGATTTGCGAGTCGTGATCGACGAATCACTTGAACGCAGGCGGTTGCACAACATCCGCACGATTCTTTTTGTGAAGTAAGTTCTTGAAACACTTGAACAAATTGAGTCTGGACATCTTTGTTTAGTATTGCACAAATCCGCAATTGAATTGCGTATTTGTGCAATACGTGTTATAATGGGTATGCCCTCCCTTATTTCAGCATACGGAGCACTTTAATGATCGAAAGAACCCTTACTCTAAAAATCATTGCTTTGGCGCAGAAATTTCAAGTCATAACGCTCACTGGTCCGCGCCAATCTGGCAAGACCACCCTCGTCCGTGCCGCCTTCCCCTCTCTACCCTACGTCTCATTGGAAGAACCAGATATCCGCCAAATTGCGCTCACCGATCCGCGTGGTTTTCTGTCCAATTATCCCGCAGGCGCGATTTTGGATGAAGTTCAAAACACACCCGACCTGTTTTCCTACATCCAAAAAATTGTGGATGAGAATCGCCAGATTCAGTTCATCCTGACTGGCTCATCCAATTTCCTTATGATGGAAAAAATCAGCCAGACGCTGGCGGGACGAACCGCGATTCTGCACCTTCTTCCACTCTCCTTTGAAGAACTGGAACCCGGCGCAAAGCAATATGAAAGCGTGATATTCAAAGGTCAATATCCCCGCATTTATGATCGCGCCATCGCTCCCACTGATTTTTATCCCGCCTACATTCAGACCTACATCGAAAAGGATGTGCGCCTGATGAAAAATATCGGGGATATCAACGCCTTCATCCAATTCACCCAACTGTGCGCAGGGCGCGTGGGTCAACTGCTTAATTATACGGGGCTGGCGAACGACGCAGGAATCAGCCCGAACACGGCGAAAGCTTGGCTCTCTATTTTGGAAAGTTCCTACATCCTGTATCGGTTACAACCCTTTCATCGGAATTTCAACAAGCGGCTGGTAAAGTCGTCCAAACTCTATTTTTACGACACAGGTATCGCTTGCTCATTGCTTGGCATCCACGACGAGAATCAGGTCAACTTGCATTACATGAAAGGTGCGCTCTTTGAGAATCTGATTATCAACGAGTTTATCAAGCACAATTTCAATCGCGGCGAATATCGTCCGCCATACTTTTGGCAGGATAGTCGCGGCAAAGAGATCGACTGCCTGTTGGTGGACGGTGAAAAAATCGTGCCGATTGAGATTAAATCTGGTAAAACGATTTCCAATAGTTACTTTGATAATCTCGAATATTGGCGCCAACTTACCGCTGCGCCTAAAGAACAAGGCTATGTGGTCTATGGCGGTGATAAATCCCTGCAGACAAGCACAGGCTCGTTTGTCAGTTGGCGGGAAGTGAACCGCACCATGCTGTAATGTATCTGATTGTGTTGTGTTTTTTGTAAACCATCAAAACGGAATTTGCCTTTCTTTCAACTTTTGAAACCACTTGTCGCAAATTTGCGCCAAAACTCTTGACAAAACATTCATCCGCCCATAAAATTAGAACAAATATTCTAATGAACACGAAACTTTCAACCTCAGGTCGCATCACCATTTTGCTTGGCAAACAACAGGCTGAAACGGGCGAACGCGTCTCTCCGCGAAAACTAGCCGAACGCGCAGGCGTGCCGAAGGATTTCATCTACCGCCTTGATGCCGGACATGCGCGTCACATTGACCTCGACGCCCTCGCCCGCCTATGCGCTGCGCTCAACTGCCAGCCGCAGG
>DYDH01000128.1:1550-5179 GCA_020717985.1 Herpetosiphon sp. | reverse complement strand
TTGGGAGGCTGAACGTGCCCAATCCGTTTGACATCCTCCCGCCCAACCTTTTCAACGTCTTCACCTCAATCGGCTTCGCCAGCCTCCAGCGGCATTACATGGCAATTCTCATTCGCATTTACAGCCTCGCCGAATTCAACCGTTTTGGTCTCGCGCGCGAAACGGTCATCGCTGAAATTGTGGATTACATCAAGGAGTCGGATGCTGAAAACGAAGTGAAAGCGGATATGGCGAATCAAACCGCGCCCGAGCCCGCCGTCCTGAGCCTGTCGAAGGATGATCCTGTTTCGATGGCTGGTCAAAAGCCCGAGCAGACGTACGCCGCCTACCTCGTCCGCCGTCTCGCCGAATCAGGTTGGATCGAACGCGAGCAGCACGCGGATTACTCTGAGACCATCATCCTGCCCGATTACGCCTTCACCCTGCTGGAAGCCTTGCGCTCCATTCAGGAACAAAAGCCGCGCGAGTTCAAGGGGCAGCTTTACGCCGCGCACCAACTCATCACATCTGCCAAAACTCACAAAGACTTTTCACCCACACTCGCTGTCTCACAAACTTATGAAAACATCCGCCAGGTTGTGCGCGGACTAAACGAACTGAATCAAAACATCCGCCGCTACGTGGAACGCGCCACAAAACAAATGGATGTTGCCAATTTGCTTCGCCTGCAATTTGACGATTACACCCAAACGCTCGGACCCGCTTATCATGCGCTGAAAACCTCCGACCATGTTTCGCGCTATCGGCGCGACATCATCAACCAAATTCAAGAATGGCTCGTAGATGACGACTGGCTCGCCCATACTGCCGAGGAACTCGCCGCCCAAAGCCGTCTTTCTCCAGCGCAAGCCGAACACGAAATTAACCAATCCCTGCTATTCATCATCCACCAACTCGACGGGCTTGACCCGCTCATTGCCGACATTGACCAACGCCACGCGCAATACCTCCGCACCTCGTTCCGCCAAATCCGCTACAAGCTAGGCAATGCCGACGGAAGTTTCAAAGACAAGCTCGTTTCCCTCGCGCAAAACTTATCCGCATTACGCGCCGAAGGATTCGACGAACTCCCCGAAGACGCCCCACGCACCACGCAACAGATTGTGCGCGTCCCCGACCTCAAAAGTTTCTACACCATGCCCCAGCGCCGCGCCCCCTTCACCCCCGACTCCATCATCCTCCCCACCTTGCACCCTGACGACCTCGCTGCTCTCCACGTGCTGACCATGCAAGATGTGACCCAAGCCTTCTCCCCCGAAAAAGTCAACCGTAAAGTCCTCGGCTTCTTCAACGGACACAAACGCCTACCCATCGCCGAAATCCCAATCCGCGACGACCTGCACTGGCTGACAACCATCATCGCCTACGCCCATCACCCCGAAGTGAGTTATGGGATTGAAATTGTGGAAGGCGAGGCGGTTCAAATCGGTTTATATCGAGTTGTTCCCTTCGATTTAGTCAAACTTTGACCGTGTAGCGTGTTCCGTTTTTTCATCAATCCAACGGAACACGCTACACACAGCACATTTCCTTCATCAGCCCAATTTTGGAAATCACCATGACCATCCAAGAAACCCTGCTCACAGAAATTCCCGAAAAATCCCGCCGCGACTTCCCGCGTATCGTCAACCGCCTGCTGGGACAAACCTTCCTCTACCAGGATGTAGACGGCGACAAGGATGATTATTATTTTGTCCATCGCCATCGTGCTATGTTTGAAACAGTATTGACATTGACGGGCTTCAGCCTCCTACACGATGACTATCACCGCATCTTTCAAGTTGTCTCCGAATACAGTTACAGCCGCGCCCGCTATAAACTGGATGAAAGCCTGATGATTGTCGTCCTCCGCAAACTCTACGAAGATAAAACCGAACACATCAGCCTTGCCAACGACCCCGTCGTGACCATTGGCGAAGTCCGCGAAGAATACCGAACCATCACAGGTAAGGAACGCGACCTCGGCATGGGACAATACGAAACCCTCCTGCGCCGCCTACGCTCCATCGGCTTGATTGAAACCATCGACGGGCGCACCATAGACGTTCGCGACGCCGAAGCCCGGCTACGCCTGCGCGGTTCCGTGCGCCTGATTCTCCCCATCCAATCAGCCACCGAACTGGAAGCATGGCTGAGGAAGTATCGGGCAGGCGAAAGTGGCGTTGATTCAGAAGAAGAGTGATGATTGTAGCGTGTTGCGTGTTCCGTTTATACTTATGCACACCATGCCCTCCACGGAACACGCAACATGAAACACAGCACCTCAAACCTCACCTAAAAAGGACTCCCCCATGAACTTCACCGACTGGATAAAAACCATTCCGCCTGAAATCACCCGCGACCCGCTCTGGAATATGGAAGTCTATCGCATTGCATTATTCATTGGCGAGGTTGCCTGGTTTGATGTCTGCAAACTTGCTCAGGATAAACGCACGCTCGAAATCTCCGACCAACTTCATCGCGCCGTCGGAAGCATCAGCGCCAATATTGCCGAAGGATATAGCAAAGCCTCCAAAAAGGATGAAGCACGTTTTTTCGAATATTCGCTCGGCTCTGCCCGCGAAGCCCGAGACTGGTACTACAAATCCCGTCATATTCTCGGCGACGATGTATTTCTTCACCGCGCCCGTTTGCTCGTCCAAATCATCCGTCCACTCCTCAAAATTGTCCCCGAATTTCGCGGCAAAAAAATCTCCGAAGAGCAATCTGACTATCAACCCTATACGCTGGAATCTCTGCTCGAAAATGTTCCCTTTGCCGAATAACTAATAATGTAACGTGTTGCGTGTTCCGTTTTTTTTACCATTCACGGAACACGCAACACGAAACACGGACAATCCATGAAACTATTAACCCGAATTCGCCTAGTAAACTGGCATCTCTTTGAAAACACCACCGTCAACTGTCAGGGAACCACCTACTTCATCGGCATCAACGGCGCGGGAAAATCAACCGTCCTTGATGCTGTGCAATTTGCCCTCGTCGGTGGACAGCGCGATGTGAGATTCAACCAAGCCGCGCTCAGCGGCGGCAAGCGGACTCTCGCCAGTTATGTGCGCGGCGAACTCGGCACCGAGGCGCAACGATATTTGCGAGGCGACGCAACAGGCGTGGTTGCGCTCGAATTCAAGAATCCCGATGGAACTTTCTTCGCGCATGGCGCAGTGATTGACGCCTACGAAGACGGGCGCAATCCTGATGTTGCATATTTCATCGTCAATAATTCCACACTCAACGATAACTGGTTCTTCAAAGCCCCTGGTCAACTCTTTGACACGCGCGCCTTCAAACGTCATCTTGAAAATTTTGCATTGCCGCCCACTGCCAGCGCGCGCGTCTTCACCCGTCTCGAAGATTATCGCGTCCACCTGCTCAATCGCCTCGGTCAACTCAAAGACACCTTCCCCGCCAAAATCGTCAAGGGACTTGCTTTCAGCCCGCTGACCGACATCCGCTCTTTTGTTCACAATTATTTGCTCGATGAAAATCTGTTGGATGTCAAAACACTGCAAGCCCAACTTGAGACCCTGCGACATTTTGAATCCCTCGCCGCCGACGTCCGCGAACGTATCGAATCTCTCTCCCACATTGAAGACCTCGACAAGGAACGCCTCGCCAATCGCCGCCGC
>DYDH01000128.1:0-1544 GCA_020717985.1 Herpetosiphon sp. | reverse complement strand
ACCAACACCTATGTCGCCCGCCGCGCCCAAGCGGATTCTTTTCTGGATGATTTGAAATCGCGCCGCCTTGAGTTGGATTCTGCGAAACTGGAATTTCACCGCGATGAGATTCAGCGCGACGACCTCACCCGAAACCTGAGGTTTGCTCAATCGGCATTGACCGACGCTGAGATAGCCCTCCACACCGACCAAACCGCCCAGCGCGAAAAAGAACTGCGCGAGAAAATCGCCGCCCTCACCGCCGAACTGACTCTCCTCACCCAATGCCAAACCGACTTCGACCGCTCCCTCGCCGCCGAACTGACTGACGCGAAGAAACTAAAGAAACTGCTCGCCGCTGACAAACTTGAAATTCCTCCCGTCATCTCCACCTTCCTAACGGAACACGAAACGCGCCAAACGGAACACGCACTACGCAACACGCAGGAAGCCCTCACAAATCTGGGAAGAACCTATTCTCATGAACAAACCATCCTAACTGAACAGGCGACTCAACTAAAAGCCGAAGCCGAAAGACTTGATGACGAAATCCGCAAACTCCGCACAGGCGACCGCGAAACATCGGTCAAAGTCGAAGTACCGCACTCTGCCCGTCTGCGTGAAATTTTACGCGCCGAACTCGGACTCGGTGCAAACGAAGTCACCTACCTTTGCGACGCACTCCAAATCCCCGACCCCGAATGGCAAAACGCCGTCGAAGGCATTCTCGGATTCAACCGCTTCGTGCTGCTTGTCCCGCCCGCCCATTACGACGCCGCCATGCAAATCTACCGAAAATACAAAGACACCATTCACGGCGCAACCCTGCTCGACACCGAAAGCATTTTGCAACATCAAACGGAACACGCCCCACGCAACACGGATTCCCTCGCCTCCGAAATTCAAACTGACCATCCTGCCGCCCGCGCATTCATCAACATTATTTTAGGCAACTACACCAAATGCGACGATATCGAGTCTCTCCGCAGCCATCGCACCGCCATCACCCGCGAATGTTTTATCCGCCGTAACTTCACCGACAGTCACCTCAACCCACAAGTCTATCGTCGCTGGTTTATCGGGGAGCGTGCTGCGCCACGTCAGATTGAACAGCGTGAGACTCGCATCCAAGAAATCGCCGCTGAACTGACTCAACTCAATAAACGCGAAACTGCCTTGCGTGAACGCCTTGCCCTCACCCGCGACAAAATCCGCCCGCTCATCGAACTCGAACACGCCCTCGAATTTATCTCTGTCCTCCCCGAACGCAACACGCAACACGCGACTCTCACCAAAGAACTCGCCGCCCTCGACACTCGCACCGTCGAAACCCTCAAAGCCGACGTGGAAAAATATCAACGCGAGCGTGACCAACTGCAAAGCGAAGTTGCAACCCTTGAGCGCAGGCTGGGAAGCCTCGAAGAGAAGATAAAGCAAATCGAAACAGAATCAATTCCAGGCTTGGAGCGAAGCGCGGACGAATCCATTCAAAGCGCAGAATCCTTCATCCTCCAGGAAAATGCGGATGACGAAACCAAATCCGAAATCCAAAAAGAATATGAACG
>DYDH01000412.1 GCA_020717985.1 Herpetosiphon sp. | reverse complement strand
CTTAACAGGAGAAGCATGGAAAAATCCTTATCATGGCGTGAATTCATTATCACCAGGTTGATTCAAACATCTGGTTATTCCGCCATCCTATTTGTTGCGCTTATTTTTTTCTTCCTTCTACGCGAAGGTCTGCCCGCGTTAACTGAAGTGGATGTGTCGTCACTGCTCAATATTCGCTGGTATCCCATTGAAAATTATTTTGGCATCCTGCCGCTCATTACAGGTTCATTGGTCGTGACCTTCGGCGCGGCGCTCATCGCTGTCCCGTTTGGGATCGGCACAGCCGTTTACATCTCCGAGATCGCTCCGCGTTGGATGCGTGAAATTCTCAAGCCTCTGGTGGAATTGCTCGGCGGACTTCCCTCCGTTGTATTGGGATTTCTTGGGATTCTCGTCCTCGCCCCATTTCTACGCGTCTTTCTCAATCTGCCAACTGGTCTGACAGCCCTGACAGGGTCGCTCCTCTTGGGCGGGATCGCAGTCCCCACCGTTGTGTCCGTAGCCGAGGATGCGCTTGACTCTGTCCCGCGTGCGTATCGCGAAGGCGCATGGGCGTTGGGCGCCACCAAATGGCAAACCATCTGGAAAGTGACTCTTCCTGCCGCGAAGTCAGGTGTACTAACCGCCGTGATGCTAGGCATCGGACGCGCCATCGGCGAAACGATGACCGTGATGATGGTCACAGGCAATGCGCCTGTTTTGGCGACAAAACTTGGCAGCCTCTTCTCCCCCGTCCGCACCATGACTGCAACCATCGCCGCGGAGATGGGCGAAGTCGCAAATGGCAGTACACATTATCATGTCCTGTTCTTTATCGGCATGGTGTTGTTCATCATCTCACTGGTCGTGAATATTATCGCCTCGTCTGTTGTCTTCCGCGCCAAGAAACGTGCAGAGAGGATATTGTCATGATGACAAAATTCCTCTCCCGCAACCGTTACGCCGTCCAACGAATTGGGTTCACTGCCATCACATTGATGGTGATCCTTACCGTGCTGCCCATCGTTGGCACGATCCTCTTTATTATCTACAAAGGCGGCTCTGCCATTTCATGGGAATTTCTCTCAGGCTTTCCGCATGATGGGATGCGCGCGGGCGGAATTCTGCCCGCCATTATCGGCACGCTGTATTTGACTCTCGGCACGGCGTTCTTTTCGGTGCCATTGGGAATTGCCGCCGCCATTTATCTTGCGGAATATGCCAAAGACAATCGGTTGACTCGTCTCATCCGCCTTGCGATCATCAATCTCGCGGGTATTCCTTCGGTTGTCTATGGATTGTTCGGGTTGGGATTATTCGTGCTGTTCCTGCAATTCGGCACGTCCATTCTTGCTGCATCGCTCACTCTTTCGATCATGACGTTGCCCGTCATCATCAGCACAGCAGAAGAAGCGTTGCGCGCCGTGCCGCAAGCCTTCCGCACCGTGAGCATTTCCCTCGGCGCAACCCGCTGGCAGACCATCAGCCGTATTATTTTGAAGGAAGCATTGCCAGGCATTTTGACAGGTGTCATCCTCGGCTTGGAACGCGCTGCGGGTGAAACCGCTCCCATTCTTTTTACGGGCGCGGCGTTCTTCCTTCCGCGACTTCCTCATTCTCCATTTGATGCAACAATGGCTTTGCCGTATCACCTGTTCGTCATCTCAACCCAAGTACCCGAAATGCCAATCCAAATTCAATACGGCACGGCGTTGGTCTTGATGGTATTTGTATTAACCATGAATATTATTGCGACGGTCATCCGTTCGCGAGCGAGAGCAAAACGACAATGGTAGATAAAATCATCATCGAAAATCTTTCCCTTCAATACTCCGACGGCACCGAGTCATTGCGTGACGTCAGTATGGGAATCCGTCAGAACGCTGTGACAGTTTTGTTCGGTCCAGCGGGTGGCGGGAAATCCACTTTGTTGCGCTGTTTGAATCGCCTCAATGACCTGACCGAGATCAAAGCCAGCTCTGGAAGAATCCTGATCGACGGCGAAAATATCCTCGACCCGAAGACGGATGTGATTGCGCTACGTCGTAAGGTGGGCATGGTCTTTGCGCGTCCTGTTCCCCTGCCGATGAGCATTCGCGAGAATATAACTTATGCGCTCGAACTCGCAGGCGAAAAACGTAAATCGAAATTAGATGAAGCCGTGGAACGCAGTTTGAAACTCGCCGCGATTTGGGATGAAATAAAAGACCGTCTGGATGAACCTGCCATTGCACTCTCAGGCGGACAGCAGCAGCGTGTCTGTCTTGCGCGTGTGATCGCATTGCAGCCTCAAGTCATTTTGCTTGATGAACCCACCTCAGGACTTGACCCGATCTCGACCGGCAAAGTGGAAGCCGCCTTGCTTGAATTGAAAAAAGAATACACGGTGATTCTTGTACCGCAT
This sequence comes from Herpetosiphon sp., assembly GCA_020717985.1. Classification (GTDB taxonomy): domain Bacteria; phylum Chloroflexota; class Anaerolineae; order Anaerolineales; family Villigracilaceae; genus Villigracilis. Next base: position 24 of record DYDH01000412.1, on the reverse strand, counting down.
TCGGTCCAACAAGCCGCACGCACC
>DYDH01000127.1 GCA_020717985.1 Herpetosiphon sp. | reverse complement strand
TCTCTCTTTCCCTCATTTATTTTGATCAGGCACATTACTAATCCAACATCCAGCCCTTTGGAGATTCAAGCAACGATTCCAGATCTCATGATTCCTTTTGTGCCGATCATTCAGGAAAAAGAAAAACCTTTTTCGATGTTTGTTGATCTCTACAACAAATACCCATGGGTTCTCAAACCTCTTAAATACAGCAATACAGATAATTTGATTGCCGTGATGAAGAAAGCTATTATTGACCCGGCAATTAAACTTAGCGATGATCTTTTCATAATGAGAAATCGGCCCTTAGAAACAAGGCACACCGACGATTACAAATCGTGAAACAATTTTGACAAGGGAAACATGAGGGCCGTTGTTTAATTGTTGAATAGAAATTTGTAACCAACCAGATGTTCCAGCGGGCAAGCCGCTGAACTCACAGTTAGTAATTGGAGAATAGATATGAATACTGAAGAGCGGAAAGAGTGGAGGAAAAAAAGATTAGATGACATGCACAGTGGATCAGGAATAACCGACCTGACAATGAGACAAGGTGCAGATGTGATAAATAGTGTCATCGAAGATCTTTCCGATTCAATAGACAGGAGTTCACAATCGAGCGACAGACTCACTAGAATTGTCGCCATTGCTACAGTTTTTCTTGTCCTTATTGGAGTTGCTGACTTGCTCATCAGATTCTTTGATATAGGCGCAAAATGCCCTTAAATCCCTAGATATTTGTGCCAATAGAGGAATTTTAATATCAATTCTCCCTGGCCCAAAAGGTCTGGCTGAATCAGCAATGTCTTTATCCACAACCGACAAAGCGCACTCAAAAAGGTCAACAGTCATTTTAGATGGCTTATATTCTTCATATTTCATGTGTGTCTCCAAAATGTTAGTAATTTACGGTCATATTAATAACTGTCAATTTTCCCATGTACTTTACATAGAAGCTGTGGAGGATTGACAGAGAGATCTATTTCTAGTGGAGTTTTTACCCCATCTTTAAAACATTCCTTACATAAGTTGTGAGCAGTATCGGTTTGTTTATTTTTACATTTTTCTTCTTCCATTTTCCCTCCAAGGAGTATTTATGCAAAAGATAAATTGTATGAATTGCGGATCAATCCTTTTTGAGCTTTCTGCCGCTGACGAGAATGGCAATAAATCCATAATCTTTGGCACAAACAAATCAACGTTTAACAGCGACGGAACAAGATCTTATTATGTTTGCCATAATTGCAATGCAAAGAATATAACGATTGATTCACTAAGTAAAAACGGCGTTTCACAGCATCAGATATATAAATATGAGATGTAAAAATGTACTAACCTTCGGCTTCACACGGAAAACGCAAAAAGCGCGTTTCCGGTGAGCCGAGCGTTCTTGGCGACTGCGTCGCCAAGAATCGCGGAGCTGACTTCGTCAAGCTCCTTGTCCTGTCGCCTTGCGCCAGAACAAGGAGCTTGACCGGACACCGCGCACCGCACAATCAAGCAGAGCTTGCTTGCACGGCACACGGCGCCGGCCAGCTCCGCGATTAGCAGAATGAATTATTAATTTCGAGGTATATTATGCCTAAGAATACAGAATATTTGACTTTCAGATACTCCATAATAAAAGAGAGTCAAATGCATATGTATTCAAAAGAATTGCCAGAAGTCAAAGGACGTGTAATCTATTTTGCTGTTCAACAAAACAATGCAGACCGAGAGTTTAGAAGATACGGCGTAGATTATAGCTTTATCGGTTTTCATTTTGTTCAGCCAGCAGGTTACACTGAAATTGAAAATGATCGGTATTTAATAGGTAAATTTGCAAAATTGAGACACACCGAAACAGGAGTCAGAGTACCTGGCAATATTGTTTCAAAATCTCAAGACGACTGGGTTGGGTCCACTACAGTAATAGATACTCATACACAGCATATATTTGTCGAAAAAAACTGGAAACTTGGAAACACTGAACAAATTGAAAATGCGCTAAATGCTGGTGTATCAAAAGCAATATTGGAAGAGTTTAACTGTAAAGTATTTGTTAAAGGACAAACTAAGGAAAATATATTTTGGAATTTGGTGAATGAGAGTCAGTATATTTACAATCTCGAACTCAGAATGGTTTCGCCTAACATTCTCGAAACAAACAAGAAGGCTCGTGACGCTCTTGAAGATTTACAAAATATTTTTAAACAAGACGAAATAGATGTAACTTTAAAAAATGATTCTGGTGATTTGCAAATACCAATTCATCCTATTGGAGATTATATAGAATATATCTCCGAAGGTGAAGGTTCTTGGAAGATGACTAGAAAGGGAACTGAAGGAGGGAAAAAAACATTTTCAAGCTTAGACAATATTAAAATCCTTGAAATTCCTGAATCAGAAGCTCCAGAAATTGATATAGAAATACCGAAAGATGAATTTGAAATGGAGAGAGTTTTAGCAAACCAAAGAGAGCGAGAATTATCTTTAATTGAGTTAATTCATCTAAGAAAACAAGAATTTTATGAATAGTAGACAATTTATTAAACTTATTCTATTCATATTTATTTCCAGCTCGGTCTTTTATCTTGCTCTAAAAACAAACTCAGAGCTTTTCATCTCTCTATTGCTTTCGTTAGCGACAACCCCGCCCTATGTCATAGGACTTAATACAGCAGTTACTTTATACCTTTTGAAATATATTGATACTGTTTCAACATCTATTACACCTTTTAAGACAATCACTAACGCAAACAGGTTAGAAAAATTTCAAAAGTCGTTAAAGGAGTTAAATCAAGAGGCAATTTCTAACATAATTTTAGCCTTTTTACTGTTTGCATTCTTAAAAGCATTAGAAACAAGCTACTTTGATAACAGTAGCATGTTAATTATTAATATTATTCTATCTATTAGATTCAGCTTTGTGCTGTTGATAATAGTAATATCTATAATGCAAATAAATGCATTACGGTTAGCTATGAATTATAGACAAATAATTGAAAACAAAAAATAAAATGTTAACAAAACACTTCAGTGGATGCTCAAAAGGCGCGCCACTGAGTTTTACGTTAGGCTACTTATGGGAAAGTGAATGCCAATGCAGGAAAATTACAAAAAGAAATTGAGCAGAAAGACTCTGGCTCTAGTAGATCATATTGAACAGCATATGCAGAGTGAAATTGTAGTTGAAATTGATGACGGCCGAGTCGGTACTCTTGCATGTAAGGTGGATAGGGTTGAGGCAAAGATATTGATTCCCGAAAATGGATATTTTCCTGAGTCATCAGTAATGCATGAGTTAATTCATTTAAGAAGATTCTGCATTGAAGATGTGCCGAAATTGGTTGTATGTGAAGTTTATGGTAATTGGAGTCCTGCGTTACAAGATGCTTTTATTGATCTCGATAATAACTTGGAGCATTTTGTAGTTGTTCCTGAGGAGTTAAAAATATTCCCCGAGCGGTGTGAGTATTGGGAGGCATGCATTAATAGCAAGCTGGAGGAACTTAATATTGGCAATTCTGGTAATGGGAATAAGCAAGGTTCTGCCTTAATGTACTGGGTATTTCTTCATCATGTATTTCAAAGTAGTGGATTGCTTGCAAAGGCAAATGAAATTGTAACAAGGTTAGGCATTTTGGATGCTGTGAAATGCTGTTTTGATCAAGTGGTGCCTTATGTTGAAAGCAAAGAACAATTTGTACGTGCATGGTTTAACCATCTTGCGATTCCACTGGAGGCTGGGTGTCTTGAATACATTGATTGCAGGAATCACAGTAGCAAAGAAGTTGCTGTGGCAAGTGTGAATTTATGAAAAGGCCTAACATATTTTTTAGCGCCGACTCGGCGGTAAACCCGCCTCGCCGGCTAAAAACACGTTAGATATTTGAAATGACTAAAACCTCTGAAGAATTTGAAAAGCAGATTAAGCGAATCCATGATGTTCTAGTTCAAGACACCGCGGTAGTTACTTGGAATGATAAAATTCCAGATCCACACAATCCAAAGCAGCCACGGCAAATCGATATAACTATCAAAAAAGAAAATGAAATTACTCATATTGAGTGCCGAGATCACAAAGAACCACAGAATACGAAATGGATAGAAGAATTATTTGGGAGAAAAGTTAGCCTTCAAGCAACTGCAATGATCGCCGTCTCGTCGTCAGGATTTACAGAAGGTGCAATTATCAAGGCAAAGACACTAGGCGTTTATTTGTGTGACTTAAAGTATTTAGAAGCCGAAGAAATACTAAGCTGGGGTAGAAAAACTGTAATTACATTTTCCTACTATACTTTTTCAAATCTAAGAATCAGTTTCTTCCTTGACTCAATCAAGGGTATTATTCCTGAGGAGGCACAAAAAGGCATATTTTCAAAACCAGAATATATGGATGTCCTTTTCAACCAGATTAAATATCAATTCAACCAAAATACGGACTTTATTTTCCCATATGGTTTCCAGTTTGGGAAAATAGAATTCGGAAATATTGAAATACTTGGTAGAGAGGTAAAAGGGCTTTCATTAAGAGGAGATGTTGACATAATCAATTTCGACTATGAATGCCCAACATTCCAAAGCTTTCAAGTACCAAGTAAAGGGTACAATCTCATAGCTAGTGTCGAGAAAAATGATGCTTCTCAAATAGAAATTATTAAAAGTAAAACAGGTTTTTCAAAAATATTTATCGATTTAAGTATTATTCCGCATGGTCCACCAAATTCTGTATTTGCAGGAAAAATAACTGTGAATAAGCTAATTGGGAGTAAAAAATATCCTCCTCAATTTGAACTTATTGGCTCTCAAGAAAAAGAAGTGTTTATAAATGAAGCAGAGTTTGTACTTGCTGAACTTATTGAATAATTATCTAACCACCGGCTGCACTCGGACCCGGCAAACAGCGCCGGTCCGGTGAGCCAGACGTTGTAACCAGACGAGCAGATATCGATGCCAAGTAAGAACTGGAAAGACGCAGTGAAGAGAATCCGGGCGGCGTCCCCTACGTCACCGTCTAAGCAGCAGGTGCAGCTTGCGAGTATCGCGGAAATCGCTTTTTCGTCTCGCATTCCTGCCCTGGTTGCCGCGGCTCGCTTGCGATGCGAACTGCGAGAGGTGTTGGATCTCCATACACAATCCTGGGCGCCCTCCGACGCACAGCTTAATCTCCTCGACCGACTCTTCTCCGAGATGGGGAAAAAACGCCCTACCGTCTCATCCATCGAGGAATACAAAGCCTGGCTTCAAGTCATTAGGTTTAAGCAGCGGGCGAAATTCCTTCAAACCCTAAAGCTCGAGGCCGGAGACATAGTCCTTCGCGCTCACGGTGACGCCCCATGGGAGGTTTCGTCAATTGGTGACGATGGAGCGGTGTTCTTTAAGGGAGGGAGATGCCGGGCTTGGCCAGATCAGCTTACAGTTGTATGTCGAGCGGATGACTCTAGTCCTGAGGCTATTGAATGGAGACGTCGCGCGAAGGACAATGCAGCCGTACAGAGCAGTTCACCCTCCTGGTCGGTAGCCAAGAATGCAAGCTTAGTTCAGTTTCGTATTGATGGACTAGCAACAATCGAAGAGGTGAATGAATTCCGACAAGTTGTTGATGCTGCCGACGACGAGAAGCCTATCCAGGAGTTTCTCGAGAGCTTTCCGCAACTTGTAGCCCTCATACTTCGTGGGTACCCTCGTTTTGTCATCCCACGGCCCCAGCTTGGAAAGGACTTCGTACCTGATTTCCTCTCCGCAGATGTCGACTCGAGTGGCATCCGATGGATTGGTATTGAGCTAGAGACCCCTCAATGCGATGTGGCGCTTTCATCCAAAAACCAGTTTTCGCAACACCCTCGTGACGGCATTGCGCAGGTCGAGGAGTGGAGAGAATGGCTTACAAAGAATTTGGGTCAGGCCATTCAATCAAAAGAGGACTATGGTCTTGGCTTGCATGGAATCCGACCTGACCTCGACGGGATTGTAGTCGCAGGGCGCCGGCACCGGCTGTCTCCACAGGCCGCCGCTCTAAGGCATCAACTGTGGGAGAAACGGAGAATTTATCTTCACACCTACGACGGACTGTTGGAGCGAATGGAGAGAGCACTCCAGTTTAGCGGCCCCCCCGGCTTAAATGAATGGCTTTTTCAACCCAAAGACGGTCGAATGGATCTCGATCCATTCGACGAGATGGAAACTCCAGTGGGAGTCCGTGCGCACATCTCATAATTCCGGGGACAGGACAACATGCTTAATTTCAACCAACACATTCTGCGGACAAGCCGCAGATGTAAACGTTGACCTACCAAATTATTTGGTTTTTGCAACTCGACAAACTAGACATGATGGTTCTCGCCATCGAGCTGATTGGCTCATAGAGACTGTTAGTGCCCGGCGGATATTTGCACAAATACCTTTCCACCAATGATGGCGTAATGCTTCAAATAGCCGTATTCTATTAGGTTTTCATTGAAGGTGAGTCCATAATGCCCTGCTTCAGGTTTATTGCTTTGCTTTTTGGTATCTTTCTGTTCTGTGGAATGATCGAGGCCGCCAGTTACGACTGTCAACAGGCAAGAACTGCAATCGAAAAAATGATCTGCAGCGAAGACCATCTGTCGCAGTGCGATGCTGAACTAGCCGCTTTATATTCATTGGTATTGCATAATTCTTCTGATCCTGAATCGTTAAAACTGCAACAACGTGGATGGCTTAAAAACACCCGCAACCTTTGCGCTGATGTTCTTTGCCTCACGCAAGCATATGCAAACCGGATAGCTGAGTTGGCAACTTTTAAGAAAGCGGACGACGATCATGTGCAAAAAAAACTAGCTTTGGAAACCGAAGCGTGCCGTCGCATCGCAGAATATGCAAATCGCGGAGCCCTTAAAGAACTTTTTGTTCCCTGGAATAACATAGCCCCCCCCGGTGAACTGTTCGAACGATTAAAAGCCGTGGCGGATTATGGTTGGGGTGATCCTTATTATATTGACTTCGATAATGATGGCATTCTCGACCTTTTTGTTTACAACTATTGCGGCACAGCTTGTACGAAGGTCTACCTGCTTTATGGAAAGAAAGGCTCGAAAATTGATGAGATAGTCGAATTCGAAGATGGCCCCTATGGCTTCTCTTTCCTAAAAATGGATGGGCTTTATTATGTTGTTACCGGTGGTAATTCACTCGGACATCTTTGGCAGATCAGTAATGAAAGCGGTAGTTTTCGCTCCATTTGCTCGTATGCCCAAAAAAAGAAACCAGAGATAACTCTTATCAAAGGGCAAGAGAATCCATTGTGTTTGAAAGTTGGGACGAACGATATAGTTCATATCGACTACCCATCAACGCATTCAATTGTTGAGGTCCCGGAATCTTTGTTTTGGTCAAAATATGTCCATGGTGGATTGGCACAGGTTGATATCGATAATGATGGCAAGCTGGATAATGTCGTTCCTGTTGATTTTGATAGCAGCGCAGGGCACGGCTGGCAAGCAAAGTACATTGCAGTCGCAGATGAAACCCGCACCAAAATACTTTTCACAAATTTAAATCATCTCCTGCTTGAAATGCTCGGCGGAAATGGCGGTCCGGATATGAGTGTATTCGTTTATGATGGTGTAACATACTTAGATGCTCAGGGCAGAGAAGGCGATCGAATGATTTATCGGATCAATACAGACAAGGCCGAAACAATATGCGAGTTTCACGGGCAGGTGATCAATTACGATACAAGAGATGGGATGGGTGGGGATAAATGAGGCATTCTGTAAACATTATATCGAATACCAACAATAAAATGCACCGGGTGCGACCTGAAAGTCGCCTCTTTTATTGCTGACCATTGAGTCAGCCCGCCGTTTCGTCGGCAGTTTTCTATCCCGGCACGCATAGCTGGTAACGGCTTTGTGTGGAGCCTGGGAAACAATGAAGCCCTCAGTCAATGACTGGAAGAAGGAACCGTGAGGCAAACTCAACTCTGGCAGCATCAAGCCTGATGGGAGCTAGAAATGATGGTATGCGTAACATATGTGAACTGCTGATAAACGTCGTTATATTTGACAGGCCAAAGATGCTGGCAGGCCTGGACCAAAAAGTAAGGGGTATGGATGGGATGTTCCATAGTCGTCCCACACGACCTATGACACCCCCGGCGAATAGGTAGACGCTAACCCATCGTGTAAAATTGGCGGAACAGGGTAAGCCCAATTACCTCCATGCAAGAAGCTATGGAAAGCAAACCGCGAGGTGAGCAGACAGGTGAGTGGGTAAAGGAAGCCGGAAAAAGCGAATACCTTACTGTAATAGCATGGATACGGGATTATGTGAAAAATGGGGTCATTCTGCTTTTTGCTTTTGATGATTTATTTGCCAGAAATCATTTATGTCCAGACCAATGAGAATACAATATCCAGCCTAGTATCATGTAATTAATCACTGTAGATGTAATCAGCGGAATCACTGGATACACGACAGCAAATATATATGCGCATATCTCATTGTTATAATACGATATATGTGGGTTAAATCCCAAGCACACAGTATTATATTCCCATATATACGACATCAAAATCCCATTTTTTATTTGACTGCCTCCCGATCACACGGTATTTTTTTTGACCATGGATAATACTCAGGTTCTCTACCCTCGCTTTCTTGAGACACGCATCGCCGAGGCAATGGCTGATACACCCGTTGTTTTAGTAGCCGGTCCTCGCCAAGCCGGCAAAACCACGCTTGTGCGGCAAATAGCAGCCCAAGAGATGCGCTACCTCACTCTGGACGATGAACTTACATTGTTGGCAGCAAAAGAGGATCCCGTGGGCTTGATCAGAAGTCTCGATCGTGCTGTGATTGATGAAATCCAGCGTGCCCCTCAATTGTTGCTCGCTATAAAAAAAACAGTCGATGAGGATCGACGTCCCGGCCGTTTTCTTCTGACGGGGTCCGCCAATTTAATGGCTCTGCCGATGGTAGCCGACTCGCTTGCCGGGCGGATGGAAACGTTGACTCTGCTGCCGCTGTCGCAAAGTGAAATTCACGGTAGCAACGCAAATTGGGTCGACAGCGCTTTTACCGGTCATCTTTTAACCGCGACACAACCGTTTCTGGGCAATGACTTGATCGAGACTGTTTTGCGGGGAGGCTATCCCGAAGCTGTATTCCGCTCTTCAACCCGACGCAGGGCGGAATGGAGCAGGCAATACATCAACTCCATTATCCAACGTGATGTACGTGATGTGGCGGATGTCGGAAAACTTGATCATCTGCCCAGATTTTTGCGGGCGCTGGCACAAGTTTCCGGCCAGATGTGTAACTATTCCCAGCTTGGAGGGCAAGTCGGGCTGGATCACAAGACCGCTGCCCGTTACATTGGCGTGTTCGAACAGATGTATTTGCTCGGGCGCATTGAAGTCTGGGCGCAAAATAGACTGAATCGCATCGTTAAAACACCTAAAATACAGTTTGTCGATTCCGGTCTTTTATCAACGCTGGCCAGTGTTACGCCCACACTTGCACAAAAGAATCGTAATTGCTTTGGAAATGTTCTGGAGTGTTTTGTTTACGGTGAATTGCGCAAGCACATGGCTACGGCGGAGAGCGATTGTCAGCTTCTTTACTACCGCGATCACGACCAATACGAGGTCGATTTCATCATTGAGAATGCAGCAGGAAACCTGGTTGGAGTAGAGGTGAAAGCTGCTGCGACAGTGACGGTTGGCGACCTCAGAGGTCTGAAACGACTATCGAGTGTCGCTGGAGAACAGCTCAAGATGTGCGTAATTCTTTATGATGGTTCGGAGACCCTACCCCTTGGAGACGGCTTTTGGGCGGCTCCGCTGTCATCTTTGTGGGGCCGGTGAGCATCGTAGGGGGGAATTCGGGGAAAATGATACTAAATTCCAACAATAACATTCTGCGATCAAGCCGCAGATGTTTACGTTCTCGGCGACTGCGTCGCCGAGAACTGCGGTGCTGACTTCGTCAAGCACCGCAGTTCGAGCAGAGGAAAAGATGGAGATTCATGAACGAGCCCAGCCCTCGCTTCTGGGAGATCTTCTTCGAGGTTTACGAGGGCCTGCCCCGTCAGGGTCCCGGCAACCGCACTTGCGCCGCCAAAGCCCTTGGTCTCTGCCGCGAACTGCGAGATTCTCCCGCTATCCTTGACTTGGGGTGCGGTGTTGGTGGACAGACCTTCTATCTCGCCGAAGAGCTTTCGTCAGGAACCATCCTAGCAATGGATAGTCATGCACCGAGCATTGAACGGCTGCAGGGGGCCATCGCAGAGCGCTGCCTCTCGCACCGTGTCAGTGCAATCGTCGGAGATATGGCTCATCCGGAACAGCCGCTTGAAAGCTTCGATCTCATCTGGTCGGAAGGTGCGCTCTACAGCATCGGACTCCGGAACGCCCTTCACGTCTGTCATGGACTGCTGCGTCCTGGCGGCTACCTTGCGTTTACCGATGCGGTTTGGCGCAAGGAGAACCCGCCCCCCGTAGTCAAGGCCGGTTTCAACCTGGACTATCCGACCATGGGATGGCTGGATGATGATGTGGCAGCGATACAAGACTGCGGATTCGAGCTTGTCGGGCACTTCACCTTGCCTGATGAAGCTTGGTGGGACGATTTCTACACTCCCATGGAGACTCGTATTGCGGAGTTGCGCGGCAGATATGCCAACGATGTTGATGCCTCGGCCATACTCGACCAACTCGCCGAGGAGCCCAAGATGCACCGCCGCCATTCCGACTTCTATGCGTATGAGTTCTTCGTGGCACGCCGCCCTCTTGCACAGTCGTGGCCCGAGAGGATCGAAGCGCTCGAACAAGGCGCTCCAGCATTAGATTCTTGAGATGTAAGCCCCAAAGGGGAGGCTTTATTTACGATGGGTAAATTTTCTGAAGGTTTGCTAAATGACGATATAATATTAGAAATTTTGAATATTTGTCCTGGCCAAACAATTCTTGATGCTGGTTGCGGTAACGGCTACATCTAAAAGTCTCATTGAAGTCGGAGACTATTTTTACATGCAATTATTTGTAAATATTCAGATTACGGAATCTAACAAGGCTAATTCAGCCGAAACAAAAAACCGCGCGGCTGATTAGCAATGTTGTGCCTCCAGGAGGAGATATGAAAGGAATAGTGGCAATTACCGGGTTTTTCCTTTTACTTTCCGCTTCATCAGTGGCTGGTCCAATCATTCTTCTACGTGACGATATCGCAGATGAATATGAGGAAGCTCCTGAAGCCCTCAAAACCACAACAGGATGGTTTGGCCTATATGTGGATCCCGCAAGTTCCAAAGTAAAAGAGGCAAGACTCAAACTGGTATCGCGCCATGAAGAGTCGCGGACCGTTTACAGTATTATTTCCGATCCTCCGAATGCGGAGATTTTATTCTCACAGGTGCCGGTGCTCTCTTCAGGCCCAGCAGTGACAGCGGGGCGATATGCGGACATTGGCCCTGAAAACCGAGAAGTCCAGTTCAAGGTGGGTAACCGCGTATACATTGTGCGCCTGCTTTCCAACAATGAGGATCTGTGTGACGCTGTGGTTACCCTTAGCGATGGCACCTTCACCCAGAAACTGTTTCAGCCGAATTCCGACGCACTGTTCTCATGTGATGAGCCGCATTTTCGTATCCATTGGGCGGGCGATCTTGACCGAGACGGGCGCATCGACCTCCTAGCGACCTTTAGTCCGAAATACAGCTTCTTCCCACGGCAGTTGTTTTTATCCTCCGCTGCCGGGAACGGGAATCTCGTATCGGAAGTGGCTATATTTACTCGCTTTGCACAGTGAGATGACCAATAATGGGGCGGATTTGTTATTAGAACCGTTCAATCTGAGTAAAAAACCGTAAGGATGACAATAGGCACACATTGTGCTATTGTTAAGCTATGAAACAAATCAATTGGAATGCTGAAAAGAACCAACTGTTGATGAATGAGAGAGGTGTGTCATTCGAGGATGTATTGTTCGCACTCCAGTCCGGAAGGTTGCTCGATGATCTTGTTCATCCCAATAATTTCAAGTATCCGAATCAGCGCATGTTCGTTGTCGAGATTGATGATTATGCTTGGCTTGTTCCTTACGTTGAAAATGAGGGCGAAATCTTTCTGAAAAGCGTAATCCCCAGCCGAAAGGCTACGAAGCATTACTTAAGAGGGCCATATGAAGAATAAAAAACTGAACCCTGAAGACCAGGAAATGCTGGAAGCATTTGAAGCAGGCAACTTTCAATCCGATCTGAAAGACGAGCGACGAACTCAGCTTGCCAAAATGGCAGAGGAAGTAATTAAAAAAGATAAACGCATCAACATCCGGATTTCAAGCCGGGATCTGGAAGCCCTGCAACGTAGAGCAATAGAAGAAGGTTTACCTTACCAATCACTGGTGTCCAGCGTACTGCATAAATATGTTTCTGGCGGTCTTAAAGATATTACCGCCAACAAATCATTGCAGCGGACAAGCCGCTGATTGCGCCGTTGGGCGTCTAAATTGGAGTTCTAGTAATGCAAAACACTGTCACAGTTGGCCTCGTCGGAGATTACGATCAGGCCGTTCCCGCACACCAGGCCATCCCTGTCGCTTTGCAGCGCGCGGCCGATTCTCTGGGCATCGAACTAGCATTTGGGTGGGTGCCTACCAACGAGATAAGTACGGTTTCCCGCATTTCGTCATTCAGCGGTATTTGGTGCGTTCCAGCCAGCCCGTATCGCAACACGGATGGAGCACTCCTGGCAATCCGCCACGCACGGGAAAGCCAAATGCCTTTCCTTGGCACCTGTGGTGGCTTCCAGCATGCGGTAATCGAGTACGCACGAAACGTTCTTGGCTGGAAAGACGCTGAGCACGCTGAAACCGCCCCAGACGCCCAACGTCCGGTTATTGCGCAACTGGAATGCTCGCTGGTCGAAGCCAAAGGACAGGTGCACTTCTCACCGAACAGTCGCATCGCAACAGCCTATCAAGCTTCCGACGCTGTGGAGGGCTACCGGTGCCGCTATGGCTTGAACTCGGCTTTTCGATCGGCGCTGCTTGCGGGGCCGCTGCGTGCAACGGCAGAAGACGAAAACGGTGAGGTTCGCGGCGTTGAACTCGATGGCCATCCGTTCTTCGTCGCCACACTTTTTCAACCCGAGCGCGGCGCTTTGACGGGCAAGCCGGTTCCGCTTGCTATTGCATTCCTGCAGGCATGTGCGCCGTGACGCCCAACACTTCGATCAGGCGATTCTCCTCAAGATAACACCAGCGGGCCTCTTAACCTTGACTTATTACTTTGAAATAGTCTAATCACCATTGACTTTTCATCTTTCACGGCACTAATATACGGTTGTGTTGTACACTCTGTACTCACACATCTGAAACAAGGGAGAATATTGCATGCAACGATTGGCTGAAAAACAGATTGCAGGCTGGAAAG
>DYDH01000126.1:5052-13365 GCA_020717985.1 Herpetosiphon sp. | reverse complement strand
ACGCGGCGGGCGTGGTCATTTCCGATCATCCAATCGAAGAATATCTGCCGCTGCATCGCCCCACATCCAACTCGGAAGAAACGCCGATCAAATCGGTGACCCAGTTCGAAATGGGTATTCTCGATTCGCTGGGCATGTTGAAAGTGGACTTCCTCGGACTCATCACGCTGACCGTGATGGCTCGCGCCTGCGACATGATCGAGAAACGTCACGGCATTAAATTTGACCTGAACAACATTCCAATTGACGACCCCAAGTCATTTGAATTGATGGGCAGCGGACAGACGGCTGGAATTTTCCAGATCGAGGGCGGCGGAATGACGCGCTGGCTCGTGCAGATGAAGCCGAAGAATCTCGATAACATCATCGCAATGGTGGCGTTGTACCGCCCGGGACCGATGGCGTTCATCCCCGATTACATCGCACGGATGCACGGCGAAGCGGAAGTGGAATATCGTCATCCCGCGATGGAGCCGATCTTCAAAGACACCTTCGGCATCCCTGTTTATCAGGAACAGTTGATGCGCGCCGCCGTGGAACTTGCCGGGTACACACCCTCTGAATCAGACGAGTTACGCAAGGCGATCTCCAAAAAGAAAAAAGAAGACATTGACAAACACCGCGCCAAGTTCGTCAAAGGCGCAGTTGAAAAAGGCATGGACCAATCCACCGCTGACGCGATCTACATGGATTGGGAAGAGTTCGCACGTTACGGCTTCAACAAATGTTTGCCCGGCGACGTGGAAGTATTGGACGCATCCACTGGCCGCCTTGTAAAAGTGGAAGACCTATATCGCGGACTGACGAATATCACCGAGACTTTATCCTGTGATATTCCTTCGTTGAAATTAAAGAATCAGCCGGTGACCAAGGTAATGGAAAATGGCGTCAAGCCTGTTTTCCGCCTTACCACCGCGCTGGGACGTACCATCGAAGCCACAGGCAACCATCCTTTTTACACATACAACGGCTGGCGTAAGCTGGATGACCTGCAACCCGATGAGTTCATCGCCGTTCCCCGCATTATCCCCGTGGAAGGAACGAACGAGTGGAATGATCACGAAGCAGTCGCGCTCGGTCATTTGCTGGCGGAAAACCCGGCACAAGAAATTCCCGCTAATGTCTTTGAATTATCCAACTGTCAAATTGCCTTGCTAGTTCGCTCTTTGTGGCAATCAGCAGGAAGTATTGACGGTCAAAGCGCTTTATACATCAGTGCATCACAGCGCACAGCAAATCAAATTCAACATTTGTTGTTGCGCTTTGGCGTTCTCAGTCAAATAAGGAAGTTTGAATTTTTCCGCGAGGACGTTGGGTATCAAATCATCGTTTCAGAAAATGAAAGTCTGAAAGCATTCACGAGTCAAATCATCCAACAACAAGATATTCGGGAAATCGCATCGGGCGGACTAAAGTCCTTCCTCAGTACATGGAAGTCCACTCAAGTGGACTCGCTCATTCAGCCCGAAGGGCTTCCACGAATTGAGCAGGTGGCTTTAGCCCCGCTCACTCCTCGCCATGCCAGCGACCTGTATTGGGATCGTATCGCGTTTATCGAATACATCGGCGAGAAACAGACCTACGATCTCGAAATTGCCGAAACTCACAACTTTATCGCCAACGACATTCTGGTTCACAACAGCCACGCCGCAGATTACGGAGTCATCGCAGTTCAAACTGCATACCTAAAATCAACCTACCCCGCTGAATACATGGCGGCGTTGCTTTCTGCGAACGCTGGCATTACTGAAAAGGTGGCCTTCTATGTAGCAGACGCGCGCGCCATGGGCGTTCCTGTTCTCGCACCCGATGTCAACTCTTCAAATTGGGACTTTGACATCGAAGATGTTGCCGTCCCTGCCGCCGAGAATGGCGATGGAAGCAAGGAAAACACAAAGCCATCCATCCGCTTCGGGCTGGGCGCGATTAAGAACGTCAGTGAGGGCGCAGTGAATATCATCATGGAAGCGCGGACCGAGGGCAAGTTCACCGACCTCAACGACTTCGCCCGCCGCGCTGACCTGCGCTCCGTTGGCAAGCGTTCGCTGGAATGTTTGATCAAGGTCGGCGCGCTCGATCAGTTCGGAAATCGCGCTTCGATGCTTGCATCTCTCGACCGCATTGTGGCCATCAGCGCCAATCACTTCCGCGCGGCAGATGCGGGACAGATGAGTCTCTTCGGCGCGTCTTCGGGCATCGTCGAGGAAATCCATTTGCCCGAAGTCAAGAACGTGGACAAACGCGAAATGCTCAACTGGGAGCGCGAACTGATCGGCTTGTACATCACCGACCATCCGCTCAACGAATATCAAGCCACCCTCGCGCAGATAGTCAGTTATTTTTCGGGTCAACTCTCCGAAGCCATGCACGAGGAAAAAGTGCGCGTGGCGGGGCTGATTAACGTCGTGCGCCCGTACACCACCAAGACCGGCAAAGCCATGGGATTCGTCACCATCGAAGATATTCAAGGCGTGATCGAACTTGTGATGTTCCCGAAAACATGGACCAGATTCATGGATAAAATGGTTGTCGGTCAGATCATCATCGTCGAAGGCAAGGTGGATAACGCCAACCCGCCAGCCAAGATTCTTGTAGATGAGATCAAGACCGAGATCAAAGTGACCTCCGCCGCAGTGGATGAGATTGCAGATAACACCCCGCCGGTGCCACCCACGCCTCTGCATTACAAATCCGCACCCTTCGATCAAACTCAGGGCAAGGTTGGTCCTGTCCAAAAAACGGCTCAAACGCCCAAGCAGAATGAGTCAGCGAGTCGACGAGTCGGCGAGTCAGTGGATCAGCGAGTCAATGTGCCTCAGGTTGCCGAAGTTGCTCCTGCCTACGTTGCGGACACAGACCTCGACGGTATGCCGCCTCCGCCTGATAACTTCCCCGATGGCTGGGACATGGAATGGCAGCCGTCGTTTGATGATGCAGCGATTGCGTCCAAGCCTGCGCCGAAATTCAAGAAGGATGAGCCAATCACGCCGCCGCTGTTGACAAGGGCTGTCACAGCGTTGGCAAATGTCGAAGCGGCAGCCCAGGCTGGGGAGCAGCGCGAAGCGACTCTTCAATCCATGTATGTGCCGTTGGTAAAAGAGAACAAGGACAAGGATCATCCTCCCAAACAGTTGACCGTGACCCTGCGCTCCACCGGCGACCACGAACGCGACAAGCGCCGCATCAAGACCCTGCACGGACTCATCACCTCGCACCACGGGCGCGATAAATTCAGCTTCCATATTTTTGAAAATGAAAAAGGTTATCTAATTGATTTCCCCAACGACACCACCCGCATCCGCCCTGAACTTTTGGCGCAGCTCAAAAAATTGATCGGCGAAGAAAGCTGGCGCGTGGAGGAGATCACGTTTCAATAGAGGACACCATGACAGAAAATTTCTCGATGGACAGTCATTTCAGTGGGAAAGAACCTTCCGTGCGCGAGATGTATGACCGCCTGCTTTCAGCCCTGCGAGAGTTTGGTAAGGTCATCGAAGAGCCCAAGAAAACATCCATACATCTGGTGAATGCCTCCGCTTTTGCTGGCGTTCAAACACGGGGGACATACATCCTGCTCAACATCAAAGCGGACCATAAAATTGAAAGCCAGCGCATTCATAGAACAGACCAGGTTTCAGGGCGGCGTTTTCATCATCGCGTGAAGATTTCAAGCCTAGTTGAGATTGATAATGAATTGATCGGCTGGCTGCATGAAGCATATGTGTTGAGCGGATAGTGGAAATTAAAAGTGATAACCGCTTATGTTGTTGCCCTAAGGGTTTATTGAGCTGGCTGTCACTTATATTATTACGGGGGAATTAATCTTAAGCCAAAAAAATCATGATATAAAAAATCAGGAGATTTGAGTTCCGAGATCATTATGAAAACATAACGATGAAGAAACTTTTTAACCACCTCGCCTTTTTATACGGAAAAGATAAAGCGCCGCAATTGTATGAACGCGCGCAAAAATTGATGGATGGTTATCGTTCGCGGACACATGGCGCGGTACGCGATGGCGAGTTAACTGAACGCGACTCCATTCTCATTACTTATGGCGACCAGGTACAGTCGCCGAATCAAGCGCCCCTGCAAACGCTCGGTTTATTTTGCAGACAACATCTAACCGACATCGTCAGGGGAATTCACATCCTGCCATTCTATCCGTGGACTTCGGATGATGGTTTTTCGGTTGTTGATTATCGCAAGGTCAATTCTGTCCTGGGGGATTGGGATGATATCTCTTCCATGCAAAGCAATTTCAGATTGATGTTTGACGGGGTCATCAATCACATCTCGGCGCAAAGCGAATGGTTTCAGGGATTCCTGCGGGACGATCCGCGTTACTGCCATTACTTTATTGCCATCGAAGGCTCGCCTGATCTATCGCAAGTGGTTCGTCCGCGTACCCTGCCATTGCTAACAACATTCAAAACGGCATCAGGCGAAAAAAAAGTTTGGACAACTTTCAGCGCCGACCAGATTGATTTGAATTTCCAAAACCCCGAAGTATTGTTTGAAATTCTTGACATTTTGCTTTTGTATGCGGAGCGCGGCGCGGACTTTATCCGGCTCGACGCGATCCCGTATTTATGGAAAGAGATCGGCACAACCTGCATCCACCTGCCGCAGACTCATCTTGTGATTCAACTCCTGCGCGCCGCATTGGATGAAACCGCCCCGCATGTGTCCCTCATCACTGAAACGAATGTGCCGCACACGGATAATATCTCCTATTTTGGCGATGGGACGAATGAAGCCCAGCTCGTCTACAACTTTGCCCTGCCGCCATTAACTTTGCACACATTCCACATAGGCGACGCGCGCATATTATCCAATTGGGCAAAGACATTAACATTGCCATCCGATAAAACAACCTTTTTCAATTTCCTTGCCTCGCATGACGGCATCGGATTAAACCCCGCACGCGGAATTTTATCGAATGAAGAAATTGATTCGCTGGTGGATAAAACGCTCGAACATGGCGGGCTGGTTTCGTACAAACACAACGCGGATGGTTCACAAAGTCCGTATGAAATGAATATCAATTATTTCGACGCATTGTCAGACCCAAATGGCGGTGAACCTTTGGAGTTGCAAGTCAATCGTTTCATCGCCGCGCAAGCCATCATGCTTTCCCTGCTCGGCGTGCCTGGGGTTTATTTCCACAGCCTCTTCGGCTCACGCGGATGGATCGAAGGCGTGAAACAAGCGGGACGCAACCGCACGATCAACCGCGAGAAGTTGCAGCTTGATGAATTACAAAATGAACTCTCGGATGAAAATTCCCTGAGAGCAAAGGTATTCACAAAATATTGCCAACTGCTGAAAACAAGAAGCAGTTCCCCCGCGTTTCATCCGCATGGGACACAAAAGATCATTGACCTTCATCCATCTGTGTTTGCCGTGGAACGCATATCGCCAGATGGAAAATCGCGCATGTTGTGTCTGCATAATGTCAGCGCGGAAAAAGTCACCTTTGAAACGGAACACGCAACAGCCTTATCCCCCTACCAAATTTTATGGATGAATCTATGACACATCACATCGGCTTTATCTCCACCCGCTTTGCGGGCACAGACGGCGTCTCGCTTGAAACACAAAAATGGGCAACTGTATTCGAACGGCTCGGACATCAGTGTTTCTATTTCGCTGGAGAATGCGATCGAAACAGCGACCAGTCCCAGGTCGTGCCTGAGGCGTTTTATCGTCATCCTGAAATCGATAAATTAAATCAGCAGGCGTATTCGGGCAGTTGGACAGTCACAAGAGAAGCGCGCGCGGCGCATCCTGAAATCGAAAAACTTCACAAGGATTTCTTTTCAATTTACATCCGCCCGCCGCAGATGACGCGCCGTGTAAATGAGTTGAAGGAATATCTCAAAGAGCAGTTGTATGAATTCGCGCATCGCTTTGACCTGGAGATTCTCGTGATCGAGAATGCGGTGACGATCCCGCTTAATCTACCGCTTGGTCTGGCATTGACGGAGTTCATCGCCGAGACGGGTTTCCCGACCATCGCTCATCATCATGATTTCCACTGGGAGCGCCAGCGCTTTCAAGTCAATTGCGTCGGCGATTATCTCGCGGCGGCTTTCCCGCCCAACCTCCCTTCGATTCGGCATGTGGTCATCAACTCATTGCAGGCGCAGCAAATTGCCACTCGCTATGGATTGGCGGCTCGCGTGATTCCCAATGTGATGGACTTCGACTGCCCGCCGCCCGCATCTGATTCCTACGCCGAAACTGTTCGGTCGGACTTTGGCATTAGCGGCGGTGAATATTTTTTCCTGCAACCCACGCGAGTCATCCAGCGCAAAGGAATCGAACACGCCGTTGAACTCGTGCGCAGGCTTGAGCTTCCTGCCAAGTTGGTCATCTCTCATGCATCCGGCGACGAAGGCACAGATTACGAACAGCGCGTGCGCGAATATGCTCACTTACTGGATGTTACTGTCCGCTTTGAATCGGAACAGGTGCAGGATGAGCGCGGAGTCACAAAAGGCGGGAAAAAGATTTACACACTCGGCGATGTGTATCCATACGCCGATCTTATTACATATCCCTCCAGCATTGAGGGATTTGGTAACGCCTTCTTGGAAGCCGTGTATTACCGCCGCCCGATTTTGGTCAACAACTATTCCATTTACGAAGTGGACATCAGACCCAAAGGTTTTCGCGCAGTCTGGTTCGATGGCTTTATCAGCGCTGAAACGCTTGATGTTGTCCGTCATATTCTGCAAAACCCAAAGATGGCAGAGGCATGGGCGGAGGAAAACTATCAACTTGCAAAACGACATTTCTCCTTCACAGTATTGGAGCGCCGCCTGCAATCCATTCTCGCAGATTGTCTGGGACAGCAGGTATGAACACAAAACCGTCCCGAAGGGTTGAATGGATTAACATGGCTGTTCCCGAAACCCTTTGGGACGTTCGCATGAGGTAATCTATTGATATGAACATCGCCATCCTTCATTACTCAGTCCCGCCCATCGTCGGCGGTGTGGAAAGCGTCATCGCGCATCACGCGCAGTTAATGTCAGCAGATGGGCATTCCGTTCGCTTGCTCGCGGCGCGCGGCGAATCTTTGCCCACAGGGGACCATGCCAGTGACCAGATTCCATTGAACATTATTCCCCTCGCGGATTCGCGTCATACACGCGTGGCGCAAATGAAAGAGCAACTGGATCGCGGTGAAGTGACCCCGGATTTCGAATCCCTGCGCGATGAACTCGCTGAACAATTGCAGGGCGCATTATCCGGCATGGACATTTTGGTCGCGCACAATATTTGCTCATTGAACAAAAATCTCGCGTTGACCGCCGCGCTTTATCAACTGAATATTGCGCGAAAACTGCCGCTCCTGATCCTCTGGCACCACGACCTTGCCTGGACAACGCCGCGCTATCGCTCTGAACTTCACGATGGCTATCCCTGGGATTTGCTAAAAACCGCATGGACAGATGCAACCCAGGTCACCGTCTCCGAGATGCGGCAGGAAGAACTGTCTGACCTAATGAAGATCGACAAATCCCAAATCCGTGTCATTCCAAACGGTGTGGACGTTGGCGGGTTTCTCAAACTGGAAGAGCAAACACTTGGCTATATAAAAAAACTTGACCTGTTGCAGGCTAGTCCCCTGCTTTTGCTTCCTGTCCGCATCACGTCACGCAAGAATATTGAGATGGCTTTACACATTCTGGCAGTCTTGCGAAATGATTGGCCGTCCGCACAGATGGTTATCACCGGACCTCTTGGGCCGCATAATCCCGCAAACCTGCAATACTTTGAAAAATTGAGCGCCTTGCGTGAAGAATTGGAATTAAAAAATTCGGCGCATTTTCTCGCCGAACTGACCAACGAGTTCATCCCCGATGAGGTCGTTTCAGATTTTTACAAACTTGCGGATGCGCTTCTATTTCCCAGCTTTGAAGAAGGATTTGGCATTCCCATTTTGGAGGCGGGTTTTGCGGGCATTCCTGTCTTTTGCTCGGATATTCTCCCGTTAAAAAAACTGGGCGGTGAATTCGTACATTATTTTTCCCCTGAAGAGAATCCCAATGTGGCGGCGAAGATGATGGCGGAATATTTCAAAAGCGACAAAGTCTTTGGCTTGCGCGCATCCATCCGTGAACAATTCACGTGGGAACGTATCTATCAATCAAAGATCAAGCCCCTTCTTGGTAGGTCAAGCTTGCAGCGTGACACAAAGTAAAGGAGACCAATGTACCCGATCCCCCAAAACGCTTTTATTTCAAAAGTTCTTGTACCTGTCCTGCACGGCTGTGAGCAAAGGTCCGCGATCCATGCCGC
>DYDH01000126.1:2004-5018 GCA_020717985.1 Herpetosiphon sp. | reverse complement strand
ACTGGTTTTATTTATGTCCCCGAAAGCCAATCGCTCAGCACGGCGGCAATAGATGCGCGCAAACTGCGGAAAATCCTTAAACAACTTTACAAGGTGAAAAGAGGCGATAAATGGGCGCAGGTGAACGTCTCACACAATCCGTGGGTTGAGTTGGTCAATGTGGTGAAACGCGAAGATGTTGACCTCCTATTGCTTGAATGGCCCTGTCACTTTGAGGCGCTGAAAGTATCGGTGGCTGAAGTCTTTAGGCAGGCGCCATGCAATATCGCCATCGTCAACCAACATATCGGGCTCAATATCAAAAATGTATTGATCCCCATCCGCGGCGGACCGTACGCGGAGTTGAGCCTGCGTATTGCGTTATCCATCCGCAACTCGAATAATGCGCAAATCTCATCCCTGCATCTTTTCCCAAACAACATCACAAAGGACCAGGATGTTGCCTTCAAGGGTGTGGCGCGCGTATTGAAAAACATACCTGAAATCAAAAGGGAGGAGGTCGTTACAGACGATCCAGCCAATGCGGTTTTTGAAGCCGCAAAAAAGCATGACCTGCTCATTCTAGGCGCATCTGCGCGCCCGATGGATGAAGTCCCATCCATTGGGCCTGTTGCTGAAAAGATCATGCGCGAGAGTCGGCATGGCGTGATCGTTGTGAAAACAAAACTGCCTTATGAGATCAATCCCGCCAGTGAAGAGGCGGGACAGACTGCCATCTCGGTGCTGGTGGACAAATGGTTTGCGGAGAACACGTTCCATGCCGATGAGTTCACAGACCTGAAATATCTCCTGTCTTTGAAACGAAAACAAAACCTGACCATCAGCCTGGCGCTTCCCGCCCTCAACGAAGAGGAGACCGTTGGCAGGGTTCTCAGAACGGTCAAGAATATTTTGATGAAACGCATCCCGTTATTGGATGAGATCGTGCTGATCGATTCCAACTCCACAGACCGCACGCGTCAGATCGCGGAAAAGATCGGCGTGCCGATTCACATCCATCAAAATATATTGCCGCAATATGGAGCACGCAAAGGCAAGGGCGAAGCATTGTGGAAAAGTCTGTATTGCACAAGCGGAGACATCATCATCTGGATCGATACCGACATCGTAAATATTCATCCGCGTTTTATTTATGGATTAATTGCCCCGCTTCTTCTGCGCCCTGAGATTGATTTCGTCAAAGGGTTTTATCGCCGCCCCTTGAAGGTCGGCAACAAGATGCAGGCGGGCAGCGGCGGACGTGTCACCGAGTTGACCGCGCGCCCGCTGCTAAATTTGTTTTATCCCGAACTCTCAGGCATCGTCCAGCCGCTCTCCGGCGAATACGGCGGCAGACGCAAGGCACTGGAACAACTGCCGTTCTTTTCAGGCTATGGAGTCGAGATCGGTTTGTTGATTGACATGCTTGAAAAATTCGGATTAAGTTCGATCGCCCAAGTGGATTTGCTGGAACGCATCCACCACAACCAGCCGCTGGAGGCATTGGGCAAAATGTCATTCGCCATCATCCAGGCGGTCATCCGCAAACTCGAAGTCAAATACGGACAAAGCATTTTGGAGAACATCAACAAGACCATGAAGATGATCCGCTACGAACAGGACCGCTTCTTCCTTGACATCGAAGAGATCGCCGAAGGAGAACGTCCGCCGATGATCGAAATCCCTGAATATAAAAATATCCTTTAGCCCAAAGTGACAGCCGCCTGCGAGGTGGCTGTCACTTTTCCAGGGGAATTAATCACACTGGGCAAAAGTCATGGTATAAAATTTTCAGGAAACATCAAAATATGACCACTGAAAACATCATTTTCATCGAAGAAATCATCGTCATCCTGCTTCTGGTTGCATCAGGAGTGGCAGTTGTTGCGCGCCGCTTGCGCGTGCCATATACAGTGGGACTGGTCATCATAGGGCTTGCGATCACGTTAAATCCGCAACAAGTGAAATTCACGTCGCAAATTATCATGCTGCTACTTGTGCCGCCGCTGGTATTCGAAGCCGCGTTCCACATCCGCTTTGACGATCTGCGCCACGACTTTTGGCTGATTCTGCTACTGGCTGTGCCCGGCGTAGTGCTGACCACCTTCCTGGTCGGATGGCTCGTTTCGTGGGGAACAGGTCTCGCCCTGCCCGCCGCGTTGGTCTTTGGTGCGCTCGTCGCCGCCACTGACCCTGTTGCTGTCGTGGCATTGTTCCGCAGTCTGGGAGCGCCGCGCCGCCTGCAGGTTTTGCTTGAATCAGAAAGCCTGCTCAACGACGGGACTGCCATCGTGATGTTTGGGCTGATGCTCACAATCGCGCTTCAAGGCAGGTTTGACCTGGGACAAAGTATCGCACAGTTCTTCACGGTCGCGGGGGGCGGCTTAATGGTGGGACTGATCTTCGGCATGAGCATTTCCCAGTTCATCAAACGCATAGATGATCCGCTGGTCGAGACCACGCTCACCACCGCGCTGGCGTTTGGTTCCTATTTACTGGCAGAGAATCTACACGTCAGCGGGGTGCTGGCAGTGGTGACGGCGGGCATCATTAGCGGCAACACAAGCCAGGAAACCATGTCCGCATCCACACGCTTGGTTGTGTATAACTTTTGGGAATACGCCGCCTTCATCGCGAACTCATTCATTTTTTTGCTTATCGGCCTAACGATTGACTTGAACACCCTGTTTCAAAATTGGCAGGCTATCGGTTGGGCGATCCTCGCCGCGCTCGTGGCGCGTGTGGTCAGCACGTATGGATTTTCCATGTTTGCGCGCGAAATATCCCACAAGTGGAAGCATGTCCTTTTCTGGGGCGGCTTGCGCGGAGCGATCACACTAGCGCTTGCATTGAGTCTGCCCGAATCAGGCGTCTTCATCGCCGAGCGCGGACGTTTGCAGGCGATGGCTTTTGGTGTGGTGCTTTTCACTTTGCTGGTGCAGGGCGTTTCCATGGACTGGCTGGTGAAGCGTCTGAAGTTGATCGTCCGCTCGCCCGCGCAGGATGAATATGAATCCCGCCACGCGCGGTTTGTG
>DYDH01000126.1:0-1990 GCA_020717985.1 Herpetosiphon sp. | reverse complement strand
GTATGATTATCTCCGCAGGCGCAGTCAGGAAGGACTGATCTCGGAGCATACCTGGCAGAAATTATCTGAACTGATTAAAAAGAAAAATGATGTGCTGGTGGATGAACTTAAACAGGTGATGACTTCCAAGCCAGAGGTGGAGGCTGAGGAACTTGATACCGCATATCGCGAAGCCTTGCGTGCACAGCGCACCGCGTTGTCAGGTCTTCTGCATGACGGCGTGATCACAGAAGAAACTTATTCACATCTCATTGGCGAAGTGGACGAGGCTTTGATGGATAAAAACCCATCAGCGCGATTGCTTGAATAGTCATTCGTTCGGCTAAATCAGGTTCTGGTGATGTCCTGATAAAGGTTGAATCATCCCCTGACTTCTGATAATATCAAGTAAGAAAACACTGTTCGGAACAGAATCAATTCGAGGCAGCGCGTAAGTCGTTTTATCCCAGGAGATTAAGTATGGAAAATCCAGTCCATTTATTATTGATAGCAGTCATTCAAGACCAGGACCTTGAAACCGCGACCAAAGCCCTACAGGGAATCGGCGCTTCGCTGACCTATCTTTCCAGCGCGGGCGGATTTTTAGGACGCCGCAACGCCACGCTGTTGATCGGTCTGCCGGTTGCCAAGGAGCAGGAGGCATTGAAGGCGTTGCATACTGCCTGCCGCCAGCGCATCGAATACATGACGCTTCCGCTCGAAGGTTCGCCCATGCCGATGCCCGCGCCCGTGCCTGTCACCGTGGGCGGCGCGACGGTCTTTGCCCTGCCAGTGGAAAGATTTGAACAAATCTAATATCAAGACCCTAAAGGTTTTAAAAACCTTTAGGGTCTGGGAGAAATCACCATGAAAATGATCATTATCATTGTACAGGACAACGACGCCGACACCCTCACGCGCGCATTTACGGCTGGTAATTTCCGCGTGACTCGTGTTGCATCCACTGGCGGATTTATGCGCAGCGGAGTCGTCACCATGTTGCTGGGCGTGGAAGACCCGCAAGTGGATGCGGCAATCCAGGTTGTGCGTAACGCCCTGCCGCCTTCGGCAGACAAGAAACGCGCAACATTATTTGTTGTTCCCGTTCAACACTTCGAGCAGGTATAGCGCATCCCGTAGGTCACGTTTCAAGCGTGACAGGGGATAAAATAGACTCATGCCCTCTCTTGCAGATAAACTAAAATCGCTCGGCGTGAAGACGGGAAACTTGATTCCGACTCCGCCCCGGCCTGACAGCCACACGATAGACTCTGTCGTGGCTGGGAGTTTTCGCGCCACGCCCCGCGGAGAAGCCTTCATCGCCGCGCAAACCTTTGACGAAGATTATCTGCATGGAAATGTATCTCATCTCGTAAAGTCCCCGCTGTCATTAATTTCCGAATGGGCAAATGATGTCCGCATTGCGGAGTTGCCCATCAACAAGTTTGCGTTTCTCGATACCGAAACCTCCGGCATGGCAGGCGGAACTGGGACGTATGCCTTTCTCGTCGGCGCGGCGCGTTTTGTGGATGGCAAATTTGATTTGCAGCAATTCTTCCTGCGCGACCCATCTGAAGAGCCTGCCATGCTCGAAGCGCTGATCCATTTTCTTGCGCCGTGCGAAGGGCTGGTCACATTCAACGGCAAATCCTTCGACGCACCGCTGCTTGCCACCCGTTATAAATTACATCGCATCCCCGTCCCGTTCAAAGATTACGCCCATCTCGACCTGCTGCCTCTTGCGCGGCGTTTGTGGCGCGACAGACTCCCCTCGCGCGCGTTGAAATATCTCGAAGAACATGTGCTTGGTTTTACGCGCACCTCCGATGAAGTGCCGGGCTATGAAATCCCCTGGCTGTATTTTGATTATCTTCGCACCGGCGATGCCCGTCCGCTGGGCGGCGTGTTCTATCACAACGCCATGGATGTGGTGGCCATGTCGGCTTTGCTGGGTCATATCAGCGAGTTGATCGCAGACCCTTACAACGGGCGCGTGGAGCATGGGCTGGAT
>DYDH01000125.1 GCA_020717985.1 Herpetosiphon sp. | reverse complement strand
TGTTGTTACCGACAATCAGGGAGTGGTGCTGCCTGCCTGCGTTGTGCCTGTTCGCATTGTGCCGATACAATAATGCTGTGTTGCGTGTTTAGTTTGAACGATTTATCCCTTCAGTACACGAAACACACAATATGAAACACATTCAATTTAAACATAAAGTAACCTGAAAAAACTATGCCTGAAATTCAAATTCGTCCTACCATTGCATCTGACCTTGCCCGATTAATGGGGCTGGATCATTCCATCACCAGTGAATCGGTTTGGCAATTGGAATTGCGCCGCGATGTCGGGCAGGTCACGGCCATGTTCCGCGAGGTGCGTTTGCCGCGTTCCATTCCGGTCGCATATCCGCGTAATCCTTTTGCGCTTGCTGATGACTGGACAAAAAGGTCCATGATATACACAGCTTTAGTTGACCAGGAGGTGGTGGGATATGTCAGTTTGCTTGAGCGCGGCATGGATTCAACGGTCTGTGTTACAGACCTTGTGGTGAATGCGGCAAACCGTCGCCAGGGTGTGGGAAGCGCTTTATTGGCGGCGGCCCAGGATTGGGCGGCGGGCAGGTCGTATCGTCACGTTATTTTAGAGATGCAGTCCAAGAATTTTCCCGCCATTCGCTTTTCTCAAAATTTCGGGTATGAATTCTGCGGGTATAATGACCATTATTACCTTACACAAGATGTGGCCTTGTTCTTTGCCAAAGCATTAAAGTAAGTCGGGCTTGCAGCCCGATATTTGAAAATACTAGAGAAACTTTACTGGAAGGGTTGCATGATTAACGGTTGGATGGAACCATTGCTGGCGGGGATCCAGGCGCTCAACCAAATTTTAACGGCAGGAATTGCCATCACGGCATTTTCGCTATTCCTATACGCCCTTTCTTTTAATTTGCGCAACAGGGTGGCGCGTTCGTTTGCCATTATTTTATTGTGCGTGGTGATCGTTTTTACTGCTGAAGCATTGCAGGATGAATCAATGACGACAGAAATGATTCAACTGCTTTTGCGTTCACAGTGGTTTGGCATTGTTTTTCTTCCTGCGGCATATCTCCATCTTTCTGACGCCCTGCTTGTCACAGCAGGCCGCCCTTCGCGCGGACGTAGAAGGCTCGCAGTGCGCGGTATCTATGTTGTCTCGGCATTCTTCCTTGTTTTACTTGCATTTGGATATTTACTCGGCCCGGTCGTGATGGACGGCAAACCCGCTCCTCATCTTGAGCGCACAGTGTGGACTGAAGTGTTCACGCTGTTCTATGTCACAGCGATGGTTTGGGCGGGTGTGAACTTTGCCCGTGCTTACAGCCGAATGCTGTCAAGCTCAGGCCGCCGCCGCATGTTATACCTGATGGCTGGTGCAACCGCCCCGGCGCTTGGCTCCTACCCTTATCTTTTGTTCGGCTATGGTCTTGCCGCACAACATCCATATACGTTTTGGGGCGCGGCGACTGTGATCAACATGCTGGTTGGCGCGTTGGTAATCATGATGGCCTATGCGGTCGCCTTCTTTGGCGTTTCGTGGCCAGACCGCGTGATCAAAAGTCGTTTGTTCAAGTGGATCATGCGCGGACCTGTGACAGCCTCCACCGCACTGGCCTTGATGACCGTTGTCCGCCGTGGCGGGGAATTTCTTGGTTCGACTTATAGCGCCTTTGTTCCGTTTATAGTGGTCGTAACAGTTTTGTCCATGGAACATGCCATTACCTTTGCGGCGCCTCTTTGGGAACGCTGGCTTTTCTTTGGAAGTGATCGCGGCGAATTAAAACTGCTTCAAAATTTTGAGGAACGCCTGTTGACACAGAGCGATCTCCAGCAATTTCTCGAAACGGTGCTTGCCGCAGTGCGCGACCACATGCAGTCTCCGTCTGCTTTTGTTGCCGCATTGGATGATGAGACCCTTTCTCCCATTGTTGTGGCGGGCAATCGCGCCATGCTCGATCAGGAAGGTTTGACCGAAGCATTGGAAAAAGTCAATGACGATAAACGCCGCGAATTTCAATGGGGAAATTTTTGGATATTGCCCTTATATCATCGCAGACATGCCGATATGGATCGGGACGAATCGCCGCCTTTGCTTGGTTTGCTAGGCGTGGCGCGCCGTGAGAAGCAGGTAATCGAACGCGATCAACGCGATGCTTTGTGGTTGTTGGCCGACCGCGCCGCGCTTGCATTGCAGGATCGTCAATTGCAGCAACGGGTGTTTCACTCTGTGGCAGACCTGCAACCACAAGTGGAAATGATCCAGCGTATGCGCGCGGCTGGACGTTACGACACGCGCAGTAGTCTGATGACAGAGCCCCTTCTTCAGGAAGCAGACCTTGCCAATTGGGTCAGGGACGCGCTGACCCATTACTGGGGCGGACCAAAGCTTACCAACAATCCATTGATCAAACTGCAAGTGGTGCAGGAACTTGCCGAAAAGGATGACGGTAACTCAGCCAATGCGCTGCGCGCCTTGTTACGCACAGCTGTGGATCAGGTAAAACCAAAAGGTGATCGAAAATTCACCACTGAATGGATACTGTACAATATTCTCGAAATGAAATTTATCGAGGGGCGCAAGGTGCGCGACGTGGCTTCCCGCCTTGCCATGTCTGAAGCGGATTTATATCGAAAACAGCGTGTTGCTGTGGACGTTGTGGCAAAAGCCATCCTTGAAATGGAAGAAAATCTCAAGGATCCGTAACTCCGGAGTTCGGAAGTTCCACTTCCGAAATGCACTCCGATTATTTAATGTGAAACGAGCGCGCTTCTCCGTTTTGAGAAGAACCCAACGCTCATATTATAGGAATGGGAAGGAGTCCAAAAATGGTTGGACAAAAAAGTAATCACGAAAATCCGATGCCCGTGATAGACGAGGGTTGGTGGTCATCGGTGCTGGCAGAGGAGGGGCGCAATTCGACGCATCCCCTGCCTCGTTCGGCGGGGAACAGGTCCGAGGTCCGTAATGAAGCGAGTCCTTCACAGGGCAAAGCTGAGTCGTATGATCCGGTTGACAGGAAACCCATCGCAAATTGGGATCAGGTCAAGGATATGTACATGCGCGATCAGATCATTGCGCTTTCTGTCACGGGTCATAATCGCGGCGGACTGCTTGTGGAGGGCAACGGCTTGTACGGATTTGTGCCGTTCTCGCACCTAGTAGGGCTGGCAGACAAGGCGGAAAATATTGATCGTGATCATGATCTCGAGGCTTACGTTGGACGCTCGCTTTCCTTGAAAGTGATCGAGTGCGTGCCGGAGGATGAACGCGTCGTCTTCTCTGAACGCGCCGCGCAATCAGAGCCGGGCAGGCGCGCTGAATTGTTTAACGCCCTGCAAGCCGGTCAAAATGTTAAAGGTGTCGTCACCAACATCACTGACTTTGGCGTGTTCGTTGACCTCGGCGGGGTGGAAGGTTTAATCCACATTTCCGAACTATCTTGGGGGCGCGTCTTACATCCAAGTCACATCGTAAAGATGGGCAGTACCGTTGATGTGCAAGTGCTTGACCTTGCGCCAGAGCGCTGTCGCGTTGCCTTAAGTCTCAAACGCCTGCTTCCAAATCCATGGCAGAACGCCGCTGTCGAGTTTCCCAAAGGGTGCGTCAAGCCCGCAACCATTACCAGTGTGCTTTCTTTTGGCGCTTTTGCGCGTTTGGATGCCGGGGTCGAAGGACTGATTCACGCATCTGAAATTCCTATGGAAGAAGGCAGGTCTTTGAAGGAAATCCTTTCCGAAGGACAATCTGTGCAGGTGCGTATTTTACATTTGGACCCCGCGCACCAACGCATGGGGCTAAGCATGAGGCTTCACGAAGCGTAACCCAATGCCTGAATCCTCATACCCGAGCAAAAGACAATATGAGCAAGCCGAACCGCCGCCTTCCGCTCCACGGAATGATTGGCTTGAAAGGCTTGCCCGTTTCAACCTGCGTTTTGGCCGTTTTGTACGCGACGCCGCAGGCGTAGCGCTGATCGCATTTGCGCTCATGTCGTTGCTCGCAGTGTGGCGTATTACCGATGGCGCGCTTCTCACGCCCTTTGCCAACCTGCTCACAATTTGGTTCGGATGGGGCGGTTTTCTCATCCTCTTTGCAATAGGATATATTGGATATTCTCTTTTGCGGCGTGAAGGCGGAGAAATTCACTGGTGGCGGTTAATCGCCCTTGAACTCGCCTCTCTCTTAACCCTGGGCTTGTTTGCTGTTTCCCAGGGCAATAACCTCATCCGGGCAGAGTCCGGCATGGACGGCGGCCGCCTCGGTTGGGGGATGATCACTCTGGCATGGCGGTCCCTGGGCGAGATCGGCGGCACGCTTGTCATCTTCCTCCTCTGGCTTTTAACCGTAATGACAGGTTTTGGATTGTGGATAAAACTGGAAGCATGGCTGCTCCATCTTGCGGGCGAAACCCCGCCTGTGGTCGTGGCAACTCCAACGCCTGCCGAAATTGCGCCGGAAGAACAACCCGTAAAATCTTCCGCTGCTAAAAAGAAAGCACAGCCCCAAATCCCAGCCGAATTCCGCACCTCTTTTAAGTCAGCTGATAAGAAAGATGAAAAACCCGCCAAAACGCTGGAGCGCGGCGAAGACCTTCCTCCTCTGCAGATTCTCCTCGCTGAAACAGCCGTCCGCGCAGATGACCGCACGATCAACCAAACAGCGGGTCTGATCATGAAGACCCTTGCTGATTTTGGAATCCCAGCGACTGTCATTGGTTATCGTGTGGGCCCATCAGTGACTCAATTTGCGGTACAACCCGGCTTCATCAAAAAACCCGGTACAGATGAGGATGACTTGATTCAGATGAAAGTCCGCGTGGCGCAGATCGCTTCATTGCAAAAGGATATCGCGCTCGCCTTATCTGCCCAGCGTTTACGCATCGAAGCGCCTGTCCCTGGCAAACCGTACGTGGGCATCGAAGTTCCGAATACACACAGTTCTGTTGTGCGATTAAAGACATTGCTTGAATCAGAGGCCTTCAATAAAGTAGGCGCGCCGTTGACTATTGCAATCGGACGAGACGTTTCAGGTCATCCGCTGATTGCAGACCTGGCGCGGATGCCACATTTGCTGATCGCAGGCGCAACGGGTTCTGGTAAATCTGTCTGTATCACATCCATTGCGGCTTGTCTTGCAATGAACAACACGCCAGAAGACTTGCGTATGGTGATGATCGATTCCAAGATGGTGGAGTTGATTCGTTTTAATGGACTGCCGCATTTATACGGCAAAGTGGAAACCAATATCGAACGCATCCTTGGCGTTTTGCGCTGGGTGGTTGTTGAAATGGAACATCGCTACCGCCTGCTTGAATCCGCTCACGCCCGCGACCTCGAAGCGTATAATCGCAAGGTCACACGCAAAGCCGATGGCAAAGCCCTGCCGCGTATTGTCGTATTGATTGACGAACTCGCTGACCTGATGATGTCTGCTCCAGATGTAACCGAGCATAACCTTGTGCGCCTTGCGCAAATGGCGCGCGCCACAGGTATTCATCTCGTTGTTGCCACCCAGCGCCCATCCACTGATGTGGTGACAGGTCTCATTAAAGCCAACTTCCCAGCACGTTTAGCTTTTGCCGTTGCCTCCGGCATTGATAGCCGCGTTATTTTGGATTACACCGGCGCTGAGTCTTTGCTGGGGCGCGGCGATATGCTCTTCCTTAACCCTGAAGTGGGCAACCCCATTCGTGCGCAAGGCGTGATGATCACAGACATGGAAATCGAACGAATCATCTCGCATTGGCAAAAGAGCGGACTCAAAGTGGATGATGTTCCACCTTGGGAAAAACTCTTACAAGAGCCTGATGAAAACGAAGATGACAGCTTGATCGAACAGGCTGTCTCCATTGTCCGCAGTAGCCAGCGTGCCTCCGCCTCGCTAATCCAGCGCCGCCTGCGGATCGGCTATCCGCGCGCCGCACGTCTGCTCGACCAGCTTGAAGAAATGGGAGTTGTCGGCCCGTCTCAAGGCGGCGGCAAGGAGCGCGAGGTTCTCGTCAGCGAAGAAGATTTGGAAGAAGAAAAAAGCGATTAGCAAAAGAAAGCGATTAGCGTTCAGCTTTTAGCTAATTGCTAATCGCCAACAGCTAACAGCCTAATAACAACCGCCCCCCGCCTAACTTTCCCATGATTCCCAAACCAACCTTCACTGACAGATTACGTCTCATCTTCAAAGGCATACTTGACCCTATCGCTGCATTTCTAAATGGCTTGGGATTGACTCCGAATGCGGTCACTTTACTTGGGTTGGCAGGCACAACAGCTGCCGCGTATCTTCTTTCGCAAGGGAAAATGACCATCGGGGCAATTGTCCTTTTCCTCTTCGTTATCGTGGATGCCTTCGATGGAACCATGGCGCGCCTGCGTGGTGAATCCAGCGACTTCGGTGCATTCGTTGATTCAGTCAGCGACCGTTATGCCGAGTTCATCACCTTTGGCGGGCTATTATATTATTTTCTTTCTCAGGGAAATTATCCTGGGGTGATGGTCACCTTTCTGGCGACGGCTGGTTCAGTGCTTGTCTCTTATGTTAAAGCGCGCGCAGAGGGTTTGGGCTTCACAGCCAAAGTGGGCATCCTCACACGTGTGGAACGGTATATTGTTTTAATTCCTTTGCTTATCTTTAATCAGCCTTTTCTTGCAGTTGCTGTAATTGCGCTGCTTGGCAATGTCACAGCGTTTCAACGCATAGCGTATGTCCGCGTGCAAGGGCATGAGCGCATGAGAAAAGCCAGAGAGTCCAAAGAGTATTTGCATTAATATTTGATGTTACGCACCGTCCCGAAGGTTTGGAGTAAAAACAGGTTTGATTTACGAAAACCTTCGGGACGTTCCGCGTAAGGTGAGTTAACATGACAGAAGGTCTTTCGCTCGGTCCCTTGCTCATCCGCTGGAATGGTCTGCTGGTCGCGTTTGGCATTGCAACGGGCGCATTGCTCGCCGCACGCGAGGCCAAAAAACGCAACTACGACCCTGAGATCATCCATTATCTTTTTTTGCCTTTGATAATATGGGGGATGTTGGGTGCGCGCCTCTGGCATATTCTCACCCCGCCTCTTTCCTCTGTTGAGCTTGGTCTGACAACCCGGTATTATTTTTCCCATCCGACAGATTTTGCCGCATTCTGGATCGGTGGTTTTGGCATCCCCGGCGCGTGGATCGGCGGGGCGTTGGTTTTGCTGTACTTTGCGCGCAAGAATAATTTTTCATTTTGGGAGCTATCCGATATTCTCGCCCCCGGACTTGCCCTTGCTCAAGCTATTGGACGCCTGGGGAATTATTTCAACCAGGAATTGTATGGTTTTCCCACCAATTTACCCTGGAAGATATTCATTGACCCCGCCTCTCGTTTAAGCGGATTTGAAACGGTGAATTTTTATCATCCATTGTTCGCCTATGAAGCGCTTTTGAATTTGGCGAACATGGTTTTTCTGCTCTGGTTTGCGCGTCGTTTTATCTGGACAATCAAAACGGGCGACCTTTTTCTTGCATATCTTGGCTTTTATTCCCTCATCCGCTTTTTGCTTGAATTCCTGCGAATGGATGTTTCGCTCGTGAATAACTTCAATATCAATCAGGTGTTTTTCGCAATTGTGTTCATTTGTGCCGGGATTGGTATGGTTTTGCGTCATCGCCCTGTCCAGGAATTGTAAGGCCTCTGTGAAGACGAATAATGCAAAGTGGGGAATACAATAGATTTTATGTCTTCTCGCCCCCTATTACCTACTTACCTAACAAGGAATTAATATGATAGAAACACACGATCTAACCAAGCAATTCCACGATTTTTTAGCTGTGGATGGAGTAAATCTTTCCGTGGATGCTGGTCAAATTTTGGCGATTTTAGGTCAGAATGGCGCAGGGAAAACCACCACTGTCCGTATGTTGACTGCTTTGCTAAATCCGACACGCGGCTGGGCAAGAGTGGCTGGCTATGATGTTGTCAAGAATGGACACGATGTCCGCTCTTCTGTGGGCGTGCTCACAGAGCAACACGGTTTGTATATGCGTATGTCTGCCATTGAGTATTTGGACTTTTTCGGGCAGGTCTACAGCCTTTCCGCAACGACGCGCAAGATACGCAGCGACCATTTGCTTGAATACTTTGGATTGACCGAAGCCGCCAAACGCAGGATCGGTGAATACTCAAAGGGGATGCGTCAAAAATTGGCGCTGGCTCGCGCCATGATGCATGACCCCGGCGTGCTCCTGTTGGATGAACCCACCTCCGCCATGGACCCTGAATCCGCGCGGCTGGTAAGAGATGAGATTGCGCGCCTGAAATCATCCCAGCGCACGATTGTGATTTGTTCGCATAATCTCACCGAAGTGGAACAACTGGCAGATCAGATCGCCATTATTTATCGCGGAAAGATTTTGCTGCAAGGCACGCTTGACGATATGAAGCGCAATGTGCTTGGGTTACCTGAATATGAAATTAAACTCAGTGATGCCTGGGATTCAGATGGGTTGGAACTTCCCCAAGGTGTGGAGCTGCTCTCTCGGACGGCGACCAGTTTGAAGGTTAGGGTGGAGCGTCCGCAGGAATCCAATCCGTTGATCTTGAAAGCCTTATCCGAAAAGTCCGCATCGGTCATGGCTTTTCAGGAAGAGCCGCGCACGTTGGAGCAGATTTATCTCAAAGTGATGACGGAAGCAAAAGGACGTGAAAATGTTCAGTAAACTTAAACTTGTCTGGCTGGTGGCGGGACGCGAGCTCAAGGATCAATTCCGTGATTGGCGCGTGTTGGCACCGATGGTCATTTTGATCCTGTGTTTTCCGGTTTTGATGAACGAGTTTGCCAAGCAAACTGTGGATTTCTTAAATCAATATCAGGCAAATTTAATTTTGGATCGGTTCGTGCCGTTCTCGATCATGATTATTGGCTTTTTCCCGATCACGATCTCGCTTGTGGTTGCGCTGGAAGCATTTGTAGGTGAAAAAGAACGCGGCACAATTGAACCCATCCTGAGCGCTCCGCTGGATAATTGGCAATTGTATTTTGGAAAGTTATTGGTGGGCGTGGCTACGCCATTGTTCGCAAGTTATCTTTCCATTTTGCTTTATCTCATTATGGTCACACGCCAGGACCTTACGATGCCATCTTTCATGGTGATGGTGCAGTTGTTTCTCCTGACCACCGCACATGCCACCTTGATGGTCAGCGCGGCGATTGTGATCTCAGTGCAGTCCACTTCGGTCAAAGCCGCCAACCTGCTGGCGTCATTCATTGTTATTCCTGTTGCCGTTTTGATGCAGGGCGAAGCAGTCATGTTGTTTTGGGGAAATGAACAGGTGCTGTGGCTGGCTGTGGGGGGGGTGATGATCATCTCGTTGTTGTTGATCCGCGTGGGCATTGCTCACTTTCAACGCGAGTACCTGCTTGGTCGTGAAATTGATGC
The DNA here is from genome assembly GCA_020717985.1 of Herpetosiphon sp. Taxonomy (GTDB): domain Bacteria; phylum Chloroflexota; class Anaerolineae; order Anaerolineales; family Villigracilaceae; genus Villigracilis. Next base: position 4,083 of record DYDH01000125.1, on the reverse strand, counting down.
CATCAACCTGGGCTGGCTCTGGCGCACATTTTGGAAGAATTTTGTCGGCGGAGCGCACTCTTTTGGCGAATGGTATATCCGTGTTTTGGGAAGTGCAATGCGCCGCATTCTGCCTGCTGTTTTGACTTTGACAGTGATCGCGGGACTAAGTATGTGGCTGGGCTATGACTGGATCATGGTAAATGTCTCACAAGTAATTGCAAAAGCGTCCCCGGAAAGACTTCAGAAAATCGAGGCGGGTATCCGTCAAATGCCGGATCTGTCTAATTTACAAGGGAGCATCAATGCGCCGTTCCTGTTTATGAACAATACGCGCGCAGTGGCTGCCATATTTTTAGCAGGTTTGGTTTCATTTGGCGTGCTGGGTATTTTGCTTTATATGGTGAATATCGGTGTGATCGGTGGATTGTTTGCCTTGTTTCAACTGCTTGGGATGAACCCTGTGCCGATGTTCCTTGCGGGCGTTGTGCCGCATGGCATCTTTGAAATTCCCGCGCTTATGATCGGCAGTGCGGTTGTGCTTTATATGGGCGCGTCCATTGTTACGCCGCAAACAGGAAAATCCATGGGCGAGGTGATCCTTGAATTGCTCGCAGATTGGGTAAAGATCTTTCTTGGCGTGGTGGTGCCTTTACTGGCCATTGCCGCCGTGATCGAAGCCTATATTACGCCTGGTCTTTTATTAAGTGTAATGACCAGGTAAGGTTCATTGGAAGTCCCCGCAGGTTTCACTTTGCACTTCGTAATTAGGTTATGATAAGCATCATGCCGAAAGTAATTATTCTTGGTTCATCAAATGCGATCCCCACGAAGGACAGCGAAAATACGCACATGGTGATTGTGGGGGATGAGCGCACATTACTGATCGATTCTGTGAGTAATCCCATCCTGCGCCTGGAACAGGCTGGCGTGGATTTTAACGATCTGACCGATATTATTATTACCCACTTCCATCCGGATCACGCGTCGGGGATTCCGCTTTTACTGATGGATATGTGGCTTATGGGGCGGCAACGACCGCTCAATATTTATGGTTTACATTACACACTTGACCGTGTGGAAACGCTCATGGGTTTGTATAACTGGTCGGAATGGCCTGATTTTTTCCCCGTAGTTTTTTATCGCATCCCAACCCGGGAAATGTCACCTGTGCTGGATTGTTCTGATTTTACGATCCATGCTTCGCCTGTCCATCACATGATCCCCAATATTGGCTTGCGGATTCAATTCAAGCAATCGCTCAAAACCCTTTCCTATTCATGCGATACGGAACCCTGCGATGAAGTTGTCCGCTTGAGCGAAGGAGCGGATGTATTGATCCATGAGGCCACGGGAGAATCTGTTGGACATTCTTCCGCAAAGCAGGCTGGTGAAATTGCCAGAAGAGCAGAAGTTGGCAGGCTGTATCTTATTCATTATCCAACAGGTAAGTATGCAAGCGGCGACCTTGTTGCTGAGGCGCACGCCACTTTCCCCGGCGATATTGTGCTGGCAAAGGATTTTATGGTGCTGGATATGTGAAAAATTATATCTTCTCAAAAAGCGGGGAAACGTCCCGAAGGTTTGAGCGGCTCAACCAACTTTTCGAGGAAACCTCACCGCACTGGCGTACGGCGCAAGTGTCGGGACGGTGTGCCCTCATCCCCAAAATATTGAGAAGACACAAAAATTTCCCTCTCCAGTTTTGAAGAGGGAAATGAACAATAATAGGGGATTGTTACCAGCCTGAGATATAAGGCTCCCACTCACCATTCTCTGAAAGATGCCGTCCGAAGATATAAGCGGCGTTCGCAGGCGGTTCTTTTGGAATGTGCGCCAGATGCATGTGCGCCTCTTCCACTTTGCGGCCGCCTTTGCGGTGATTACAGGCTGAACAGGCCGCCACCAGGTTTGTCCACTTGTGTGGACCACCCAAATGGCGCGGGATCACGTGATCCACAGTCAGGCTCACATCGCGTCTGCCGCAATACTGGCAGGTATAGTTGTCGCGTCTAAACACTTCGCGGCGCGTTAACTTGACGCGCGGGCGTGGACGATGAACCTGGGTTTCCAGTCGAATGACTGAAGGGCGTGGAAGCAACTGTGTTATCGTGCGGATGTGTCCGCGTCCATTCACGATCATATCGGCTTTTCCTGCAAGGATCAGTCCAATAGCCCGTCGTGTTGAGCACACATGGATCGGCTCAAAATTAGCGTTGAGTACCAGCACTGGTTCGAACATCATGCCTCAGTAATCGGCATGATTATACTGCCAGTTAATTGAATCGGCGATTTTTTTCTGATATAGTCATGCAAAGTTTGTCAGGAGGTGAGATGTAAAAAGAGAGCGTATGGAGACTGTCTTCGACAGCAGCCGCTTTCAAAGACACAGCTTTCAATCAATTAATTTGCGTTGTGGAAAAATCCCTGCTCATATTGGGCGTCCAGAATTGGTCCAGATGCGCCGGCTCGATGTCTCGCGCATAATTTGCTCAATTTTTTTGTATTGGTTGCTATGTCTGTCAGGAAATATATTCAGCAGTTTTTCCATTTGCCATAAAAGAGATATTGAATTTTGGGCTGACTGTAAAAACTTCCTCTTGACTCTAGTTGACATTTTTGATATTATGTTATCGATAACATGTTATCGATAACATAATGGGATAACAAGGATAATAACTTGATTCTATCTGACAGAAGAAAACGTGTCACCATCAAAGATGTAGCGCAGGCAGCAGGCGTCTCTACGCAGACGGTTTCGCGTGTGATGAACAAGTTTTCTTATGTTTCGGGGGAAACTCGTCAACGCGTGGAGATGGTTGTTGAACAATTAGGCTATCGCCCCAGTACTCTTGCGCGCAGTTTAAGTCAGCAACGCAGTTACACCCTCGGCGTGGTAACGTTTGGTTTGAAATATATCGGGCCGTCTCGCACCTTAAATGGCGTGGCCGATAAAGCAGACGAGCTCGGCTACATGCTTTTGATGAAAGAACTCGACAACTTCGATACAAATAGAATCGATGATGTGATTGATTCGTTGTTGGCCCGCCAGGTGGATGGAATAATATGGGTGGCTCCGGAGATCGGCGATAACCATGCCTGGGTTAGAGAACGCATGGATGAAATCCCTGTGCCAGTATTGTTCCTTGCCATGCAGCCACGCGTCGGTATCTCCAGCGTCGCAACGGATAATTTCCAGGGCGCGGCCATGGCAATACAGCACTTATTGGATTGTGGACGAAAAAAAATTGGGCATATTTCAGGCCCATTGACTTGGTGGGAAGCGGATGAGCGCAAGCGTGGCTGGCGTGAGACGCTGAATGCGGCTGGGCTTGACGCTTCAACCGAACATTGCGCTGAAGGTAACTGGTCATCTGCCAGCGGGGAGTTGGCTTTTATTCAACTATGTGAATCGTTCCCGGATATGGATGCGGTCTTTGTTGCCAATGACCAAATGGCCTTAAGCGTTTTGCGTGAAGCCTGCCGCAAAGGTATCAACATCCCTGAACAATTGGCCGTGGTCGGCTTTGATAATATCCCCGAGTCAGCGTATTTTCACCCTTCATTGACAACAATTTCCCAGGACCTTCAGTTGCTTGGCGAACAGGCGGTCCAAAACGTAGTGGAAATGATCCAGGCTCGACAGGATAACCAATCTCTTATTGCACTATCAAGGTTTATACAACCTACCCTTGTTGTTCGTGAAAGCTCAAGACGTTCAAAGTGAGTTTGGTTTATTTTTATCACATCGCTTTATTATATGCCTTGAAGAAAAATAGAAGCAAATTAATTAGAAGGAGGTGAGGCAAAAGGGGAATAAAAATTTATATGAAGGGAATCGCACCCGGTATTTTGGCGTCTGAGGTGTATACTCCCGGTAAGATACTGTTGTCACTTTTGATGTTGACCCGGTTCTTGCCAAATTAATTCGCCAACATAATATTTCATAACTATTACTAAGGAGAAGAAATGTCCAAGAAATTGATTTTTAACCTGCTGGCCGTACTGATGCTGGTAAGCCTTGTACTTACTGCTTGCGGTGCCAAAGCTCCGGCCGCTGAAGCCAAAAAATTGGTTGGTATTTCCATGCCCACCAAGAGTTCA
>DYDH01000124.1 GCA_020717985.1 Herpetosiphon sp. | reverse complement strand
GTGAGGAAGGGGGGGCGGGAGGAGGTCATGATTAGAGTGTTATCCCAAGACTTGCTTGAACAAATTCGCGTAATTGCTTTTCCTGTTCATGTATGGGTAGATCAAAATATTTATTCTCAACCAAGTTATAGGGATTTTGCCTTCCTCCTGGAATTTGGAAAAGAATGCGCTCAGGCTTAATGAAATATATTGACCACCGTGAAGTCTCAGCTGACGAATCAATCCTTAATCTCAATCCCCGAAAACCGAAATTGTGAATACTGGCGTTCGGGCGCACCCATTCCCTATTGGGCACTTGGTCCAAAATATTTCTCAAAGTTCCCCAAAGCAATCTTTGGTATTCCCAAGCGGCAAGGAAATCTTCGCCAACGCGATCAAAAGTTTTCGGGACGCGGACACGTATTAACCTGGGGACTTTCCCATGCTGGAATCTTGGATTAGTGACATTTTGCCTTACCTCGGATTGTTGCCAAATCAGAGCCTTTTGAAGCGCTCCATCAATAAAACTTCTCAAAAACCCTAATTGTTCTTCCTGGTTGAATTCAAAGAAGCGCGTTCGACGCAAATCAATGGTCTCTGTGAAGGGATAATAGTATTGCCCAGCTTTAATCCCTAGTTTTTTCTCCTTTTCTTCTCCCCTGTGTTTCGCGTCGAGATACCCTTCCTGCAACATCAGGATGTCGGGATGGTCAGGGTATATTTGACAGTAATACTGTCCATGAGCAAGTGTTTGAAAAGCATCAATCCGATATCCTCGCCAAACATAGGCTCCACTCTGAGATATTTGCGCTTCGAGTTCGGGCATGCTCGCTCGCATTGCGGCATAGAGCATGCTGTAGAAATTGTTAATATCATTCATTCCGCGCATGTAAGTTTCAGTTTTTGTCATGGCAGTGTTCCTTGATCGAATAGAGATGAACTTTCGTGTGTTATATCTTCGGCAAATATAGATAAATCCCAAGCACATCGGGCGGAAACCCGCCGAGATCATGGTCATTCTCTACGACCCGCTGGAGGAGGTCAACGGGAAGAAGCGCTCCTTCGGCGCGTATGGTCAGGAAGGGGGGGCGGGAGGAGGTCATGAGTTAGGTTTCACAATTTTGACTTTATTGATTACGTCCCAGTCGTTGGATGCAGCCCACATCTTCTCAAACTGATCAGCAAAAAACTCATACCATTCGCCATCACGTCTAGGCAATAGCTGGAACGCAGGCTCTGGTGTTTTTCGAAAGGCATATAACTCAACCCAAATTTCTGCTTCATCCGTTCCAAAATCCAACATCCAAATCCCATACATCGTAGGAAATGGCAGCAACCTGATCTTCAATTTCTTCTTTGGGTCAACATTTAGAAGAAGCGAAAACGTTTCTAGAGAATAGTTGACTGATCTTCTAAGAACATTAGGATCCTGGGTCTTTTCAATTCGATAAACCGCCACGTCCGCTACTGGTTTTTTTTCGTCAGGGTCAGTAACAAGTAATCTCACGGGAATACCTGACCTTAATCGCTCCTGTAAGATCGGATGATAATTATTACTCGTGCCCGCAAGACTCACACCACTTATAGCAATGGATTTTGCCGCTTTTAAACGTTCCCTCAAGTCGGGCATACTATCCAGCAAAAAACCCTTTGTTCCGCCTGTACCTTGAGATAATGTGAGAATTTGGTCGAGCTTTTTATCATTGCTCCTGAGGACGCGAAAACGATCCACTAATTGAGTCGTCGCAATTAAGACCAAAATTCCTAATATCCATTGCAAAAGCTCATTGTCGCTCAAATTTGAATTTATAGTAGCCGCTGCTGCGTATGCGCCAACCAAAACGGTCAGGAGGATCGGACCGTAATCGAGTAGGTTATTTACAAACGATTGGATTTTTTCTTTGAGTGTCATCATTACACCTTCGGCAAATACACATAAATTCCAAGTACATCGGGCGGGAGGTTGGGTTCCACGTGTGTTTGCACGCCTTTTTGCTTTGAAGCCAGTCGCACGCGCTGGTGAGCATCCAGCAACTGGTCGCCCAATTGTTTTGCCGTCTCATCCAAATGCGGGCGCAAAGCGTCAAAGCCATCAATCACCTTTTGCACAAAGTCACGCGCCTGGTCGGGGTTTACGTTTTGGTCAGGGGCAGCCTGTAAGAGTTTCTCGGCTTGCTCTTTATCCAACCACATTGCATTTTCTGGCGAGCCAGTGAACGCCAACAGTCCGCACTCTTCCGCCAGCAAGGGTTTATTTTCCTCGCCCTTCTTTTCCTTGATGATGTGATAACGGAAACGCACCAGCAATACCGTAGTGCGCTTCTCCACTGCTTTCGTGCGGATTACTCCACATCTACGGGCGGGATTCTTTGCATCTTTTCCATTCAGCGGGTCCAACGCATTTTCCAAAGTAAACGATGAAAGGCTTTCGATCATCGGGTGCGTGCGGGTTAGATAATATTCCTTGTCTTTTACAGGCAGATCAAAGCGGGCAGAAAACTTCGGCTTGTAGCCTGAACCAAGCGATTGATTGAGCAAGTCCTTTAATCCCTGCGGCGCTTCGGTCACATCCACTTGAATGGGGGAAGTTCCCTGCACACTTGCGCCGATCATCTGTAAGGCATTGCGGGTGAAAGTCTGAACGTCCACGCCTGAGCCAACTGCATCCTGTGCCGATTGCAACTCACGCGAAACCTCTTCCACTTTGATCGTCTCTTGCGCAAACAAAGTCCGCGAACGCTTCTCACGCTCGGTAACCGCATCCCATTTTCCGTATAAGTCTTCGCGTGTCGGTCGCATGAATTCTTCAAAGCCAGGCAGATAATTGTCCATTGCGCTTGGCTTGGATTTCAACAGCAATCCCTCGAAGATCGCTTCCACGACCTTTTCAGTATCCACGGGTACAGGGACGGAAATTCCCAGCGAACTGCGAATCGTGCGATGTTTGCGAAGAAGAACATCCAACACAATGCCGTCAATCTGATTGTCCAGACCGTAATAAGTCAGCACACGCACCTTGGGCGTCTTTTGCCCGAAGCGATCCACGCGACCTTCGCGCTGTTCATGGCGGGTCGGGTTCCACGAGAGATCGTAATGAACTACAGCATCAAAGTGTTCTTGCAGGTTAATGCCTTCGCTCAAACAGTCTGTACAAACCAGTACGCGTTTCTCTGATTCGCCCATTTGAGCAATCCGCGCTTCGCGCTCGGCAGGCGGCAAACTTCCAGTAATGGAAGCCACTTCCACACCTTTGGGCAATGCTTTACGTAAAGCCTCAGCCACATAATCCGCTGTTGGGATGAAGCGGCAGAACAAGATCGGGCGATAGCCTTCCTTGACCAACTCTTTTACCAACTTAATCGCTTTGTTTAACTTCTCGTCTTTTTCACCGACCAGCGTATCGGCGATCCGCGCCATCTCCAACAACTTGCGGCGATTGGACACAGACTCCTCTTCATCACCACCGATGTCACTGCCAGGCACAATATCCATGCCCTCAGCGGATTCATCTTCCATCATATCGAGAATGGTACGCTTGCCGATTTCATCCGCTTCCTGCACAGTTTCCGCTTCCGCAGTCGCAGCGCGGTTACGCAAAGTCGCCGCTGCAGCCGCAGGACTCGAAGCCAGCGAACGCAACAGAGCCAGCACCGACCACCATTTCACTCGTAGATGAAATTGATTTTTGCTCGTGTCTTGCACATCGCGCACGGTCTCGCGCGCATATTCGAGAACACGGTCAAATAATTTCTTGTACTCTGGCGAAAGCGAATAAGTATCTTCACCTTCCTCACGCTCAGGGAAGGGAGTATCCGCCTGCATGTAACTGCGAATATCCGCGCGGCGGCGTTGAACAAATTGCATTGCCAGCCTGCGGCGATGTTTTTCGTTTTCAGGTCCCGTCATATCATCTGGCAGATTTTCAAAATCTTCATCCAGAATGGATAGTAGCGAACGGAACGCTTCTTCCTTCCCACTATGCGGGGTCGCAGTCACCAGAATAATATGCCGTTCGGGATTCTTCGCCAACCCGCTGATCAACTGATGACGCTGCTGTCGTCCGCGTCCCTCGGCACGCGCGCAAGTGTGTGCCTCATCCACGATCACCAACTTGGGACAGGTTCGAAAAAACTCATCCCGTCTGGTGGTTGATTTGATGAAATCCATTGAGACGATCACATAAGGGTGCAGATCAAATAACGATTGACCCAACGCTGCATTTCGCTCCAAGCGCGCGGCAGTTCCTGCCATCACCAGTTCAGCTTCGATGTGGAATTTATCTCGCAGTTCAGCCTGCCATTGCTCGGCAAGTTGCGGCGGGCATAAGACCGCCAACCGATCCACTTCGCCACGGTCAAGCAATTCACGGGCGATCAATCCCGCTTCAACTGTCTTGCCAATACCCACATCATCCGAAATCAACATGCGAACAGGGTCAAGTTTTAATGCCATCAATAATGGAACAAGCTGATAAGGTCGCGGCTCAAATGCCAGCCGCGCAAACGAACGAAATGGTCCCGCACTTGATCGAAAGCCAAGTCGAACTGCGTCGCGCAATAACCTCGCTGATAGGTAGTCACCAGTTAAGGAAGGATCGGGCAAGTCAAACCGCGCCTGCTCCACTTTTTCCAGCGGCAGATAAATCCCTGCGATCTCTATATCCGTCCCACCCAAAGGACGCACAACCAGCATCTGTTCATCTGATTCTGGCAGAACCACCCATTCACGTCCACGTGCCTTGACAAGCGAACCAACGGCAAATGTCATGGCTTCACCAAATTTTGTGAGGAAATAAATTCTTGCAGTTCTTTTGCTTGCGATTGGTGCCCCATCCCTTTAAAAAGGTCGGTAGCTATATCGGCCATTTTTGTAGCAGTTAATAGATCTTCAGTCTTCAACTTGACTTCAATCCAATAACGAAGTATTTCAGCAGTACGCATTCGATCTGCTACAATAAATCTGGATGCATCCACATATTCCTCGTCTGTCAATTTATCAAGTTTCTGGACTTGGAATATGTTGTTATAGGTGCCCCAATATTCCAAGTACATCCCTAAACTTTCACGAAATGCATTGTTCGCAGAATTAAAATCTTCTTTCAGCATATAAATTCTGCCCAACAAAAAAACTGCTTGCGCTCTGGCCCGCCAATAGGGAATCTCATCTGCAATCTGGATGGCCCTGTTTATCCAATATAAAGCGCTCTCAGTTCTTTTACGTGCTAGTGATATACCAGCAACCTCTCGGCATGCCATATAATGCCGCTTTGGAATGGGCAGGGTTTCCTTTCCAATCTGCTGATCTAAGTCTGGCATAGACCATTTCATGCTTTTTCTGTAATTTTGAATAGCGTTAAAATAATGTCCTTTTTGTTTTTCTAATCTACCTTTGATTGAATACGCCCGACACATAAGATACTTTTTAACGTCAGGGTCTTCGGCACCCTCTGCGCAACTTAAAGCGAATTCCAAGAATACTTCGCTTACACTTGGGTCTTTCAAGTATCCAGATAACCCACCTAACTCGACCAAAATAGTTCCACGATCCTCAGTCTGAACTTTTCCAAGTCTTTCAAACATTGATTTTGCTGATTTGCATAGTTCAAATGATTCACGCCCCAACCCCTTATAATAACGATACATTGCTGTAGATTTTACAAGCCGGGCATAGTTCTCTACATCCTCGTTGTCTTCACATAATTTTGTGACGGAAAGAAAATTATCATACTCGGTATCTAGTTCTTTGACCTTGCGCTCGGTATTTTCAACATCCCGATCACGTTGTTCAACTTCGTTTCTGGTCACAAATTTTACATACCAATCGATTAAGCGCTGTTGGACGGATTGCATTGAGAACGCTGGGGCGCCAGGCGAATCAGTGAGCCATAAATTCAGACTGAATTCTTTTGTCAAAGGCAACAAAGAATATCTTCCAGAACGCTTATTCACCAGACCGAAAACCAGCGTTTCTTCTAGTGAATCCCCAAAATCTTGATTTGATAGCTTGGTTATGTGTTGCAGAGCAGATTCGTTTGCATCTTTGGAAAATAGTCCAAGCGATTTGAGTAGATATCGAGAGTGTGGATTTTGAAATCCATTGACGATTTCCTCGAAGCAAAATTTGGTCAAATCGTTTTTAGCACCTTTCAAACTACTTAAAAGGTTTTCAAACTGCATCCCATATCCCAGGCGTGAAATACTCCATACCAATGCCAGCGGCACACCACCAGTATAAACCACAAGAAGGTCGCTATCCTGTCGGGTAAGTTCAACACCTTTCTTTTGACATTCATTTTGTATCAATTTACCAGCATCCTTCTGTGTTAGACCTACAAGTCTAATAGGATAGGCTGCATCAATTCGTCGTCTTGTAGTAACAACCGCTTTTGTAGGAGCAGGTAATTCCCGCAGAAATGAAATCACGCTATCATCGCTTACTGTTTCGAAATTGTCTACAATCAATAGTGTGCGTTGTTGCTTCAAAGCCTTTTTTACCACCTCAGCTTGCTCACTTGCTCGTGCTTGGGTTATCTCTTCGCGCTGCAAGGTGAGAGCAATGGTCGTATAAATGTCATTTAAAGTACGTAATGACTGATAACGAGGCTGAATGCCATCAGCAGTTAGAATATTTTGTTTGGCACTAACCCAGATTATGGCATCAAAACGTTCCTCCCGGGCAATTTGTTCGTAATTGTGCAGGTAATAATAGGCTATTTCCAGAGCAAGAGCGCTTTTACCGATACCGCCAATTCCATCTATGGACACCAAGTATGATTGCGAATCTGGATAAGGCCGTAAGATTTTATAAATCCTATCCAGCTCTTCTTCTCGTCCTATCAGTTGTTCGTAATCAGGGTGAGGCAGATTATTCACTACCTTAGGATGAGATAGTTCTTTTCCGGCAACAAGTAATTTTCTTTCTCCAATCGCATCTGTCAATTGCAACAACGCCTGCCTTACACCTTCATTCACACCCACAAGGGACTGTATCTGAACCTTCTGCATATCCACTTGCTGTTTCATGGATTCAGCGGTAATTTTTTGGAATTGGAGGCTATATACTGGTTGCAATTCCGGTAAATGCCATAATTCTTCGACCAAACATCGAAGTAAAAACTTCACAGCCTGATCAACCCTTTGCCTATTCTTCCTGCCGGGCAGAACACTATCAAATGACTGCGCTATAAGGTCTCCCTCTTCTACCAAGTACGATCCTGGGGACTTGATCATGTTCATCAAAGCCATTTTTATATCAGGGCTTTTGAATAAATCTTTTTCCTGTACAATCGCCTCAACAAGATCTTCATCTTTTTCAAAATACTCATCAGAGAATCTTTTTATAGCATGATCTAACCCCTTGTCGAATTGACGACGGAATTGCCCATCCGTGCGAAGCTGCTTAAGTTTTTCAGAAACATTGTCCCCTGCAAGTTTTTTTGCGTGCTCAGACACAAAATCAACCAGCGTGTCGCGCGCTTGTTCACGCAGTTCTTTGGGTATAAGTTCAAAGATGTTTATATCAATCATATCTGCTCACTATTCTTCTTGATGACCATTTGTTTTGGGCAAAGGTCATGACTTCACTCCAAAAATATGCGGATGTTTGACAATAATTTTGTCCCAGTCATCCCTCACATCAAACCGCACCACGGTATAGCCAATATCTTCCATGCACTCCGCCTGGCTGGTATCACGCTCTTTGCGTGAAGCAAATTGATGATGAGGTCCATCCACATAAATGGCAACGCAATCCTTTTCGTACAGGAAGTCTGGTCGCGTGTGACAACTCTCAACCAGTTTCTGCGCGTGAGAAGGCAGGGTGAGATTACGTTGTTCCATAAAATTCAACCATTCATGTTCCAGGTCAGACTGACACAGATTATGTAAGCGCTTCAAATGCTCTTCGCGCGACAATGCCGATGGAGATGTTTTCGCGGTCACGCCGCTCAAGTTCATCAGAACTTCAAAGATCATTTTTCTATCAAGCAGGCGGTGTTCCCCCTGGTTGTAATAACTCATCAGGCAGTTATAACAAGCGGCTTCGCAGTCCTCGTTTATGCCATCTGCATGGTATTTATCTTCACCCGTTTGTGGGTCGAAATGGCAAAGTTGCAGCGCTAATTGAGCAACATCCGCAAAAGCCTGTGGGTCATCCAGCAAACGGCGCAAGACTCCCGCGCCGCCCTCGGCTGATTCGTAAAACAAGATCATCTTCCGAGTTTTGGCTGATGGCAATGGTTCGGCTGAAAGCTCGCTATCTTCCAGTTGGTATTTGATCTGGATTGCAGATTTCAACGCCGCCTGCAACGAAGCCATCTGCTTTTCATCCAATTGAGTCGCAGGTTCGAACAACAGGCTATTCTTCGTATCTTCTACAAATGGAATCACACGCTTCGTGCGCGCTGAAAGTGGATTACCCTGTTCGTCAGTTTGTTCGTCTTTTTCCCTTGCCCAGTACCCTCGCTCGATATCCAAAACAAAACCCAGTTGAGATTGGTTCGAACGCCTTTTCCAACCTACATTGATTCTGGAGATAGTGGCGGCGCTGGCATAGGTCAACGTTGCAAGGTCTTTGTCGCCATTCATCAATTTTGCTGATTGTGCCGCAGGATCACCTGTTTGAGATTCCTGAAAACGAATGGCAGTGCGCAACTCATAACCCTGGCGCATACGCTCTTCTTCATCGGAACTAATTCGGTCGCGTCTGCGGGTGGAAACATTCTGCAAGCGGAAGAGCGGCGTAATGGGCGGTTCCAGTTCCGCATGGCAGCGTTCGCAGCGATCCTGGTTGCCTGTTGACTCAGGGTGGAAATATCCGCAAGCAGGGCAATGTTTTGCCTGCATGGTTGCCACTCCATCCCCAGTATCCGAGAGCGGTAAATTTACCTTGCTGATCGTATAACGTGAGCCTTCGTGGTAAATCGTGGATTGTGGTCCGAACTCTGAGATTGCCAAAAAGCGTGGGCGCGACAGGAACTCATCTTTGTCACCACGAATATGTCGCCCAGGAATAAACGCAGAGAGCGGCAAACGCGGGAAGCTATAACCAGGCAGGAAACCTTCACTGGCAAAGTACCGATATGAATAAAAATCTGATTGGGTTAAATTCTTTGCTTCGGTCAATAAATCTAATTGGCTTTCAGCCTCTGCACGAAGTCTTTTTGCTTGTTCACGATCAGATGTAGATCTTGCCCTGTCATTGAGAATGCCGTGCTGAATCATCTGCTGTCCTTTTGCCGCCCAATACAGTCCACGCCAACGCTCACAAGCCTGGTTGAATTTCTGCGGAATTTGATTCATTACGCCATCCAGCCAGGCGTCGCTGTACCAATCAGTTTTCTTGAGTTCATTTTCCGCTTCGCTCAAGATCATTTTGGTTCTTTTGAGTGTTTTTTTTCTAGCTTCTGTTGAATCCAACGATGCCTGAACGAAATCCAATACTTTGAGGGTCGGAGCATCACCTGAAATGTCCAGCAAATCTTTCAGCGATTTACCAAGGTTCAGCCCTGATTCTGCCAACCATACAGCATGAACGTGAGCGCGCAGCAGGTCTTCATTGCTAATGTCCAAACGTGGTGGGGTCACAGCACCTGCAACCATTCTGTCCTGCCGCTTGAAATAATACTGGTCATGGTTGCTGCCTGTTGTGCAGTAGGTAAATACCAGAGCAGGTTGTCCACTGCGTCCCGCGCGTCCGCTGCGCTGGGCGTAATTGGCAGGTGTAGGTGGAACGTTACGCATGTTCACAACATTTAATTCGGAAATATCCACGCCCAATTCCATGGTTGGGGAGCAGTACAGGATGGGTAATTTCCCTTCACGGAAGGCATGTTCACGCTGCTCACGGATTTCATTTGGAACCTGGGCGGTATGCTCATGCGCTTCCAATCCGTGCATATCTTTGGCGATGTTTTTATAGAAGTCCACAAAGTATTGATTTGTTCTTCCGCCTTCAGTGGATACTCGCGGCACACGAATCACATCATGAAAGGGCTTTGTGCCATCTCCAACCTTCCAGACCATCGCCGAGGCGGGAACTTGATAACCATTGGCTTCATCCTGTCCTTTTGCTTCCTCGACAATTTCGACCAATCCACCTGCACGCAATGCATCCAATATTTGCTGGATCATTACGCTTGCATCGTCGGTTTTCAAGACACCAGAAAAATTTGACAGGGTATTTTTTCTTCTCAGGAATTGTCCATATCCACCTCGCGCAGAAAGGTACACATTACCGCCATAATCATCGTTCCCCTGCGCCTGTCGAGGTCGCGGGAATAACACTGCGGCGTGATCCAGTTTTTCGCTTTCATCAATTGCCCAGGGCGGGCTTAATTTCTGGCTGCTCAACTGTTTCAAAATTTCCTGATGAATGGATGACAGGTAATCCACTTTAATTGCCAGTTCGCGGCGCATGAAATCCAATAAAACTTTGCAAACTTGTTGGCGGGTTTCCACGCTTGCTCCGCATAAGGCGGGGTGCGTATTTTGCCAGAGGTCTTCAGCAGCGCAAACATCCTCTAGCGAAGTGTATTCAATATCCAGCAAACCGCATTGCTCCAGGTTCGGGGAGGTAATGCGCCAGCCGCGTTTCAAGTCACGGTAAATCCGATACCCAAGCGCCTCTCGCAAAGCGCGTTCCGTTTCATTCTTTTGGGCAAACCTGACGGTTGGATCTACAGCGTAGAGGGAAAAATCCAAGCCAAGCGCGTCAAATACTTTTTGCGGCAGAATATCATGATGTATTCCCGCAGCTCCTGCCTGTTCAACTGCTTTATAAATTGCTGACCGCAGTAAAACCATCTCAATAAAATCGTTGAAATGTCCCGCTTGCAGGGAGGCGTCCTGGCGATTGTCGGTAAAGCTCAATAGTTTTTTGACTTTGTCGTTATCCTTCAAATCAGGATTGTTTCTCAGGTTACGGATCAGTGTCAGGCTCAAGATGGTTGTATCCGTACTGCGACCGCCAGAACTGAGCTGGGTCAGCTTGGCAAATTCTGATCCCTGACGTGGGTTGTATGAAACGCCACAATGCAGACAAAAGCGGAATTTTCCAGATAGAAATTGAACGGGGCTTCCCTGATCTGACTCTGCGCCAGATGTGTCAAGACGGACAGTTTCTGGTAAATACTTGCGTTGTGACGGCTTTATTTGAAGCCCGCCCTTTTTTTCCTCCAACCAGTCTTCAGGCACTCGTTCATTAATTTCATCTTGATCCTGTGACCACGGCTTTTCGTTGTTGAGAAATAAATAGCCAATCTCTGTATCTTCGTCATCGGCACGGTCAGAGAATTCGCGTGAAATAAATACAGGCTTCTTGGTTTCGTTATCTTTTATTTTGCGGACAACGTAATATTCCTGTCCGCACTCGCGGCAGAAGACGAGCGGCAACAATGCGCGTGTACGGTCGCCAGGGACAAACTGCTGCCCGCGGATCGTAATGTGTCTTTCGTCTTCCCTCTCGATGGATGTGTAAACTGTATCACCGCGGTTGAAGAACTGGTGCAAACGGAAGGCGAAGGATGACATCCCAGTATCTGTATTCCTGATGTTATATCCCTGCAAGAGGGTCTGCGCAATGGCGCTGGCGCAAATTTCCTCGGAGATTCCTGTTAGTTTACTTAGCAGCGGGGCAATACCATCCAAACCAAGCATTTTGCGTGGCATGGCGCGCACCAGTCGTCCCTTGTCGTCGGTTTTCAAGCCAAGGTTGCTCTCGATCCAGCTTGCCAGCGGATCATTGATCAGGTCGTTATAGGTGACAAGTTTGGTTTCGGGTGAAGAAATTCTTTCCTTCAATCTCAGTAATTGGACTGAGTCAGCAAAATCTATTTCGACAGTTGAGCGCCGCAAGGTCTCGCCAATGATATTTTCAGGAAGTACCGTATCGCCAAATAATTTGGAGGCAACCGCCGCCACATCTTTTTGCTGATCTTCAAAACCGCCCGCACTCGAAAGGGTGGCGGAAGTCCCAATACACTGGAGATTTGTCGCGTTGAGCGTGTTGCGCACTCTGCGAACAAGCATGGCAACATCTGCGCCTTGACGTCCTCGATACGTATGCAACTCATCCAGAACGAGAAATCTTAATCCCTGAGCCCTGCTTACCAATCTTTCCCGTTCCTGAGGTCGGGTCAGGATCAGTTCAAGCATTACATAGTTTGTCAGCAAAATATCAGGCGGATTCGCCATGATCTGATTTTTCTCTTCGTCATTCTCCTGCCCTGTATATCTTGCAAAAGTAACGGGTCCCTTTTCATCAGGGAAACCCACGTTAATGAATTTTTCCAATTCGCCACGCTGACTGTTTGCCAGCGCATTCATGGGGTAAACAATAATCGCTTGAATGCCTTTTCCGCTGCCATGCTTCAAAACAAAATCCACAATTGGGATGATATAGGATAGGGATTTACCTGAGCCAGTGCCTGTCGTGAGCACATAGTTTTTCCCCGATTGCGCAACACGAATCGCATCCTCCTGATGTTGGTGCAATCGCAATTGACTTCCACCTGGATCATCCTGCCTCTTTCTGTGAAAAATAGTTTTACACGTCTTGTGTAAAATGCCTTCGGCTGTCAATTCATCAATATGATGGGCAGGCTGGAACGCAGGATTCAACTGGATTAATGGCTCTGGCCATAAAAGCCCATTACTCAGTTGCTCCTCTACATGTTCTCGGATACGACTATCTCGTATCTGAATGAAACTAGAGACATAAGTTCTGTAGTCGTTAACGAGTTGGTTGCGTAATTCGAATACATTCATAACTTATCAGCCTATCTTGATTTTGATGTTAAACCCGGCTCTGATTTTTCTTGGACACAAAAAACCGCCCACGCAATTTTATTTGCGAAGGCGGTAGGTTTGTGCTATTATCTCCCTATCGACTGCGCGCCCGAATCGCGTAGTACATTTCCAAAGCCTCGTGGGATGCCAGTCCTGCGGGGCTTGTTTGTTGTGCGGATTATACCCTTGGTATTATCTCTTGTGCGGTTTTTACTTTACACCTAGTTGTCAATCGTGCGCCATTGTCGTATATTAAGTAAGAGGAAATTGCGTCTTACCCAGGAGTCCGTAAATTGGACAAATATCACCGTGTCTGGGAGGCTGCATCATCATGAATCTGTCTGTTGCTGTAATCACGTTCGTAGCGTCAATGAAAGGAGTTAGATCAAAGGCAACAATACGATGGTACGAACACAGATTAAATTCGCTTAAAAAATTGTAGGGGGGGATACGTCAATTGACGAAATTACTATTCACAGTTTGCGTAACTGGCGAGCCAGTCTAGTAGACATTGAGCAACGATATGAAGGACATCCAACTAGATCCACTATACAGGGCGGGTTATCGCGCTTCACATTGCATGGTTATGTGCGCGCTGTGCGACGATTCTTTGCCTGGCTGACAGAGGAAGAGTTGTTAGAAAAAAACCCTGCCAAACGGCTTGAGTATCCACCCACACCAAAACGACCAAAGACAGGGGTGTCAGATAGGGATCGTGCGTTGATGGTGGAATATGCAAAAGATAATATCCGAGATTATGCCATCCTAATGTTTGCGGCAGAC
>DYDH01000411.1 GCA_020717985.1 Herpetosiphon sp. | reverse complement strand
CCCGCACTGCTCTTACCCGCACACCCACCCGTACCCCCACCCGCACGCATACTCCCACCCGCACTCCTACGAACTACCCAACAGAGACTCCGGTGGGACGACCCGTCATCAACGAATTTCTCCCCCGCCCGGGCTTTGACTGGAATCAAGACGGCAAAGCGGACGTCTTTGATGAATTCATCGAGGTCAAAAATATAGGGATCGCGGATGTTAACCTGAGCGGCTGGCAATTGGACGATGAAGAAGACAGCGGTTCACTTCCGTTCGATCTGCCGGATATCACCTTGAAGCCCGGTCAGCGCGCCGTTTTCTATGGACTGCAAACCAACATCCTGCTCAGTGACGGCGGCGACACGGCGCGCTTGATCAATCCCAGCGGCGAAATATACGACGCCTATACCTATAAAATTGCGAAAGTCGAAGACCAGTCCGTTTGCCGCCTGCCCGATGGAAACGGCTCATGGTATGAAGACTGCGTCCCCACGCCCAACCTCACCAACACACGCGAAGGCACGGTCCCATCCATGCCCGACGGCGAAGTTTTTGAGGACCTTTTTTGTAAACTGCCCGATACCCTGCCCGCTGATTTTCTCTTCGCCGAATGCCGCGGCTACGGCGCGGACATCTGGCATTCATTCTATTGGGATAAATTTGGCTGGCAGGGCGATCAACGTATCCCTGCAAACATGAGCAAGTGGGAATCGTTTGTCGAGTAAAATATAAACCCCAAAGGTTTTCAAAACCTTTGGGGTTTATAAAATATGAATAGGACACTTCATGGAATCCTTTTTCTCTTTTCTTGAAAAACGAGTCGACGACTCATCCTCCCTGCTCTGTGTTGGACTTGACCCGCACATCCCCGACCTGAAAGAACCCACAGCCGCATCAGCCCTCGACTTCTGCCTGAATCTGGTCAAGCAGACAGCTCCCTACGCTGCGGCATTCAAACCCAACGCTGCGTTCTTCGAGATATTCGGCGCCGAAGGATGGACTGCGCTCAAACAGGTCATCGAAGCTGTTCAGGAACAGTCAATTCGACTCGGCTCGCTGATCCCCGTCATCCTGGATGCCAAGCGCGGCGACATCGCATCCACCGCCGAAGCCTACGCAAAATCCACTTTTGAGAATCTCGGCGCGCATTGCATTACCTTGAATCCATATCTCGGAAAAGACTCCATTGACCCGTTCATCCAAAATTCCGAGAAGGGCGTCTTCCTGCTTTGCAAAACATCCAACAAAGGCAGCGGCGATCTGCAGGATGTTTTAGTGACGGAAGACGAAGGACAGAGGACAAATGACTCTTCCTCGGTCATTCGTCCTCCGTCTTCCGTCCCTCTCTTTATCCATGTTGCGCGGCTTGCCCAATCCTGGAATGCCAAAAACAATGTCGGAATCGTTGTTGGCGCAACCCATCCGCAGGTTATGTCTGAAATTCGGAAAGCAACCCCCAATTTGTGGTTCCTCGCTCCCGGCGTGGGTGCGCAGGGCGGAGAGTTGGAGTCCGCGTTGAAGGCGGGCTTACGCAAAGACGGCAAGGGAATTTTGCTCCCCGTCTCGCGTGGCATCTCCCGCGCTGAAAACCCCGGTCGAGCCGCGGCAGAACTGCGCGATGAAATTGTAAATATTAAATTGGCGCTTCGGAAGTAGAACTTCCGAACTCCATAAAAAAGGATAAACCCATGTCGAACGAATTACCAATTACCAATTACCAATCTGCCCTCGCCGATGGGCTCCTCTCCGCTGGTTGCATCAAATTCGGTGACTTTACCCTCAAGTCGGGTTTGAAATCCCCCATCTACATCGACCTGCGCCGCATCATCACCTACCCAAAATTGCTCCAGCAGATCGCAGAGGCATATATCCCCATCCTTGGACCTCTGTCCTTCGACCGTATTGCGGGCTTGCCATATGCGGCCATTCCCATCGCAACCGCAGTTTCGCTGCAAGGCAACTACCCCATGATCTATCCGCGCAAGGAAGTCAAAACCTATGGCACCAAAGCCGAAATCGAAGGTGACTTCTTCGCAGGTGAAACCGCCCTCGTCATTGACGACCTCGCCACCACCGGCGGAAGTAAATTCGAAGCCATCGAAAAATTGACGGCGGTTGGATTGAAAGTGAAAGATATCGTTGTGCTGGTAGATCGCCAGTCCGGCGCGAAAGAATCCCTTGAACAAGCGGGTTATTCCATGCACGCTGTGCTGACCATTACGCAATTGCTCGATTATTTCGAGTCAACGGGCAAGGTGGAAAAGGATAAGATCGAAGAGACGAGGAAGTTTTTGGCGCAGACAGGATAGCAGGGAAATCCAATGTCTGAATTGGAAGGTAATA
>DYDH01000123.1:13659-13751 GCA_020717985.1 Herpetosiphon sp. | reverse complement strand
GCCGAACAAATGATGGAGCGCGGCGCGATCATCAGCGATTACGCACCAGGCACGCCGCCCGATGCTTCAAATTTTCCACCGCGTAACCGGAT
>DYDH01000123.1:13555-13647 GCA_020717985.1 Herpetosiphon sp. | reverse complement strand
ATCTTTAGCCGTTGTCGTTGTCGAAGCAGGTGAGACGAGCGGGGCATTGATCACCGCCGAATTTGCCGCCGAACAGGGACGTGAAATTTTTG
>DYDH01000123.1:9901-13506 GCA_020717985.1 Herpetosiphon sp. | reverse complement strand
GATTCAAAATGGCGCACAGCCTTTATTGACTGTTAATGATATTATGCAGGCGTTGGATTTTACACGCATCGGTGAACACAAAGCCGCGCGTAAGGTGATCCCTTCCGATGAGACCGAAGCGCGTTTGTTATCTGTCCTTGGCGGCGAGCCGTTGCATGTGGATGAAATTCGTAATCAGGCTGAACTGCCGATCGAGAAAGTTTCCGCAACCCTTGCTTTAATGGAATTGAAAGGAATGGTAAGGCAGGTTGGTGGTATGAATTATGTCGCAGTGCGCGAATCACAATCAGACTATTCATAAGGAGCTATCACTATGTCTACTGGCAACGTTCATACTTATGCAGTCATTATGGCGGGCGGCGGCGGGACTCGTCTTTGGCCTGTTTCCAGAAAAGAAAGACCCAAGCAGTTGCTTCCCTTGTTGGGAGAAGATACCTTGTTTCAAAGCACAGTGCAGCGTTTGGAAAATTTATTTCCGCCTGACCGCATTCTGGTAGTTACTGTTGAAGAGCAGGCACGCGAAATGCGTATGCAGGCTCCCGAAATTCCAGAAGAAAATTATCTGATCGAATCGTCGCCGCGGGGAACTGCATCTGTCGTGGGGCTGGCTGCCGCTGTATTACATAAGCGCGACAAGGATGCGTCCATGGCAATTTTGCCTTCGGATCATTTCATCCGCAACCGTGACCTTTTTCATTACCTTCTCAAAGCCGCGTTTGATGTGGCTGAAAACGGATATTTGGTTACGCTGGGAATTACTCCGCTCCAGCCTTCAACGGCGTATGGCTATATTCAACAGGGCGAACCACTGACCGGCGATTATAAATATCCAACCTATAAAGTGAAAAGTTTCAAGGAAAAGCCCGATGACCAGACCGCGCAAAAACTGTTGCGGACTGGCGACCATTCATGGAATAGCGGCATGTTCATCTGGCGCGCTGATGTCATCCTGAAAGAGATTGACAGGCAATTGCCTGAACTGGGGAGCGTGCTGAAGAAAATATCCACGGCTTGGGGAACCGAGGAACAAGCCAGTGTGTTAAGTGAAAATTGGAAAGACCTCAAGAACGTCACTGTGGATTATGGCGTGATGGAAAATGCAGAGCGCGTAGCCATTCTCCCTGCGGGCGGTTTGGGATGGAGTGACGTGGGAATGTGGTCTTCCTTATTCGAAGTGCTTTTACCTGATATGGATGGTAATATTGCAACGAATAGCAAGCTGCATCTGGCATACGAAACGAATAATACGCTTGTCTACGGCAGCAACAATGACCGTTTGATCGTGACCATCGGTGTGGATGACATGGTCATCATTGACGGCGGTGATGTGTTGATGGTCTGCAAGACCGACCAGTCGCAAAAAGTGAAGGACGTGGTGGAGCATTTGAAGAAACATCGTCAGGAAAAATATTTGTAATTTTGGGTAGGTCACGCTTGCAGCGTGACAGTCGAAAACAGATCAGAGTTATTGTAAATAATCGTATCTTCTCATCAATAGCTTTTGGCGCGCATCAGACTTCCGAAGTCTTCAAGGCTTCGGAAGTCTCACTTACCACGACTTTTTGAGATGATACAAATAATCCACAGATTAGAGAATTTACAGAGAAAAATCTATGAGAATCTCTTTATCTGTGGATAAATAAAACGGCAGTCCTTAGCCGGTAAAGTCCATTATTCAGGCGGTGGGGACGTCACTGAGAGCAGTATCACGTTGAAAACGTGACCTACGGAAAAAATTGCATTTGTAAAATTTGCGAATATTGCGTAGAATGCGTGTCCAGTGTGACAAAAGTTCTGGCATTAATTGAAAGGCGCATTTTGCGCGGAGGATAGATGGAAGCGTATTGCATGAAGTGTAAGGAAAAAAGAGAGGTCAAAGATCCCGTGGCAGGGTTTAATGCCAAAAGCTCCGCGGTGACGACGGGAACTTGTCCCGTTTGCGGGACGAGAATGTTCCGCATGGGCAAGACCGAAGCCCATGAAGGTCTTATCGCGCCGCCGCGACCTGAGAAGGTAATTAAACGCGAGGGCAAACTTGTCATTGTCGAATCACCAGCCAAGGCAAAGACCGTCGGTCGTTTTCTCGGAAAGGGTTACACAGTCCGCGCCTCGGTGGGACATGTGCGCGACCTGCTCAAGTCACAATTATCGGTGGATGTGGACAATAACTTCGAGCCGAAGTATCGCGTGCCGAATGAAAAGAAAGTGATCGTCAAGGAGATCAAGAAACTCGCTTCGACTGCCGATGAAATCTTCCTCGCAACCGATCCTGACCGGGAAGGTGAATCCATTTCCTGGCATTTGGCGGAAGCCGCGCAGATAGACATGGATCGTACCAAGCGCGTGGTCTTCCATGAAATCACAGCCCCAGCCGTAGCAGAAGCGTTCGCACACCCGCGTGAAATTAATATGGATCTGGTTAACGCACAGCAGGCTCGCCGTGTGTTGGATCGTCTCGTCGGTTACAGCATCAGTCCCATTTTGTGGGAGAAGGTGCGCGGACGTCTGTCAGCGGGGAGAGTGCAATCGGTGGCACTCAGGCTCATCGTCGAGCGTGAACGAGAAATTGATGAATTCAAGCCGGTCGAGTACTGGTCAATCCACGGCGAGTTTAAGCACGATAGTTTGAAATCTGCTTTTCTGGCGAAGCTGGCGCGCATTGACGACAAAGACCCGCAACTTGATAACGAAGCAGTAGTCAAGCCGATTTTGATCGACATGGAAACTGCCGCCTACTCGGTGACGAAAGTCAAACGCGGCGAGCGCAGACGTAAACCTTCCGCGCCGTTCACAACATCCACTTTGCAGCAGGAAGCCTCGCGCAAGCTTGGTTTCACTGCCAAGCGCACGATGGGACTGGCGCAGGGATTGTATGAAGGCCAGGATGTGGGGGAGGGCGGCACGACGGGTCTGATCACCTACATGCGTACCGACTCGATGAATGTCTCGACCATCGCGCAAGCCGAAGCGCGTGATTATGTGATGGGCAAATATGGCAAAGATTATCTGCCCGCTGAATCGCCAATTTATAAAACCAAGTCTGCGGGCGCGCAGGAAGCGCATGAAGCCATTCGTCCCACTTCTGCGATGCGTGACCCTGAAAAAGTAAAAGATTTTCTCGACCCTGCCATGTTCAAGTTGTATCGTTTGATCTGGCAGCGTTTTGTCGCCTCGCAAATGGAACAGGCTGTCTTCGATACTTTGCAAGTGGAAGTGACAGGCAAAACCGCCGCGCATGAATATCTTATGCGCGCTTCCGGCTCGGCTGTTAAATTCCCCGGCTTTTTGGTTGTGTACGAAGAAGCCAAAAACGAAGATGTCAAAACAGAGGAAGACGAAGAGAACGTAAAAATCCCTGTGGGCATTGCCGAAGGGCAGGAACAGGAATTGGTGCGGCTTATCCCCGAACAGCATTTCACTCAGCCGCCGCCGCGCTTCTCTGAAGCCTCACTCGTGCAGTCACTCGAAGAGAACGGCATTGGACGCCCGTCCACGTATGCGCCGACCATTTCCACCATTCAACAGCGCGGATATGTCGAGCGGGTGGATAAGCGCCTCATCCCAACCGACACAGGCTTGCAAGTCAACGATCTGATGGTGGAATA
>DYDH01000123.1:3796-9882 GCA_020717985.1 Herpetosiphon sp. | reverse complement strand
TACAACTTCACCGCACACATGGAAGAAGACCTAGATAAGATCGCCGATGGTGAAATGGCATGGACTGACGCGATCCGCGAGTTTTACACACCTTTCGCAGAGGATGTGAAAAAAGCGCAAGCCGAAATGCCTGTCACCAAAAGCGGACCCGAACCTATTGGTCGCGCCTGTCCTACTTGCGGCAAAGAACTGGTCATTCGTTACGGTCGCTTTGGTAAATTCATTTCGTGCAGCGGTTTCCCTGATTGTCGCTATACCGAGCCGTGGTTATTGAAGATCGGCGTGAACTGTCCAACTGATGGCGGTGAGTTGGTCGAACGCAAAACCCGCAAGGGACGCACCTTCTTCGGTTGTGTCAATTATCCAAATTGCGATTTCACTTCGTGGAAAAAACCGCTTGTCCAGCCGTGCCCCAAATGTAAAGGCATGTTGGTTGTTGCCAACAAGCGCGAGGCGCAATGTATCAACTGTCAGGAATCCTTCCTGCTGGAAGAGATCGTACCTGAAACTATAGAGTAGGTCACGTTTGTAACGTGACTTCCTATTGATGGAAAATGTCACGCTGAAAGCGTGCCCGACTGGAGAAAAAATGCACTTTACCCCACTTCCATATCTCGACCCTGGCTCAGGGAGTTTTATCATCCAAATCGCAATTGCCGCCTTGTTGGGGCTGGGTGTTGCCATCCGTGTTTCATGGGGAAATATCAAAAAGTTTTTTGGAGTTAAACCAAAATTAAAGGATGAGGAAAACGATTCTGACAATGCCCAGGACTGAGCAACTCTCCGCATCCTTTCGTGACCCAAGCGGATTCCTGTTTACTGACAATGGAATCCTGTACCGACAGATCAACCGCGCATATTCCAAAGATTATGCGCGGTTAATGGAATCTGGACTGTACGAGAAGTTGATCAAAGCCAGCCTGCTGATTTCGCACATTGAGTCAGATCATGCTCCAGCCGAGTCTGATGCGGCATTCAAAGTCATCCAGCCTGAACGCGTACCGTTCATTTCCTATCCGTATGAATGGTCGTTCAGCCAGTTGAAAGATGCCGCGCTTGCGACGTTATCGATTCAAAAACGTGCAATGAAATTGGACATGTCATTGAAAGACGCCAGCGCATATAATATTCAATTTGTGCGCGGCAAAGCGACGTTGATAGATACGCTTTCCTTCGAGATTTACAAAGAGGGTGAGCCGTGGGTGGCTTACAAGCAGTTCTGCCAACACTTTCTTGCGCCGCTGGCTTTGATGTCGTACCGCGATGTGCGCTTGAGCCAGTTGCTGCGCGTTTATATTGATGGTGTTCCACTTGATCTTGCGAGTGAGTTGTTACCCGCAAAAACGAAATTCAATTTCGGCTTGCTGACTCACCTCCACATGCACGCGGTGGCGCAGAAAAAATATTCAGATAAAGTCGTCGCGCCGCGCAAAGGCGGAATGTCAAAGCAGGCTTTGACCGGCTTGATCGAAAGCCTCGAAAACACGATCAAAAAGTTGACGTGGAAACCCGCCGGCACGGAATGGGGCGATTATTACGAAAACACGAATTACACCGATTCGGCTTTCGATCACAAAAAACAACTGGTCAAAGAATGGTCTGCCGAAAAGAAACCCGCGCTGGTTTGGGACTTGGGCGGCAACACAGGCGTGTTCAGCCGCGAAGCCGCAGCATCGGGCGCGTTCACCGTTTCTTTCGATATTGACCCTGCCGCAGTTGAACAAAATTACCGCACGGTCAAAACGAAAAAAGACCAAAATGTTTTGCCACTCGTTTTGGATTTGACCAATCCAAGCCCCGCTTTGGGCTGGGCTAACCGTGAACGCGACTCGTTTGGCGCGCGCGGCCCCGTGGATATGGCGCTGGCGCTGGCGGTAATTCACCATTTAGCGATCTCCAATAATGTGCCGCTGCCGCAACTGGCAAGTTTCTTTGCCGCGCATTGCAAATGGCTGGTGATCGAGTTCGTGCCAAAATCCGATTCACAGGCTCAGAAGTTATTGACCTCACGTGAAGACATTTTTCCCATGTACACCCGCGAAGGGTTTGAAGCGGCGTTCTCCGCGTATTTTAGGATCCGTGCGAGTGAGTCTGTGCGCGACTCGGAACGCACGCTTTATTTAATGGAAGTTCGATAGTTATTTGTTGCTGTCATATTGGCGGCGGAAAAGGCCTGTTTCAGACCAAAGATTTCAGCAAAAGTGGTATGCCGGTGGAGAAAATTTTGCTTACAAAACCTGAAATCATGGCGTAAATGGGAATTTAGAACTCCCAAATCGTTTATGTTATGGAAACACTCATTTTGGTACTTGAAACTCGTTTTGAATTATGATATAGTGATGTCGCATTTCCGGATGATACCACCGGAAACTTTTTAATCACTTGCATCTCTGTTTCAGGGATGCAAAATTCTATATAGCAGGACTTTACTATGACAACCAATTTCCTTACCAAAGAGGGCTTTCAAAAACTTCAAGAGGAACTGGATCATTTACGCACCGCCAAAAGACAGGAAGTTGCCGAGCGTTTGCACGAGGCGATGGAAGGCGGGGAATTGATCGAAAATGCGGAATATGAGGCAGCCAAGAATGAACAGGCTTTCGTTGAAGGCCGCATCCAGGAATTGGATTTGCTTCTTGCCACGGCGCAAATTATCGAAGAAAACGGCAAAGGCAAAAAGAATGACGCCATTCAAGTTGGCTCAAAGGTAACCATTAAAGAAGGCAACTTTGAAGCCGAGACCTTTACCATCGTTGGCGCGGCGGAAGCAAACCCACGCGAAGGCAAAATCTCGAACGAATCGCCGATTGGCAAGGCTATTTTGAGTCACAAGTTGGGTGATATCGTCAAGGTGGAAACCCCCGGCGGCACCTACAACGTCAAGATCATCAAAGTCGGCTAATCATTACAGGACGCGACTTGCAGCCCCGCGTGCCTATGCCCGCGGGGCTTTTTTTATCAAGCGCCTAAAAGACCCTAAAGGTTTTATGGGAAATCAGGCGCAAAATTTGTGGAGGAAACCTTTAGGGTCTCCTGGTTATGAGGTTATCACATGGCAGAATATTCAACCCTTGAAAAAATCCGTTTGCAAAAGATCGAAGAACTCCGCGCCGAGGGAGTGGAAACCTATCCCACCCGCGCCGAGCGGACTCATACCAGCACGCAGATCATCGCTGAGTTTGAAGCCGTAGAAAAGAATGCAGCGCCCGATTCTATGCCGGAAGTAAAAGCCACACTTGCGGGACGCATCCGCGCCAGCCGCGCAATGGGCAAGGTTTCATTTGCCCACATTGAAGATATGGGCGGCAAGATCCAGTTGTTCTTCCGCGCCAACGAACTGGGCAAAGAACGGGTGGATTTTTTCAACAAGATGTTTGACCTCGGTGATTTCATCCAGGCTTCGGGTGTGATGTTCCGCACCAAGACCGGCGAGATCACGCTCCATGTTCATGACTTCAAACTGCTTGCTAAATCCGTGACTCCCCTGCCTGCCGACAAGGATGTGACCCAGGAAGACGGCACGGTTATCCGCTATGCGGGGCTTGAAGATTCTGAATTACGCGCGCGACAGCGTTATGCCGACCTGGCGGTCAACCCGCATGTGCGCGAGAATTTCCGCAAGCGTGCCACGTTGATCAAATCCCTGCGCACCTTCCTTGATGACCATGACTTTCTCGAAGTGGAAACTCCGATTCTGCAACCTTTATATGGCGGTGCGGCGGCGCGTCCATTTACCACACATCACAACGAACTCAATCAGGATATGTATTTGCGTATCTCATTTGAGTTGTACCTCAAACGTTTGCTAGTCGGCAATCTGGAGCGTGTGTATGAGATCGGACGCGACTTCCGCAACGAAGGCGTTTCCTTCAAACATAATCCCGAATTCACGCAGTTGGAATTTTATTGCGCCTATGCCGATTATTTACAGGTGATGGAGTTGACCGAGCAAATGGTCGCCTTCGCCGCTGAAAAAGTGACCGGCTCCACCAAGGTCAAATTTGGCGAGCACGAATTGGAATTCAAGCCGCCGTGGAAACGCGTTGAAATGCGCGCAGGCATTCTCGAAACCAGCGGCATTGACATTGCCGAGCACAAGACTGCCGACGACCTATACAAAGCCATCGCCGCCAAATATGGCAATAAGACGCCCGACCCGAAGTCAGCGCGCGGCAAAATGATTGACTTCCTGCTGGGCGAATTCCTTGAGCCAACGTTGATCCAGCCGACCTTCCTTTATAACTATCCGCGTGATATTTCGCCGCTTGCTAAATCCATCCCCGGCGACCCGCTGACCGTGGAGCGTTTCGAAGGTTATGTGGCCGGCTTCGAGTTGTGCAACGCCTTCACCGAGTTGAACGATCCACTGGATCAGGAGCAGCGCTTTCTTGATATGCAAAGCGACTACACCGACGAAGAAGAAGAGAAACATCCGCTGGATGAAGATTACCTGCGTGCCATGCGCTACGGTATGCCGCCCAACGGCGGCTTCGGCATGGGCGTGGATCGCCTCGCCATGCTGCTCACTAACAAACATTCCATCCGCGAAGTGTTATTGTTCCCTGCTTTGAAGAAGGAAGATTTCGGAGAATAATATAAATCATAGCGTCCCGCTGGTTTGATGAGAGAAATTCATTTTCTAACAAAAACCCGCGGGACGTTTTCATTTCAAAGAATCCAATGAATAAAAAAAACATTCTTATCCTCGGCGATATCCTCGCCATTGCAGCGCTCACCGTCATCGGTTTTGCCACGCATGGTGAATTTGATTTTTCCTTCCTCTCACGCATGGGGGCGGCATTTTTTCCCATGCTGGTCAGTTGGTTCCTGATCGCTCCCTGGCTCGATCTATTTGATGAGCGCGTGATTTCCCATCCCCAATTGTTTTGGCGTATTTTGCTTGCCATGTTTTTTGCCGCACCGCTTGCTGTTATTTTGCGCGCCGCTTTATTGCACAGCGCCGCCCAACCTCTTTTTGCGCTCATCTTCGGCGGGAGCAATGCATTGGGCATGTTGGCATGGAGAGGAACCTATTTTTTCATTGCACGGAAGGCTGAAAAATAAAACGTGACGCGGGAAGTCACCTTGCGCCACATATAATATAAGCGGGTAAAATAACCATATGGACGAAATTGCGCTCGTACAATCAGCACAAAACGGCGACCTGGATTCATTCAATACGCTTATTCTTCATTATCAGGATCGCGTCTTCAATACTGCGCTCCGTATTCTTGGTGATGAAGACCTCGCACAGGATGCGGCGCAGGAAGCATTTATCTCAGCCTTCCGCAGTATCAATACCTTTCGCGGCGGCTCATTCAAGGCATGGCTTTTGCGTACTGTGACCAATGCCTGTTACGATGAACTACGCCGCCAAAAGCGCAAACCCACCACACCGCTTGAACCCGAAACAAATGACGGCGATGAGATGGATTCTCCGCGCTGGCTGGCAGACCCCAATATGACTCCCGCCGAACAATCCGAAGCAGACGAACTCGAACATGCCATTCAACATTGCCTTGATACGCTTCCCACAGATTTTCGCGCCGTGGTTGTGCTTGCTGATATCCAGGGAATGGATTACAGCGAAGTGGCCATTGCCGCCCATGTTCCGCTTGGCACCATCAAGAGCCGGCTTGCGCGCGCGCGTTTGCGATTGCGCGAATGCCTGCGCGGCTTTGAGGAACTTTTACCCTCATCTTTCCGTCTGGAAGAGGAAAGAACCTTATGAAAAATTTCCGCGATATTGAACAACTCTCTGCTTATTTGGATGGACAACTCAGTCCATCTGAATCCACACGTCTGGAATCCCGCATCGCTTCCGACCCCGAGCTTGCATCCGCTTTCAATGACCTTCGCGCCGCCCGGGGCATTCTCCGCAAACTGCCCGCACGCAAAGCCCCGCGTAACTTCACATTGACCCGTCAAATGGTTGGACTCAAACCACCTTTGCCGCGTTCGTATTCCTTCTTCCGTTTTTCAACCGCATTCGCAACAATTCTTTTGATGCTTACTTTCGCAGCAAATTCGATTGTGCCAAATATAAGTTTTAGTGCGAGCGCACCCGCGCCTGCCGCCCAGGAAGC
>DYDH01000123.1:0-3708 GCA_020717985.1 Herpetosiphon sp. | reverse complement strand
GAAGCGCCCGCCGCGCCCGTCATGGAAATGACAGCCATGCCCACTATGGAGTCCCTTCCCACTGCAAACGCAGATACCGCCGCGCTTGAAGCGCCAACTGCCAAAGAGGCAGCAACGCCGTCAGAATTGCTGGATCAACCCCCAGCTCAGAATTTGGCGGAGACAGCACCAGTTCCAGATGAGCAGTCCCGTTTCCAAAATCAGGCTTTGATTCCCGTTGCCTGGCAGGTCGCCCTGTTCACCCTGATCCTGCTCAGCGGATTGGCGGCCTTCCTATTGCGCCGCTCTGCAATCCAAAAATGGAAATAACCAATGGCGCGCGATGAGATTATAAAATTTTGTTCACGCTGCGGCACGAGTGTGGAACGAGTTGAGACCTTTGGCGCAGTCCGCCCTGTTTGTCCGCAATGCCGCTGGATTTATTTTCAAGACCCGAAAGTTGCGGCGGCTGTCCTTGTGGAAAAGGATGACCGTGTTTTGCTTGTGCGTCGTGTGAACGAACCCTTTTGCGGACTGTGGACATTGCCAGCTGGCTTTATCAACGGCGGCGAAGACCCCGCCGAGGCGGCGGCGCGTGAATGTTTGGAAGAGACAGGCTTGAGTGTGCATGTGACCCGCGTATTGGATGTGATCGCAGGCAAAGAGCATGAGCGCGGCGCGGATTTCATCATCGTCTATCATGCCGAAGTCATCAGTGGCGAGTTGCTTGCCGCTGATGATGCCGACGCAGCGGAGTGGTTTGCGCGTGATGATTTGCCGCCGCTGGCTTTTACGGCAACGCAAAAAGTTTTGGGAAAAATATAGTTTCAAGAGTTGAACTTCCGAATCCTTTATATCCATTGCAATTTTTTGTCAATATGACCCATGTCTCTTTTTATTTAATTAATTTTAGTGTATCCTTATATTGAAATTCACACCAACTTGATAAAAAGGAGAATAGATTATGAAATCACAATATCGTACGTTATTCGCTTTTGTTGCCTTGTTAGTGGTGGTAAGTTTGGCGTGTATTGGAGGCGGCTCCACTACCCCGCCTACGGAACCGCCTGTCAATGAAGAGCCTCCCGCTGTTGAAGTTCCTGAACAGCCCCAGGCAACAGAGGAGCCAGTGGTTGTCGCCACTGAGCCGCCTGTTCAGTCATCCGGACAGGAGTTTTTTACCGAAGAATTTGACGGCGATATTAGTAACTGGTCAATATTCAAGGTCTCAGGTTCAGATGAAACGAACGAAGAAGGTTTGGTGCTTGAAACTGACAGCAGCCGCCTTGTCTTTGACGTTGGCACAAAATATCTTTATACTTATTTGTTTTATGAGCCGTTTGAATATAGTGACGTTTCAGTTGAGGTAAATGTTGAAAATCGCGGCACAAACAACAACAACATCAGTCTGGTCTGCCGTTACAGTGACGAGGGCTGGTATGAATTCAACATTGCCAATAACGGTCTCTACAATATTCTATATGGCGCAATAGCGCCGGACGGAGACATCACTTACTCACGTCTTGCCGACGGAGGTTCGAACAAAATCAAATCCGGCAAGGATATAAATGAATACAAGATCATCTGCAAAGGCCGCAAGCTCTCCCTTTTCATCAACGGCTATGAAACGCGCGTCCTGGAAGATAACAACTACGTATTGCGCGATGGCAAGGTTGGTATTTCTGTTTCGTCATTCAAGGATTTGCCTGTCAAAGTTGAGTATGATTGGGTGACAATCAGCGAACCGTAAAATCAGTCAACGACTCAGCGAGTCAGCGATTTATCCATGCGCTGACTCGCTGAATCAATAAATCGCCGAGTCTGTTATGCTCGATCTTCGCCCGTCTCCAATTGCAGGCACATGGTACGAGGGCAGTCACAAAAGACTCGCCGCCCGCGTGGATGAATATCTCAACGCTGCCCAACTCCCAGAAATTAGCGGGGAAGTTATCGCTGTCATCGCGCCCCATGCGGGACATGTTTACTCGGGCGGGGTCGCTGCGTATGCCTTTGCCGCAATTCGCAGTCTAACGCCTGATCTGGTCGTTGTGCTTTCGCCTTTCCATAATTTTGCGCCTTATCCACTCATCACAACCAAACATCAAGCCTATTCCACACCATTGGGAAATATCGAAGTGGACCAATCTGCACTCGCAGAATTACAAGCCAAGCTTGATATTCCCATCACGCTCATTGCCAACGATAAAGAACAATCGCTTGAAATTGAACTTCCATTTTTACAGCGCGCGCTCAAAAACGAATTCAAACTTTTACCCATTATGGTGCGTGCCCAGGAACCGGAAGTTGCGAAAAAACTGGGGCACGCACTGGCACAAATGCTCAAAAATAAAAGCGCGCTCATTGTCGCATCCACTGACCTGTCACATTTTTACGATCAGAAGACTGCAAAAATACTGGATACTGAAATGCTCAAACGTTTCGAGTCTTTCAATCCCGAATCCATCTTTGAAGCCGAGCAAACAGATCAAGGATTTGCCTGCGGTCACGCCGCTGTCGCATCCATGTTATGGGCGGCGCGCGAACTGGGCGCTGACAAAGTGCAAATTCTAAAATACGCCACGTCAGGCGATATTACAGGGGATCATTCATCAGTTGTTGGTTATGGCGCCGGGGTTGTCTTAAAGAGTATTTCCTAAATGGTTGGGGCAAATAATCAAGTTCACTCAAGCCCATCCAATCGACTTCAAAGTATAGCAATGTATATGAATCAAAAGAGCCTGACGCTTTCGCATCAGGCTCTTTTTGTGATTAGCTCAGAACTGTAACGTTCGTTGCCTGCGGACCCTTCGGTCCTTTTTCAACAACGAATTCAACCTTCTGTCCTTCGGTCAGGTTACGGAAACCGTCACCTTGAATGGCAGAGAAATGGACGAACACGTCCGCTCCGCCTTCGCGCTCGATGAAGCCGAAGCCCTTGTCACCATTGAACCATTTAACTGTACCACTTATACGATCAGACATTTTTTGCCTCCTTTGGCAATTGAAAAATTTTTTAGGCACTTTGTCATTCCATCGGAGGGCAAAACAAAACAGCTCACGGGGTAAACCGTGAGCTGCTGATGTTCTTCAAACCAACGTAACTACTGTTTCCTACTGCAACTAAGATAACACACTAACTTACGCGCGTCAATCAAAAGCCGTAACCAATATTACAGGTATAATCTTTTCCATGAACTTTTTAATCACTGGAGCCGCGGGATTCCTCGGCTCTTCCCTTGCCAATCACCTCGCGCGCGAAGGGCATCAAGTGCGCGGACTCGACGACCTCTCCACTGGCGACCCGCAAGCCCTCGCGCCCGATGTCCACTTTACGCGCGGCGATGTGAACGACCGCCCCAAATTGTGGACTCTACTTCAAGATGTGGATGTGGTCTATCATCTCGCGGCGCGGGTTTCGGTGCAGGAATCCATTTTATATCCACGCGACTATAATGCCGCCAACGTGGGCGGGACTGTGGCATTGATGGAAGCCATACGCGACGTGGGAATCAAGCGCGTCGTTCTGGCGTCGTCTGGGGCTGTGTACGGCGACTTGGGAGAATCTACACTGATAGAGTCTGCCACCCCGAATCCGCGCTCACCCTACGCCGTTTCAAAACTCGCGGCGGAATATTACGTCCGCACCATTGGAGGGCTGTGGGGAATCGAAACCGTCAGCCTGAGAATTTTCAACGCCTATGGACCAGGTCAACACCTGCCGCCCTCCCA
>DYDH01000410.1:2234-2487 GCA_020717985.1 Herpetosiphon sp. | reverse complement strand
GCTTGGGATTGTCCGGGTGGTCAATTCTCCAATCCACATCGGCATTCCCGGACGGGAACGGCCGGTGGGGAACCACCTCGGTATTTTTGCGCAGCCTTGATCGCTAAAGCGGCTGGAATTTCGCCGTGAAGTGACGCAGCAACTCCGGCGCGTAGGTGAATTTATAGCCGCGGATGGAGGCGGCGCGTGCTTTGATGCGTTTCAGTGTGTCGGCCACGTAGTCCATGTGACTCTGCGTGTAGGTCCGGCGCGG
>DYDH01000410.1:1509-2220 GCA_020717985.1 Herpetosiphon sp. | reverse complement strand
GGAGTTCGAGTTTGGGATAAATCATTTTGCCGGTATCCGGGTCGGGATGGGCGAACATGACCGAGCCAATCTCCACGCCGCGGATGGCGCCTTCGCGATAGAGTTCAACGCACAGGGCCTGACCGGGGAATTCGCCCTGCGGGATGTGCGGCAGGACGGCCGCAGCGTCGAGGTAGACGGCGTGCCCGCCTGCAGGCTGGATGGTGGGAACGCCCGCTTCGTTGATGCGCGCCGCAAGATAGGCGGTCTGGCCGAGGCGATAAGCGAGATAGGCTTCATCGAGACCTTCATACAAGCCGACCGCCATCGCCTCCAGGTCGCGGCCTGCCAGTCCGCCGTAGGTGGGGAAGCCTTCGCGCAGGATCAGTTCGTTCTTGACATTCTCGAAAAGTTTTTCATCGTTCATGCACAGCAAGCCGCCGATGTTGACGATGGCGTCCTTCTTGGCAGACATGTTCATGCCGTCGGCGAGACTGAACATTTCGCGGGCGATTTCTTTGGCAGACTTGTGCTCGTAACCGGGTTCACGCTGTCTGATGAAGAAACAGTTTTCGGCATAGCGCGCCGCGTCAATGAAGAAGGGGATATTGTTCTCGCGATACACCGCCGCGATGGCCTTGAGATTTTCCATCGAGACCGGCTGGCCGCCTCCGGCGTTGTTGGTCACGGTCACCATGCCGAAGGGAATATTCGCCGCACCGACCTTTTCGA
>DYDH01000410.1:854-1492 GCA_020717985.1 Herpetosiphon sp. | reverse complement strand
GCAATATTCATATTGCCTTTAAAGGGATGCGGATTGGCAGGGTCGAAGGCCTCGTCAATGACCAGGTTAGCCGGGCGACCGCCGCGGGCGCGGATGTTGGCGTCGGTGGTGTCGAAGTGCATGTTGGAGGGGACATAGTTGCCGGGTCTGACCAAACACGCGGACAGGATGTTCTCGGCCGCGCGCCCCTGGTGCGTTGGGACGAAATACTCGAAGCCGAAAATCTCCTCCACCGCGGCCTTGAGCCGAAAGTACGAGCGCGCCCCCGCATACGACTCGTCGCCGCGCATGATGGCGGCCCACTGCTCCTGACTCATCGCGCCCGTGCCGGAGTCAGTCAGCAGGTCAATGAAGATATCCTCTGCTTTGACAGCGAAAATGTTATAGCCCGCTTCTTTCAGCGCGGCTTCTCTTGCCTCGGGTGAAATGAGGCGGATTGATTCGATTACTTTGATGCGGAAGGGTTCGGGAGGGTATTGCATTCAGTCTCCAGTGTTCAGTGTTCAGTGTTCAGTTTTCAGTGTTCAGTGACCAGTTTAGAATTGATGGCCTCTTGCTTTCCAATATTGCCAGTCTTCGA
Organism: Herpetosiphon sp.; assembly: GCA_020717985.1. Taxonomy (GTDB): domain Bacteria; phylum Chloroflexota; class Anaerolineae; order Anaerolineales; family Villigracilaceae; genus Villigracilis. The sequence continues at coordinate 912 of DYDH01000410.1, read as the reverse complement.
TGGCTTGTTTGGTTTCTTTATCTACTTTCAAGGGTTTCAACTGCGCGAGCGGGACGCC
>DYDH01000410.1:0-635 GCA_020717985.1 Herpetosiphon sp. | reverse complement strand
TTCATCGGCAATGCGTTCTTCACGCGCTGGGTCTTTTGGAATTTGTTTCATGTTTGTCTCCGGTCAAACCATCCACGAATTTTTGCCACGAATTCTCGAATGGCGACTCGCATTCGCGAATTCGCGCTCCTTTTCGTGGACGGTCTTTGCGTGTCTTTTTACTTCTTCATCACATTGTCCCGCCCAATTCGTTGGACAGGCTTTATATCCTTGCCAGGGAAGACTCTCCGATATTCTAATCTTCTGCGCCCAAAGTTGAATAATAGCGCCACGGGCGCGCCTGTGGCTTTCAAATAATTGATAATCTGTGCCAGCTCGTCATTGGTCAGTTGATGGCTGAACGCTTTGACTTCCACAACCACTTGCTGGTTTGGAAATAAATCCAAATAGAAAGTTGCAACCCGTTCGCATTCAAAATCAACAAAGACTTCGTATTGGCGGTTCGGCTCAACCCCTGCATGGTTGAGTTTGACTTCCATGGCTTTCTCATACACTTCCTCTTTGAAGCCATGACCAAGTTCATTGTGAACCTCCATAGCCAAGCCAATCAGTTTGTAGGTCAGGTCATTTCCGGTTGAGTCAACCACAAGGGGCATAGGGCCTCCGCTTATTGGATTTTATTTCAAATTCTGAAA
>DYDH01000122.1 GCA_020717985.1 Herpetosiphon sp. | reverse complement strand
AAGATGGACTTGTGTGATACAAACGAGTTCATCGCCCTGATGGTGGTATGGGTTGATCTTGATGTAATGCGCCACATGCGGGTCTTGCAGGCGCTCTGCTGTGATCTCTGCCACGCCATCCCGCAATGGGGTTGCGCCAACTTTAAAGCGTACAACCCCCAGCTCGGGCAGGTAGTCATCCCCAAATCTTTGCGATGCAAGATGGTTCACCAGCGACTGAATGTGCGGAGGCGTGGGGCAGGCATAATGCGGGTAAAAGATTTCATAAAAGATACTGAGGAAACGATAGGTTTTATAGCCCGATGAAATAAGAAGCCAATACAAAGGCTGTTGCATATCCGCGGATTTTTCAAGCACGGTTTTGATCCACGCGCTGGGGAGTTGCGGCGTGCCCCAATATTCCTTGCGGATGATGGTATCCCCTGAGTAGACTACGCTTATTTTTTGGGCTTCGAATTCGGTTTCGTGAAGCGCCAGTGTGGAAAAACCCTGTATCCTGCATTGCTCGTCCCGCAGGAGGATGACCAAATCCTTGCCGTTGAGGTCACGCCGAAATATTTCAAGGGAGGCTTGCGCAAAGTTTTCATTGAAGACAGCGAACATTTCCTCAATTATGGATGGCGCAAGTTCTGTGCGATGGACGGTTTGACTGGTGAGAAGCAGGGTCATCGGAAATCCTTTTAGATTAATGTCACTTTCATACATTTTCTTCGACATGGACTGGGAGAGTCTGGGCTTGCCCGGCTTCTTCTTTCCATGCTGACAATAATGTCTCGCGTAGTCCTAAATTTGCCATCAGGGATAGAATCAGACTATGCGGCGCAATCTGTGCGCGGTGAAAAATATGACGGTAACTAAAACTCTTTTTGAGAGTGTCGGTGAAGATTTGCTGCAATTGGGCAGGTGAGATGTGCTTGGGACGAAAAACAACGTGTTGGCTGTCGTAAAGAGACCAGTCTTCGGTTAAGAGCCGCCCCTCACTTTTGAAGTGGGTGAACAAGTGCGAGCCAGGGAAAGGCGTTAATATGGCGTAACGGGGAAGGTCAATGTTGATATCGTAAACGGTTTCTGCAGTGCGCGCCAAAACCTCAGGGGTGTCGTCGTCAAAACCAAGTACGAAGCATCCCGAAACGACGATTCCATGGGCGTGAAATTTCCTGATGATTTCCTTATATTGATTAACCTGATTGAACTTTTTTCCGCTCCGATTCAGGCTGGCTTGGGAGAAGGATTCAAAACCGATCAAGACGCCCTCACAGCCGCTACGAACCATAAGTTCGAACAGCTCGCGGTCGTAAACGACGTCACTGGGTGCGGATGCCATCCACTTTAGACGTAATGGGATCAATGTTTGCAGCAGGTTTTTTGCATATTCCCGATTAGAGGCCAGATTTGGGTCGAGGAAAATGATGCGGCGGGTGCGCAAGCTTTGGATTTCTTCAACCACTTCGGAGATGGGACGGACAACGCAGCGGGAATAATCGGATTGATTGATCACACAATAGGCACAATGGTTGTTGCAACCGCGATTGGCAATAATGGTCGGCGCTGGCAGATAGCCAAATAGCGGAAATAAATCCCGACGGGGAGCGGGAGATGCCAATTCTCCGGAATATTGTGTATGGTAGCGCTTTTGGGCAGCGCCAATTTTGAAGTCCCGTAAAAGCTGGGGCCAGGTTTCTTCAGCTAATCCTACAACGACAGAGTCGGCATGTTGTTGTGCCTCGTCTGGCATCAGTGTGGGATGCGCGCCACCCAAAACGACAAAAGCTCCACGACTGCGCCAGTATTCTGATAGTTCGTATGCACGATTGGCAGAAGATGCGACACAGGTGATGCCGACCACATCATAATTGGTTTTGTTCTCGTAATTCGGTTTTTGGGCGCCTTCGTCGAGCAGGTCTATTTGCGCCTCAAGTTCTTTGGGTACCAGCGCTGCAAGAGTGACCAGGGTCAGTGGCGCATAAGGTCCAATGATCTTGCTGGCAATGCCATGATAACGATAGATATTATCGCGGGGAAGAATTAGCAAAATTTTCATTCAACTTCCTTGCTCAGGGGTGGAATATGGAAGGGTCATTCAAAGATTCCTGGCTGCTTTCTCAGAATCTCTTTTGGTAATTTGCAAACCGAAACGGTGGTAAATTTCCTGCCGCAACATGAAGTTGCCGATCATAAATACACCCAAGGAAATCGGGCTGTATCCCCAGGCGCTGGGGTGCAGCATCCGTTGAAAGATTGTACGGTAGCTATAAAAGGCGTGATTGAGGTCGGCGCAGCCCGTGGTCAACTCGTCAGGCGTCATTCCGCGCGGAATAAAGACTGCCTGACCGAAACGATAATTCGAGTCGGTCCACCAAGAGGCGTAAAGAAGGCGTTTTTCGCTTTTCAACCGATTGTACAACTCTGTTCCCGGTACAGGCACTAAGGGATTGAACTGGGCACGGTAAAAATTTGAACGCAACGCAAATTCGTAGGTTGTCTCAAAAGCGCGCGGTGTATCATGGTCGTAACCAAAAACAAAGTTGGCAAAAATCAGGATGCCTTTATCCTGAAAGCGTTGAATGCAGGTCGCATAGTCTGTGCGCTTCAGGTTTGCCTTCTTGCCCATTTGGATAAGGTTGCGTTCGTCCAAAGATTCGAAACCAATCAATACTTCAAGACAACCGCTGCGCGCCATCAAATCTAATAGTTCCTGGTTTTCGGCAGTATCGATACTGGTCTGGCAAAACCAATGAACTTTGAGCGGGAGCAATGCCTCACACAACTCCCTGGCCCGCAGCGGGTTGGAGAAGAAATTATCATCAACAAAACACAGAAGCCTGCTTCCCAACGATTCGATTTCTGTGACCACGTCTTTGATCGGGCGGTAGCAGAGGCCGGGTCCCCAAAAAGCATGATTGGAGCAGAAATCACAGGCGTAGCGACATCCGCGTCCATATTCGATGGGGATAAGCTTGTGATAGGACTTCCCTTGAAAAATACGGCGATCGGGTTGAATGCCAGCGATATTTTGCAATCTCTGCGACTGGTAAATTCTTTGCAGACGGCCAACCTTCACATCTTGAATTAAAACAGGCCAGACCTGTTCGGCTTCACCAATGACAATTGCATCGGCGTGCAACAAAGTCTCGTCAGGGACGAGGGTCGGATGATAACCGCCCATGACAACGGGAATGCCGCGCTGCCGGTATCGCGCTGCAATCTGATATGCGCGTGAGGCTGTAAGAGTCTCGACGGTTAGAGCGACCAGATCTGTCGGTTCTGAATATGGGATTGACTCAAAACGTTCGTCGTAGAAGACAATTTCCACGTCGGGCGGGGTCAGGCTGGCTAAAACGGCAAAAGCGAGCGGCTGCATGTCTTGCGCCATGTGTTTTTCCGTCAGGCTCGGGCAGATAAATGTGATCTTCATAGCAATGCGATCTCCAGTGCGGGCGGGCGTTTGTCCACGCTTGCGACTTCTTCATAGCCGTCTTCCCATGCGACGAGATATATCTCACTTTTGTAAATGATCGGACGGTAGGATTTCGCAATGGACTGAAACGGATTCTCCTCTGCGAGACCGAGCATGAAGTAATCATATTTTCTTAGAGCGGCTTCATTGTATAACGCGCGCAGTAAGGCTGAGAAAATTTCGGGGTTGTCATCGTCAATGGCGAGGAAGGAAGCAAAGCAATGATTAAGGTGAGTGCCTGGTTCGGGTAACACAGGCCAGCCGCCCAGAGGCGAAAGCCAATTGATCAGTCTTCGATAGCGTGCGATCGTACCTGAATAGCCTCGGATGACGGATTGCTTGAAGGATTGCTGATCCCATAACGCAAGACAGCCGACAACGCGGTCGCCTCTCACAGCGAGGAAAAAGTCACCGATGGAAAGAGCAGGTGTGAAGTCCGAAAGGAGCGTGTCCTTCGTCCAGTAAGGGGCGAATTGGGAACGTGATCCATTGCGGTTGAGACAATCCACGATGGCTGGAATTAAATCCAATGAACCGCGTTTGAATTGTACGTTATGCGGCAAAGGTAATTCACGTTTTGAACGCGCAGGATGAATTGCGTATGTAAACATGCGCGTGTAAGGATGATAGCGGGGGTATTTTGGCAAACCTGAATTGAGCAGGCGAAGAGCGGGGGTGTTATCTGCAACTATGCTTGTGAGATAGAACGGCGTGCGGCCATCTTTGTGCCGCTCATACTGGGCTTCAAAGGCTTTCCCCAAAAAACGAGCCAGCGCGAGTCCCTGCCCATATTTTGGATTGGACCGCAAACCGCCGAGGTAACCGACGTCACACACTTTGCCGTTGAGATACAACGGGCGGATCGAGCGCTCGCCAACCCCAATAATTAGATTCGATTTTGAGTCACGCGCGATAAGTGTTTCGCTAAATGGTCCCCCGGTCGCGGAGGCGAAAAAATAATTTGGTTCTCTTTCAAACGACAATGAGATGGTTCCCGCAAAAGGATTTTCGCGCAGGAGGCGACGCAGGTCATCATCGTCGGCTGGAGTGGCGAGCTGCATTTGAAAAAACATCAGGCTAAACTTTCCAGGCTCTTTATTACTTTTTCAATTGGTTCACCCCTTTCGCGCACCTTGAGCAGACTCCCGCTGAATGACTCATCGCCGAGCGGAAAGAGATTGCGCTGGCCGATTTCCTTGTGGAACAAGCTGTTGATTCCGAAAAACACAGGCCAAAGGTACGCGGGTGAACTGTTGACTGAATCAAAGCTGCGATAGAGTGTGTTGCGGGATGTGACAAATGTGCGGCGGGCGTTCAAGCATCCCTGCTGGAGGCGCTCAGGAGTCATGTGTGCCGGCTGGAAGGGAACCATGTTAAAGCGATAGGTATCGTCCAGCCACCACTTCTCATAAAGCAGACGACCTTCCTGTTCGAGGCGTTTATAGAGCGGTGTGCCGGGAAACGGCATCAGGTGGTTGAAGGCTGCCAGATAAAACTTTTGTTCCAGTGCGAACTTGAGTGTGGTATCAAAACTCGTTTCATCATCCTCATCGTAGCCAAAAATAAACGTGGCGTAGATGCGGATTTTATGTTTGCGCAGATTGGCAAGACCTTGCTCAAAACCCATCAAGTTCGAGCCCTTCTTCATTTTTTTGAGGTTGAGCGGGTTAAGCGACTCGAATCCAATTAAAATGCCATGGCATCCGCTGGCAGCCAGTAATTGCACAAACTCTTCATCGTTCGCGGCATCAATGCTGCACTGGCTCACCCAGCGAATATTCAGCGGGATCAATGCACGCAGCAGCGACTTGGCGCGTTCCATATTCGCTGAAAGATTATCGTCCACGAAAAAATATAGCGAGCGGCGTTGTTTCTGGATTTCAGCGATGACATCCTCGGTGGCATGGCATGCATAGGTATGCTGATACGCGCTTTGCACCGAGCAAAAATCACAGCGGAAGTGACAGCCGCGCCCGGTTTCCACCAGTCCCAGCGGGAGGTAATTTTTATTCCCAAAAATGGAACGGTCGGGATGCGCGTGTAGCAGCGCGGGGCGCGCAAGGGAGCGATAGTAGGTTTGCAGAGTTCCACGTTCGGCATCCGCCAACACTGTTTCCCAAATTTCCTCTGCCTCGCCAATCACCACTGCCTCAGCATACTGCGCCACATCTTCGGGGCAGAGCGTGGCGTGAACTCCGCCCATTACCACCGGGATGCCTCGTTTGCGGTATTCGCTGGCAATCTGGTAGGCGCGTCTGGCGGTATAGGCTTCCACATTCATGGCCACCAAGTCGGTTGGTTCGTCAAATGGAATCGGTTCCAACCCATCGTTATAAAAAACGCGCTGAATCTCGCGTGGTGTCAGCGCAGCCAGCACTGCTGGGGCAAGCGGCTCCATCTGCCATGAGCGGATGTAAGGCTGGTTGACACGGCGACCTATGCAGGGGTGAATGAATGTCACTTTCATGGAGATTCTCCGACGAGATATAAATCAGGGTTTTGAGCAATGAGATGGCTGGCACAGATTTGATATCCAGACCTTTTGCGCCCATAGGAAGCAGGGTTGGAATTTCGTATTACGCTAATCGGCCGCCTGCGGAAATTTAACCGGTGATACCTGCCCCATGATCCAATCGCAATTGTAGAAATCCTTGAGATGGTTAGCGTAAAAACGATAGCCAATATTTGTCACCCACCAGACCGGGACCTGAATGCGCGAACCGAGGAAACGTTTGGTCATGGAAGGGATGGAGTAGGAGTGCTTCCAGGCTTTTTCATGGCCGGCATATAGCTGGTCAACTGTCATTTGCTTGGGTTGAAAGACTACGTGCTGGGCATCGTAGAGTTCCCAATTTTTGGTCAGGATGCGCCCTTCGCTTTCCAGCCGTTGGTATAGCGCTGTGCCGGGAAAAGGTGTAACAATGGCGTAACGCGGCAGGTCAATATTGGCATCCACGGCAAACTTTGCGGTTTCCATGAATACATCGGGCGTGTCGTTGTCCAGCCCGAAAGTAAAGCAAGCCATGAGTGTAATCTTGTAGCGGTGGAGTTCCTCCACGATGGCGCGGTATTCGTCTGGCGAATTGAATCCTTTTTTCATCAACTTCTGGCTATCTTTGCTGATCGACTCAAAACCCATTAGCAAACCCGAACAGCCACTGCGGGCTGCCAGGTCAAGCAGGGACTTGTCGTTGTTGAGCAAGGTCGTCGTCAGCCCGAACCAGTCCACCTTGAGCGGGATAAGCGCCTCGAACAGCCGCGACGCGTAATCGGTATCGTTGATCAGGTTCAGGTCAATGAACAGGATGCGTTTGTCGTAATGTTGTTTGATATCCGCAATCACATCCTCGACCGGCTTATAAAATGGTTTTTTTCCCCAGGCCGCGGGCGCGACGCAAAAATCGCAGTAATGAATGCAAGAACGCTGGCTTTCAAAAACATGAGTAGTGATGTACCCATGTTTTTTGACCAGTTCACGCTTTGGGAAAGGACGGTTGGCGAGGCTTAAATCCGGCGACATCACGTAGCGCGGTTTCATCTGTCCGGCAGCAAAATCGCGCAACAGTTCCGGCCAGATGTCTTCGGCGTAACCGACCACCACAGAGTCGACATGCTGCTGGGCTTCGTCAGGTACTAACGTTACATGAGGCCCGCCCATCACCACAGGTATGCCGCGTGCCCGTAACTGGTCTGCCAGTTCATAAGCCCGAAAGGAATTACCCGTGGTGGATGTAATGCCGACCAAGTCCGCCTGCACACGATTGATATCCACATCCTCAACACCCTCGTCAAGGATTTCAACGGTGGTGTTGAGTTCTGCCGGAATATATGCCGCGAGTGTAGTGAGGGTGAGAGGCGCATAACGAAGGTTCTTTTTGAATATTCCTCCACGATGACGATAGAGCGGGCCTTTTGGTGAAATAAGCGTAATCTTCATGTTGACTTGCCTCCTAAAATAATTTAGCACACCACAATATTAATTTGTCTAATTCTATCGTGTATTTTTCTTTTGTGAAACGAACATCTAGTAATAAATGTGGTCACAATCTATTTGCTTTTATTAACCCTTAATTATTATTACAGTTGTGGATAACTGATCAACTCTATGAGGTACCACCATAATCGGTAGTTGGTAATTAAAACGCGCTCACTTGGGCGTGTTTTTGTTCGAATATGCGCCGACTGCCACAGTGCCAGCAGAGTCTACGCCAGCCTCATAGCATTCCCTTTCAATTTTCCCTCCCCTACCCCTTTTATTGCAGCGGGTAACTGATCAGCTCTTTCACTGACCATCGCCGTGACGTAAGCCCAGCTGCCATTGCTGGAGTCATCTTTTGATATAACCTCGGCCTCTGCTTGCCCTTCCGCTGTACAGGTTCTTCCAGCCTGACTCGCAAGCTCTCGTGCGGTCGAGCAAAATGATAATATGCCAGCCACCAGTACAGATGATCTTCCAACTCGGATGGATACTGTGCTGGTCCCCAAGTGCGCCGCGTCAATTTAGAAATCGATTGTCGGATCGTTAAGTTTACTCTCTCAATAAATGAGGTATTGATATTCCCGCTCAATCCATTCGATTTCAACCGCGAGCGGTATTCTTCTACACTGCCCCATAACAAGCGATGTTCCACGCTCACCAAGCGGAAACGCCTCTGCTGTTTGATCACCTGCGCGTACAAGAAGTCCGAAAGCACCAACCATACCGGCTTCTTTTCTCCAGCGCGGACTATCCATTCTCCGAAGTGCGCTGTCAGGGCGTAGTAATAATGCTGCAACCCATCCGTGCGAAATACTGGTACACAGTCTGCTTTCATCCTACTCTTTAACTCGTGTACCACTGAGTATGCCATTTGTTGGCTACGCGCTCCTATCTGAAGCACCGGGATAATCTTCGTTTTCGCTTCACACACCGTCCAGACCCACAGCACTTGCCCTTTCTCTTTCACATTCGCCCACAACTCATCCAACTGGATATGTCCCAGAGAAAGATCCCGAAAGAAGTGCTCGTGCAGCTTTCGGCTTTGCACTCCGCTGCGCGTCAGCCAGGTCCGCAGGGTACTTTCCTGTATCCCCAGCGCTTCCTGCAACGCGGATACATCGATCCCCAACACCAGTAAATTCATCGCCAGAAAGATGATCTTCGACAACGTTTTCAGCCGATATAATAGGGTCCACTTTCGCACCGTGAATTTCGTTTTACAGCACTGGCAATACAGATCTGGGATGCGCTCATCATGCTTCCCATGCGCTCCGTACCCGATCAATGCATGGATTCTCTCATCTGTTACCTGGTAATAATAGCAAAGCGGATTAGAACAAAAGTATTTATTGGTGCAGATCTTCTTTTTCCTGCCCCGCTTGCTTTTGGTTTCACTATATGGGATGAGGCTGGGATCAGGAGGAGGGATGTTTTCCTTGTGTTCTCCCTTGCCGCAGTACGGGCAGTCGTTTGGTGTTTTTGCTTTTAGCTCGCGAGATTTTTTTGTTTTCGCTAAACTTCTTTTCTTGGTCGCTGCCTTCCACACTGTTTTCAGCCGCGGTAGTTCCAGCACTAGCATGAGTATGACCAAGATCAATATATATGAAGTTTGTCTGTTCAATAGATGAGGCTTTCCTTGTCTATGGAGTTTTGCAAGCGCACATCCTACTACACTTTTTCTTCCCCCTCAATTACCAACTACCGATTATGGCAGTACCGAAAAATACCCGTTGACATTTCTTTGTCGCGTGGTTACAATGTAATCACTTACGGAGAAAGAAGATAAAATGAACATCGTCCATACACAAATCGTTAAAATCGGAAACTCACGCGGCGTGCGTCTGCCCAAGTTGTTGATCGATCAAATGGGATTCAATAAAGAAGTGGAAATTGTCGTCCAACGCGGACAACTTGTTCTTCGTCCGGTTACCCATCCGCGTTACGGATGGGAGGAGCAATTCCTTGCAATGGCAAAACACGGTGACGACAAAATGCTTGATCAGCCGACTTCTACCCAATGGGATCGGAGTGAGTGGAAATGGTAACAAAACGGTTTGAAGTGTATCTGGTCAATCTCGATCCGACGGTCGGAAGCGAGATCAAAAAGATGCGACCCTGCCTAATCATTTCTCCCGATGAAATGAACACTCATATTGCGACGGTCATTGTCGCACCCATGACCACAAAGGGTCGTGCCTACCCAACCCGCGTCTCGTGCAAATTTCAAGGCAAGGATGGGCAAATTATTTTGGATCAAATCCGAACGGTGGATAAAACTAGATTAGCAAAAAGATTAGGAACCATCAGCGCAGCAACTCAAAAAGCAGTGCTTGCCATATTGGCTGAGATGTTTGCAGAATAAGGTACTGACGCAATTGGTAGTAGATAATTAAACCGCATCCTGTGCCGGCTACTTACTCATCCGGCAAGTTTTTATGATTTGCCGAAGTGACTATGCGCATTTTTATGCTTGCGAGCTAGTAAGCCAAGCATAAAAATTGTGACACAAGTGGGCATAAGTGGACATTTGTCTCGACTTTAACGAACTCCCCATTTTTTGCTTGACAGGCTCCATCTCCCCGTTTAAAATTCAGCCAGTAATTATAAAAAAGCCTTGAAAAAGGCTCAAAATTCAACTCATCGTTAGTTTGCGAAAATGTTACGCACCGCGGGTCCGATCCCCGTCGGGACCGCCAATGCTAAACAAAAAAACCGCCCCTTTGGGACGGTTTTTTTGTTTAGCATTTTGCCAATTTTGGCTTGAAAACATGAGGCTCGCTCTCAACTTCGGTTTGAGGCACAGTCTACAATTTTTGAGGTAATTAACAATTATTTCATCATGACCTGAATCGTATGCAACAAGTTATCATCTACAAGCGGAATTATCCCATCGGATAACAAAGATCCATCCAACACAAGTTGCTGGATGCCGCAATTAACATTCTGTGGATTCTCCACGCTGATCTTGTAATGCGCGGATCCAAAACGATAATCCACTTTGAAGCCTCTCCAATCATGCGGAATACATGGATTGATATTGAGCGTATCCCCGACTCGCGTGATTCCCAAAATAGCTTCGATGCCCAGACGATACATCCACGCGGAGGAGCCTGTGTACCAAGTCCAGCCGCCTCTGCCGACATGCGGAGGCACACCATAAATGTCGGCGGCGATGACGTATGGTTCCACTTTATAGCGTTCCGCCTTCTCGGATGTATCCGCATGAGCTATGGGATTCAACATGCGGAATAATTCCGTTGCCCGATCTCCCTGACCAAGTTTTGCAAACGCCCAGGCTGTCCAAATTGCGGCATGCGTGTACTGTCCACCGTTTTCGCGCACGCCTGGTAAATAGCCTTTGATATAACCAGGGTCGTGCGGCGATTTATCGAAAGGCGGAGTAAACAACAAGATCATTTGCTCGGCTTCTTTCACCAGCCGCTTGTTGACCGATACCATCGCCTGCGCCGCCCGTGCTGGGTCTGCCGCACCCGATAAAACCGCCCACGATTGGGCAATCGAATCGATCTGACATTCAATGCTTTCGCGTGAACCCATCTTCGAGCCGTCATCATAAAAGGCGCGCAGATACCATTCGCCGTCCCACGCATAAGATTCGAGTGCCTGCGATAATTTCTCTGCCTGTTGAAGAAATAGCGCGGGGTCGTCCTTCATCAAAACCGCCAGCGACGCAAAACGCTTGAGCGTGGTGTGCAGGAACCAGCCGAGCCAAATGCTCTCGCCGCGCCCGTCCATGCCGACGCGGTTCATGCCGTCGTTCCAGTCCCCGCCGCCCATCAACGGCAAGTTATGCGCACCAGATGTGTTTCCCTTTTCAATCGCGCGGCGGCAATGCTCGTAAAGCGTGTGCGATTCTCCCGCCGTTGCATATTGCGTGTACCGTTCGGCTTCGCCCGCTTTGAGCGCTTCGCCTTTCAGGAATGGGATGGTCTCGCTCAAAATGGATTCATCGCCCGTGGCGGAAATATACTCGGCGGTGACGAATGGCAGCCAGAGTAGGTCATCGGAAAAGCGTGTGCGCACCCCGCGACCCGCGGGCGGATTCCACCAGTGGAGCACGTCACCCGCCTCGAACTGGTGCCGCGCCGCTTCCAAAATTTGCGCGCGCGCGATGTCGGGTCGGGTATGCAGCAGCGCCATCACATCCTGCAATTGGTCGCGGAATCCAAACGCGCCGCTCGATTGATACAGCGCGGTGCGTCCCCACAAACGGCAAGCCAGTGTTTGATACATCAGCCAGCGGTTGAGCATGATATTCATACTTTGATCGGGAGTTTCAACAGTGATGACGTTCAGGATTTCATCCCAATGATGTTGGACGGATTGCCAGAGCGCATCGACCTGACCTTGAACCTGCTCAATCAACGCGATACTTTCATCCCGATCTTTTCCTTCGCCAATCAAGAAGAAAACTTCTTCCGATGCGCCAGGTGCAAGATCAACATGGAGTTGGATAACGGCGCACGGGTCAAGCCCAGCATTAACCGCGCTTTCCAATCCAATGCGACCGAGAGCGGCGGGGTTGCGCAGACTTCCCATGCGCCCCAAAAACTCTGTGCGGTCGGTGGTGATGTTGTGCGGATATTTACTGGCGGCGAGAAATGCCACACGTCCACCGAACTCACTGTTGAAATGATTCGTGGCAATCAAAGCATTTTGCTCAGGGATGAACTCTGGCATGATGTGCGCTTGCTGTGTATCGCGGGTTGTGCCAAGCACCCACTCGGCATAATAAGTAACCGTGACGCGGCGCGGACGTTCCCACAAATTTTGCAATCGTAGTTGCACAATCTTGACTGGCGCGTCAGGCGCGGCGAATAATTTTAGATTTTGATTCAGTCCGTGACTCTGACTCTCGAAGATCGAATAGCCCGCGCCGTGACGAATCACATGCGTTGTATCTGCTCCCGCTGGCATGAGGGTCGGCGACCAGACCAAGCCCGTTTCTTCATCGCGCAGGTAGATTGCTTCGCTCGGCATGTCAGTGACAGGGTCATTACGCCACGGGGTCAGGCGGTTCTCGCCGCTGTTCTCTGCCCAAGTGGAGCCAAAGCCTGATTCGGAAACCAAAAATCCAAACTGCGGATTGGCGATGACGTTAATCCACGGGTGCGGTGTGTGCTGACCTGATTTCAGATGGATGACATATTCTTTGCCATCGGGACTGAATCCGCCAAGACCGTTGTCTGCGAGCAGGTCAACTGGCAGAGTAAGCGAAGCTGTCGGTTCAGGATCAACTGTCGGGGAGAGTGAAGCGGTGAACTGTGGCAGGCGGGTCGTTTGCAGAGTCAAACGCAAAGCATGTTCGGCAAGCGTCCCGTTCTTTTCATCCAAAATAACACCCGCGACAGTTTCAAATAAAATCTTGTCGGCAGGTTGAAGTTGATCGGCACGCAGGATGAAAATTCCGTTGCGCTGATTTAGCGAATCCACCGCGCCCATGCGCGAGATCTGGCGCACGATGGTATTGTGCAGATCGAGAGCATAGCCCGTATCCTCTTCATTGAGGATGACCAGATTAACCGTAACGTGGCGGCTTCGCCAATAGGTAAAGGCTTGCAGGGCTTCAACGAGCAGGGGCGATTCGCCATCACGGATGCGTACGAGCAAAATCGGATAATCGCCAGAAACGCCGAACGCCCACAGGTCAGATTGTCCCTTCACGTTTTGCGCGAGGACATGCGGTGCGGCGCGAAGAACGCCAGTCGGATAAAGCAGGGCTGATAAAAGGCGTTGGATATTTTCGACGGCGTAGGCATTCAACCCGAGGTCGAGCAGTTCGTGCTCGCTTTGGGCGCGGGCGTCGTCAAAGGCGCGGTGAATGGATTGACCCGACTGATAACGGGAAAGTTTTTCCAAGGCTTCGGCGCGCGATGGAGCCGCCAGAGTCAGGAATGTGACGCGCGTTTTTCCGTGCGGCTTCAAATCAATTTCCTGACCAAGCGACATGATCGGGTCAAGCGTCCCTCCTGTGGTTCCAGAAAGATGACTCTTGGAATTTCGCAATGCCAGCGGCGTGTGCAAGGTCTGCGACCTGCCGAGGAATTTAGCGCGGTCACTTTCGTGTTCGCCAGTCACTTTGCGCCCAAATTCAATAATCATCGCATGGATTAACACAATAGGCTTTTCATCCGCTGAGCGCGGACGACGCGTGAACAGCAGCGCGTTCTCGTTGGGAAGATATTCGCTTTCGATAAAAAGTTTGTTGAACGCGGGATGCCGCCGATCCGCAGCCTGCGCC
>DYDH01000409.1 GCA_020717985.1 Herpetosiphon sp. | reverse complement strand
TGATGCCGTTATCGTCGCCGTTCGAACCTATCTGAACCGAATCATTTGAAGTATCCCTAGTCTTAAAGCTGATCTTTACCCACAAGTTATCAGAGCACAAGGAAAACAGGGCGTTTTTTGAGAAAACGCAAAACGGGAAATTTAGTGATAGAGATCGTAGGCTGCTTCAATATCGGTCAAGCGCGCCATGCCGCGCCAGAGCACTTCAGCGCCTGGATGACCATCGCTGGCGCGCCCTAAATGTCCTCCTAATTTGCCCAGAAGTCGCACCGCCGTGTTCAAATCCGGAGGCGCGTCTGGCGGCGTCTTGGTTTTGGCTGTGAACGTTGTTAATGCCTTCCACTCCGAGTCTGTGAAATATACTGTGCAGGGAACATCCGGCGTCTCATGTCCCAACGTCGTCAGATAGTGAATGCGCCAGGCCACTACCATGTCTATCGCCAGACAGTTCTGCAGGTTATGCGCATATTCCAGTTGGCGTGCCTCTACGCGACAACCACTCTTCAATATGCGATGATAAACTTCTATTCCCCAACGACGAGCATACCATTCCAAACGTTCGCAAGCGTCGTCCTTATTCTTAACCTCAACCGTGGTAAGCAACATCCATTCCAAGCCCTCGACTCCGGCAGGTGGCATGGTCTCCTGCGCCAATACCGCCCATACTCGCGCTGGCGGCAACTGCCCTTTTGTCTTGGGTGGCCGCAATGTGACCGGCATTGTTCGCACCTCCAGCGTCGCTTGCCGAGCCGCTCGTTTTTCATTCGGTGGAACCAGGATTTCGCGCGTCCCTATCACAGGTTGTCGCTCCAGCAATGGCCACAAAAACTCCCCTGTTGCGTCTTCCTCGCCAGCTTTGCGATTGCGTGTGCGTTCGGCGCGAATCAACAATTGCGCTCCGTAGTTGGTTCTGGCTTGCTCGCAAAACACCTCATGAATATCAGCCTCTCGATCCGCCACAACCACCAGGCTGGTTTTTCGACAACGTTTCTGAACCGCAGACACCGCTCGGTAACTCTCCACCCATTTCCAACTCTCCTTCTCCTCAAGTGGCTTACGATGCCGATCTTGCCTGCTGCCGATCCCTTCTCGCGCCCAACACTGAACATTCAATAGCCCTAATGGAACGCCTTTTGTGTTAAACGCCATCGTATCATGAATCATCAATCCACGAACATTCTCGATGTCTGTGCCAATCGGACCCAGCCCTTTTGTGTGTGGATGCGTGCTGTAATTCAGCGTTGTCGTATCCTGCACGACAAGCGCCAGACTTGTGTCACGCAAACGCTCTTCCGTAGCTTCGTAGTGTGGCTGCAGAATTGCCTGCCATCGAACGGTTTCATTATCCAAAAACCGATATGCCGCCTTCGTCGCCTTTACTGATCCACAGGCGCTCGGAATATTGGCCGTCGGTTGAGAATAGAACTTCCCGGTCATCTCCAATAAACGCGCCGTTAGTCTTCGGTCTCCCAAGTTCGCTCCTCCCAGTTCCGCTTCAATCCAATCTCGCGGCAGACGTTTTTCCGCTGCTTTGCGAACGTGAATTATGCCATCCGGCTGGCGACACAACACCGTCTGCCACGCCACATCCAATGGCAGAACATAAATATCCTTGATCGTCGCTCCGTCGCCCTGTCGGCCTCGACCACTTGTCGTTCCCACATGCGTCCAATTACACGCGCGGTAGCAACTGCCTGCGAAACGACCTCGCTCCACGTATGTTTCCAACAAAACTGGACGATAGTTGTAGACTTCTTCCCAGTCGTCCGCCAATCGCGATTGGCAACGCGCCAATACATGTGACGCCAAGTTCTTGACCTTCACCATTGGCGGAATCAAAAAGCGACTATTGTTCACCACGAAGATGTGATTTCGCTCGCGAGCCGGCTCTGTCCAGCCAATCCAGGCGTCACGACGTTCTACTCGCCGAGCGCATGCGCTGTAACTCAATCCGCCAATCCAGCCATATCGTTCGCTGCGCACTAAATATCGAAGTTGCGCTCCGCACAATGGTCCGCTTTTTAGGTAATGGTGCGCATCCAACATGCCTCGCCAGAGCGCGGACAAAGTGGCAGATGTGACACGAATGATCTCCACCGCGCCCAGTTCCGACAAAGAACATTCCACTGTCGCCAGCGGTGGCGTAGCCACCTCTCGTTTAGCTTGCTGGAAAGCATAGCGCATGGTAAGCGCTGGAAGTTTAATCGCTCCGCGACGATTCAATTCCAGCAAGGCTTTGCGGCAACTCATCTCTTGCCATCGCCGCGCGGAATTGCGCCAATCCAGCCACTCGCAAACTCGTAACGACAACTGTCGTCTCGAAATCGTTGGTTCCTTTTCGATTGTTTGCGCAATCCGGCCAAGAATTTCTTCAGAAAATATCCGTCCGCCAATCATGATCATGCAGACAGTTTACAAAGACTTTGACGGTGTGTCCAGATAATATTATGGGAAA